>NZ_JAKVME010000001.1:1977060-2306570 GCF_022483985.1 Acetobacter sp. | reverse complement strand
CATCCCATCCGGGTCTATTCGACTGTGCAAAATCTGCGACAACCTTCTGGGAGCCTTTGCTATAAGCGGGGCCACCATACCCTGCGGAGGCAAAGGAGTGTGAGGCGACATTCATCGAATACCATTCGCCTGAAAGGACGAGAGTGTTTGCATTGCCTCCGGCCAGATTCATGTCGTAGCTATCTGGGCTTGGAGAGGTCGTGCCGCTGTAAGCAACGGTAATGCCTTGCATATAGGCGGTTTCTCCGGACGTATCGTCATTCCAGAGATCATATTCAATACCTTCACAGCTACGAACCTGATTGTTTATTTTTCCTGTGGGGTCGTTGATGTCTCCCGGAGATGCGTGTGGGGTTGGGCCGGGAAGATAGCAGATGACGTTATTATCAAAGGCTTTTGTGTAAACCCCGAACATGATCGCCGGATCGGAGAAGTCTGACCAGACCGTGTCAATAGCGGGCGTGGTGCCGTCCAGCGAGGTCGTTCCCGGTGTTTCCGTGCTGGTGTCAGTATTGGGAAAGTTCTGTGTCTGATTGAAAATCCGCCACCCATCGGTCTGAACATTGGTGACGAGACCTGACGCATTTGTCGCATATCCCGTTAGTTCAGCGACAAAAGTTGCATTTTTATAACTGGAAGGATTGACGCCGATTTCATTGGTCATCATGCGGGCATGATTATGCGATTTAATCCAGTCAGACCATTGCTGTGGAAGAGGATTGGAAAAAGTCGCGCCCCAGTTATAGAATGTTGGGATATGGGTTAATCCGTCAGGCGCAGTGATGGCGCTGCCTGTGGTAGTGAAAACAGGCGAACTGGGCCCCGCGTATGTATAGCGGGCGACAGCGTCATAGTTGTCGTAAGCCGCTGCGCCGCTGGCATAACTGGGTCCAACGCCGGCAATGGATCCACGCATGTTTTCCGACTGCATGAAAACGCCTTCGACAATGCCCATATTGCCGCCGGAGTAGGGAATGTTATGCACAAAAAGCGGCACCCCATCGAATTCCTGCGAACCGCCCAGACGCAGATGGTTGGGCGGCATATAGTCATCCACATAACCATTGCCGGAGGAGTCATATCCCATTGTCCAGCGATGATTGAAGGCGATTTTCGGATTGCCGTACTGGGTGGCTGATCCGGAATTGGTGGTCCATGTGACCGGATCATTCCAGCCAACTGTGGAGTAATCACTGGCCGTTGCCGCGGTTGTGGAAACCGGAGACGTGACGTTGCCGCTTGAATCCAGCACGGCCAGACCGCCCGCGACCCCCATCAGTGATGTCTGGATTGCTCCGACTGCCAGAGAATAGGCGGAACTTGCGGTTGACGTCGTGGAGGCCAGAGAGTTCGTATTTTTCTGTGTGGTACTTGCAAGCTGTGCAAGAGTTTTTCCAGTGCCGGTTACAACGGCGCTTCCATTGATCTGCGTGACCTGAAGGGTGCTGTCGGCGTAGGCGCTGGACGTGGCTGTCGTCAGAAGAAAAACAAACCATGGCAATGGAGCAAGGTAGTGATGCAGGCAGGCGTATCCGCCCCGCGAAGCGTTGAAAATCTTCGAATATGGAAATGTCATTTTATCTCGACTGATGAAGACAGAGTGCAATGAATAAATCTTGCGCATATGAAAATGCGGCAGGCTGGAATGACGCAGATATTAACGTGTCTCTACTTGCCGCGCCTCACCGGGACATACCCGCATTCCCCGGTTTTCTGCTCTCCGGGCTTTTCTCAACCGGCCAAAGCGGCTATCCGCGCCTTGAGCAAACAGTTCCGCCCCGCAATCCAGGGGCATGAGACGCGGCGAGGTCACATGAGCGACGATGTTGATACACTCCGGCAGGACTGCCTCGCGGCCCTCGCTGAAGCCACCGACCAGCGTGGCTGGGATGCCATCCGCGTCTCGTTTCTCGGAAAATCCGGCCGTCTGACGGGACTGCTCAAACAACTCGGAGGGATGGACGCCGAAGAGCGGAAGGTGCGTGGTGCCCAGCTTAATCGTCTCCGTGATGAACTGACCCGCGCCATCGAAGATCGTGGTCGGGAGATCGAGGCTGCCGCACTTGACGCACGCCTCGCCGCCGAACGGGTTGATATCTCCGTGCCGGTCGTCGAAGCCGCTCTCGGCGGGCTCCATCCCGTCAGTCAGGCGGTCGAGGAAATCACCGCCATCTTCGGTGCGATGGGCTTCACCGTCGCCGAAGGGCCGGACATCGAAACCGACTGGCACAATTTCTCCGCGCTCAACACGCCGGAACACCACGCCGCCCGCACCGATCACGACACCTTCTACCTGCCACCGGAAGGCGATGGCCGGAACCGCGTCCTGCGCACCCAGACCTCCGGCGTACAGATCCGCACAATGCTCGGCGAGAAACCGCCGATCCGGATCATCGCGCCGGGCCGTACCTACCGCGCCGACCACGACGCCACTCACTCACCGATGTTCCATCAGTGCGAAGGACTGGTCATCGATCAGGGCATCACCCTTGGCCACCTGAAAGGCACTCTGATCGAGTTCCTGCGCGTCTTCTTTGGCAAGCCCGATCTGCCCGTGCGGTTCCGTGCTTCCTATTTCCCCTTCACAGAACCTTCCATGGAGGTCGATATCGGCTGGTCCCGCAAAACCGGCGAGATCGGGGCAGGGGAAGACTGGCTGGAAGTTCTCGGAGCCGGTATGGTCCACCCGCGCGTGCTGGCCAATTGTGGCCTGAACCCCGAGGAGTGGCAGGGTTTCGCGTTCGGCATGGGCATCGAGCGTCTCTCCATGCTCAAGAACGGCATCCCCGATCTCCGCTCATTCTATGAGAGCGATGTCCGCTGGCTCACCCATTACGGGACCGATCCACTCGCACCCGCCCTGCTGCACGAGGGAGTCTGATCCATGAAGTTCACCCTGTCCTGGCTCCAAGACCATCTCGAAACCTCCGCCACGCTGGAGGAAATCTGCGCCGCCCTGAACCGCATCGGCCTTGAGGTCGAGGGCGTCGAGCAGCGCGGGGCCGCCGTCGCGCCGTTCCTCACAGCCCGTATTCTCTCCGCCGTCCAGCATCCGAACGCCGACCGCCTGCGTGTCTGCCGCGTCGATGCCGGTCCGGGCTTCAAGGATGTGCAGGTCGTCTGCGGCGCGCCGAACGCACGCGAAGGTATCTCCGTCATTTTCGCTCCGCCGGGCACTCATGTTCCCGGTCTCGATATCACCATCAAGGCGGGCAATATCCGTGGCGAGGCCAGCGGCGGCATGCTCTGCTCGCTCCGTGAGCTCGGCCTGGGCGCGGAATCCGATGGTATCGCCGAACTGCCGGAAGATACGTTCCCCGGCCAGTCCTATGCCGACTTCGCGGGCCTCGACGACACCGTCGTCGAAATCGCCATTACTCCGAACCGTGGTGACGCGTTGGCCGTGTATGGCATCGCCCGCGACCTCGCCGCCGCCGGTCTGGGCAAGCTGAAGCCGTTCCTCGCCGACACGGTCGATGGCACTTTTCCTTCACCGATCAAGTGGGACGACACTTACACCGAAGCCTGTCCGTGGGTGCTTGGACGCACCATCCGGGGCGTGAAGAACGGTCCCAGCCCGCAATGGCTGCGCGACAGGCTGGAGGCCATCGGCCTGCGTTCCATCTCCACGCTGGTCGATATCACCAACCTCTTCGCCATCGACCTCGGCCGTCCCCTGCACGTCTTCGACGCCGCCCGTATCAAAGGCGACACGCTCACCGTCTGTCGTGGCGGCAACGAGACGATCCGTGCGCTCGACGGCAAGGACTATATCGTCACGTCCGAAGACTGCGTGATCGCTGACGGCGCGGGCGTCCAGTCCATCGCCGGCATCATGGGCGGCGAAGCGACCGAGGTCACGGACGCCACCACCGATGTCTTCGTCGAATGCGCCCTGTTCGACCCGATCCGCATCGCCCTGACCGGCCGTCGTCTCGGCATCAACTCCGATGCCCGCTACCGTTTCGAGCGTGGCGTCGATCAGGCTATGCCAGTCATGGCCCTCGAAGCCGCGACACGCATGATCATGGACCTGTGTGGCGGCGAGGCGAGTGAGGTCGTGTCCGCTGGTGCCCAGCCGCACTGGCAGCGCACGGCGAAGCTGCGCTTCGACCGTGTCGCGTCCTTCGGCGGCCTCGACGTGCCTGCCGATGAGTGCGTGATCCTCCTGGAGCATCTCGGCTTCGAAACAAAGGCTCGTGATGAGGGCAGCGTAACCGTTGCGGTCCCCTCATGGCGCAATGACGTGGCCCAGGCGGTCATCCTCGATCCCTCTTCCGACATTTCCGCTGACCGTTGCATGGAACTGGAAAAAGCGGTCGCCCGGATCGAACCCGAATGTGACCTGATCGAAGAAATCCTTCGCATCAAGGGGCTGGATCAGGTCAGGCCCGTGCCGCTGCCGACCCGCTCGGTCGTGCCGGGTGTGGCGCTCACACCCGGACGCGCCCGTCTGGCCCGCGCCCGTCGAGTCATGACCGCGCGCGGTCTGATGGAGACGGTCGGCTTCTCCTTCATCGCTTATGAGGAAGCCAGAAAGTTCGGCGATGCGCCGGACTCCCTGCGCCTCCTGAACCCCATCGCCGCCGATCTCGACCAGATGCGTCCGACTCCGGTGCCGAACCTGCTCGCCGCCGCCCGCCGCAACACGGCGCGCGGCTGGCCCGATCTGGGGCTGTGTGAAATCGGAGCGGCTTTCAGCACGGACGGCCAGACGACAATCGCCGCCGGTCTCCGTGCCGGGCGTACGGCCCGGCAGCCGGGTCTTGCCGCCATGCCGATGACATTCGCCGCTGCCAAGGCAGATGCGCTCGACGTGCTGACCTCGCTCGGCGTACCGGCTGACGCCCTGACCGCCACGCCCGATGCGCCCGGCTACTACCATCCGGGCCGTTCTGGTGTGCTTCGTCAGGGACCGAAAAACGTGCTGGCCCATTTCGGTGAACTGCACCCGTCCATTCTGCAGGATGCCGGGTTCGATGCGCCTGTCGTGGTGTTCGAGGTGTTCCTCGATCGTATCCCAGAGCCCAAGCGCCGCAAGAAGTCGGCGCCGGAACTCTCGCCATTCCAGCCGGTCCGGCGCGATTTCGCCTTCCTCGCCGCGCATGACGTGGCGGTGGAAAGCATCCTCCGTGCGGCCCGTGGCGCTGAACGCAACCTGATCGCCGGTGTTTCGCTCTTCGACATTTACGAAGGCGACAAGCTGCCGGAAGGTCAGAAGTCGGTCGGTATCGAAGTCGTTCTTCAGCCGAAAGACGAGAGCCTGACGGATGCGCAGCTTGAAGCCGTGTCCGCGAAGGTCATCGCCGCCGTCGCCAAGGCCACCGGCGCATCCCTTCGCTCCTGAAGGAGAAACTCCACATGACGTGGAACCGTCGCGGTGATATGAGCGCAGCATGACCTGCGATCAGCTCCCTTCTCCGGCTCTCCTGCCGCCGGGCTTCATCGACCTCCTCGCGGTCGATGCCCAGACCGAGGCGAACGGCACTCAGGCGCTCCTGTCCGTGTTCGCCAGCCACGGTTATGAGCGCGTCGCGCCGCCATTGATGGAGTTCGAGGACACGCTGCTCGGCGGGGCAGGGGCGGCGCTGGCCGATCAGGCCTTCCGCCTGATGGACCCCGATACACGTCGGATGATGGCCCTGCGTCCGGACATCACGCCGCAGATCGCGCGCATCGCCGCGACCCGTCTGCATGATACGCCCCGCCCCCTGCGCCTCTCCTACGCAGGGCAGGTCATTCTGGTCGGGAATGGCACGGCGGGACAGAATGAACGCCAGATCGGGCAGGCCGGAATTGAACTGATCGGCCCCGACAGCGTGCAGGCCGACGCCGAGGTTGTGGCTATCGCCGCCGAGGCTCTGGCCCGCGTCGGTATCACTGATCTCTCCTTCGACCTGACAATGCCGCCTCTGGCCCCTTCCCTAATCGAGCAGGCTGGGCTGTCGGCCGCCGCCACAACCGCCCTGATGCACGCCCTTGATCGCAAGGACGCCGCCGCCGTCGCCGAACACGGAGGGCCGGTCGCGGACGCCCTGATCCGTCTGCTCAATGCCGCCGGTGAAGCGGATCAGGCGCTCGCCGCCCTGCACGATGTCAGTCTGCCTGAAAAGACTCGCGCTTTCAGTGAGCGTCTCATGGAGTCCACCGCGGCGATCCGCTCCCGCGTGCCGGGCTGTCAGGTGACGGTTGATCCGGTCGAGTTCCGCGGCTGGAAATACCACACCGGGGTCTGTGTTTCAGTCTATGCGCTTGGCTCACAGGAAGAGCTGGGACGGGGCGGCCGCTATCTGTGCAACGACAATGAGCCCGCCTGTGGCCTGACCCTGCGGCCCAATGCCGTCTTCCGTGCGGCTCCCCGGAGGGAGCAGCCGCAGCGGGTGTATCTGCCGTTCGGCACGGATGAAACCGTGGGCCGCGCTCTTCGTGACAGGGGTTATGTCACTGTGGCAGGTCTCGTCGCCGAGCCACACGAAGAGGCAGAAGCCCGTCGTCTCGTCTGCTCTTTCATCAGCCGGGATGGAACACTCGTTCCGGTCGTCTGACCGTTCCTTTCCACGGAGGCTGTGGCCTCCTGTATTCCTATCATTTACCATCGGAGAAGCTGCGTCATGTCGAATGTCACCGTGATCGGGGCCCAGTGGGGCGACGAGGGCAAAGGCAAGATCGTTGACTGGCTGGCCAGCCGCGCCGACGTCGTCGTCCGCTTTCAGGGCGGACACAATGCGGGCCATACGCTGGTGGTGGGTGATCAGGTCTACAAGCTGTCCCTGCTGCCGTCCGGTCTCGTGCGCGGCAAGATCGGCATTATCGGCAACGGCGTCGTCGTCGATCCGCAGGCGCTGCTGTCGGAAATCGACCGCGTGGTGGCTCAGGGTCTGCCCGTCTCTCCGGCAACCCTGAAAATCGCTGAAAACGTGCCGCTGATCCTGCCGGTGCATGGTGCGCTCGACCGTGCCCGCGAAGCCGCCCGTGGCGACCGCAAGATCGGCACAACCGGTCGCGGCATCGGTCCGGCCTATGAAGACAAGGTCGCCCGTCGCGCCATCCGCCTGTGCGACCTCGCCGAACCCGAGACACTCGACTGGAAGCTCGACGAGCTTCTTCTGCATCACAACACCCTGCTGGCTGGCCTCGGCGCCGAGACGTTCGAAAAAGCCGACCTGCTGGCGTTCCTGAATGACATCGCGCCCAAGGTTCTGCCTTACATGACGCCGGTCGCCGACCTGCTGGAAGCCGAGCGCAAGAACGGCAGCAAGATCCTGTTCGAAGGCGCTCAGGCTGTCATGCTGGATGTCGATCACGGCACCTATCCGTTCGTGACCAGCTCCAACACGGTTGCTTCCAACGCAGGCACCGGTTCAGGCATGGGACCGGCAGCGGCTGGCTTCGTGCTCGGCATCGCCAAGGCCTACACCACACGTGTCGGCGAAGGCCCGTTCCCGAGCGAACTGTTTGACGAGACAGGTCGTATTCTCGGTGAGCGGGGTCATGAGTTCGGAACGGTCACGGGGCGTCCGCGTCGCTGCGGCTGGTTCGATGCCGTTCTGGTGCGTCATGCGGCGCAGGTCGGCGGTGTCAATGGTCTGGCTCTCACCAAGCTGGACGTGCTCGACGGGCTCGATGAAATCCGCATCTGCATCGGCTACGATCTCGATGGCGAGATCATCAGGCGCTTTCCCGCCGCTCCTGCCGCCCAGAGCCGTGTCAAACCGGTCTATGAGACGCTGGAAGGGTGGAAGGAATCCACAAAAGGCGCGCGTAGCTGGGCAGAACTGCCGGCACAGGCCATCAAGTATGTCCGCCGGATCGAGGAACTGGTCGAAGCGCCCGTGACCCTGCTGTCCACCAGTCCGGAACGCGACGACACCATTCTGGTACGTGACCCGTTCGATTCCTGAACGAATCACGCTCTTTTATAAGAGTCCGTTAATAGCTGCCCGCTACCCTTTGCGTATTCTGAAATGCGTAAAGGGTGAGCATGGCCGGGGCAGACGAATTCGGGCAATCTGAAGCGGGAGACAGCCGGAGCCTGACAATCGACGGGCGCTATGTCATCAATCCTGATCATAAGCTCCCCGACTTCGTCAATTGCCCTTCCTATCAGGTCAAGGACACTGTCTCCCCGACAACCGAACTCCTTGCTCTGGCGCCGTCGGCGCTCCTGCCACCGCAGGCCAGCGCCGCCGTTATCGCCAAAATACGGGTGCCCAACCTGCTGCCGGTCAGGTCGTTCAACGATGCAACCGGCTCACTGTGGATTCTGTGCGATGCGCCGCCCGGCAATCCTCTGAGTGACGGCGGCACATGGACGGAAACCGCCGTCCTTGAGCGCGTCATCGTTCCGATTGCGAGTATCCTTCACGCTTATAACGAAGCTGGCGTTACCCATCGCGCTATCCGGCCGGACAACGTGTTCGATGCGGGTGGACGCAGCGCGGTATGTCTCGGGCCCGCAGTGACGGCTCCTCCCGCATATTTCCAGCCAGATCGGTTTGAACCGCTGACATCCGCACTGTGCGAGCCTGCCGGACGTGGCAGCGGCAGCATAGTGGACGATATCTTCTCTCTCGGCGCCCTCGCGGCATGGTTGCTGGGAGGATGCGCGCCTTACCGGGACGACGCTCCGGGCGGTCTGCTTGAAGAGCGTTTTCAGAAAGGCAGTTTCGCTGTGCTGGCGGGACATCTGCTACTTTCGCAGGATGTGGCTCCCCTGCTCGCGGCCATGCTGTCGGATGACCCCGCAGCAAGACCCTCGCCCAGAGACCTGCTTCATGCGGCGGACCACAAGGGATATGTCGTCCGTCGTAGCACTGCGGCAACGGCTCCGATCATGCTGGGCTCCGTACGGATCAAGACGGCCCGGGCACTGGCATGGTATGCCGCACGGTATGGAAAGGAATTCGCCAGCCTTCTGGTCAGAGGTGTTATCGAGCGCTGGATGTCCTACGAGCTGGGAATGCCTCAGGCGGCGGGCAGGCTGGCTCTGCTGGCCCGGGATGCGGCGCTGGCTGAAGACGGCACTCTTGCGTCTTCAGGCACCCTCATGGAAATTATTTCCGCGATCGACCCGACCATGCCCCTGTGCTGGAACGGTATATGGTTCTGGCCGGACGCCATCGGTCAGTTGCTGACATCCGCGCTGGCGGGGAAAAGCACGACCTCCCTTGATCCCTCAACGGCTGTTTTCGAGCTGATCCGCACCGGCCGTCTGGACAGGTTTGCGCTCGTTACCACGGTAGCCACGCAGGCAGCCGCCTGTGCCGTGGTGCAGAAGGCCGCGCGACAGGTTTCCGTAGAAACTCTGTCAGATATCGACAGGCTGCCTTATGCCCTCAACCCCTATCTGCCCTGTCTGTCGCCGCGCTGCGAGAGCGATCGTCTGACGGCGACATGGGCCCTTCTGCAATGGCTTAATGCCGGGCAAGACACAGAAACCGCGGGAGCGACCGCGCTGCTTGACAGGCAGATGACGACCTTCATGTCGGTGGCTGCTCTGAGAAGCCGCCTTGTGGATGCGTTCAGTGATCTGGCTATAACGAAGAACAGTTGGCCTCTGGATCTGGCGCTTCTTGCGAGACTGCAACATCTTTACATGACCGGACCGCTGAAGGGGATCGGCCGCAAGCTGCTGCCGCATCTGACGCCGGAACTGAAACGCTGGCGCAGCCGCAGCACCAGAACTTCCCGTGGAGAACAGTTGGCGGTTGCCTCAGGTGAGGGCGATCTTGGCCTCATGCAGAAAATTCTTACGGATCCGCAGGCCCTGCGTCGTGACCAGACAGCCTATAGCGCCGCACGGAAGCAGGAGCATGCGCTGAAAGCAGAGCGTGAACGGCTCGAACGGCAGGATACGGACGTGCCACTGCCCATGAGAAACGAGATGATCCGTCTGGCAACGGCTGTGGGTGTTGTCTGCGCCATAGGCTCTCTTTGCGCGGAGATTGTGCTGTGACAGCCTCAGTCGCCAAGGGACAGCGTGGCTCCCTGATGAAATGGGTCAATGGTCTCGCCTGCGGAGCCGCTCTGGCGTGGCTTCCCGGTTATTCGCTGCTGATAGGGATCATGCTGGTCCCCCTGATTACGGTCTACATGCTGGACAGCAATCGGGGAGAGATGATGGCCAGAATGATGATGCCTTATGCGTTCGCGGCTCTCGTACATCCGTTTCACATGCTGTGGAACGCGGACGGATCGATGGAAGCAGCCATCATGCTGCTGATGAATCCCATGACCAGTGTCGTCGGATGGAGCGCTGCGGGAGGAGGCTGGTTCGTTTTTGAACTGGCTATCGTCGGGGTCAAGCTCACCCGCCAGCTACAGGTCCGTCAGCGTAAGGCCGCCATTACGAAGGAACTGGCGGCTCTGTCAGATGAATGGGATGAGCAGGCGATAGAAAGCTCATAGGCAGTGGTATCGGGAGGCCTCTCCACTGAAGGCATGACGTCCTGCTGAGAGAAATGACCGCCGGTTGTCCCCGGCAGGAGATATGCCTGTCCGGGGCGGTTGAAATAACGCTTTTCACGCAGCCTCATAGCTTGGACATGAGGCTTTCAGCCGCGTCGTTCAGGGTCGGTCTGTATCCCCGAATGACAATGTGATCGAGCTATTGGCAGGAAGTCTGCCGTGTCTCCTTTCTCGCCGACGGGAGCATGCCCAGCGCTCCCCGATCGGTTGCCCGCAGCGGATCTGCCCCGGCGTGCGGGATACTATTGCCATCATTACAGCCATCACGCATGAAAGCACCCAACTTTCCTTTTGAAGGTGATGAGAAAGGAAAAAGATCGATCAACGAAGGCAACGAGGGGCGGAATGTGAAGAGAATACGAGGTCTCGAAGGAATTCGGGGGCTGCTGGCTCTTGCTGTCGCCTATCAGCATACATTCGGTATCATGATAGGCTGGCAATCCGGGCGTTCAATGATCACGAATGCGCCTTTCGCCGTCGATGTATTCTTCGCCCTCTCTGCCTATGTTCTGATAAAATCGTACGATGACAGATTTCCCCGCGTGAGTATTCGGGAGGCTGTCAATTTTTACTGGTCCCGTTTTCTCCGGCTTTACCCACTCCATTGCGTCATGCTGTCTGTTGTGGTGGGAGTTTTCTACGGAATGGTGCATGGCATCCCATCCTATTTCAGTAATAATGTAAAACGTGACCTGATCAGCAACTATCTGATGACCCAGTCGCTCGTCACATCTGAGTCCTTTTCAATCAATCTGCCGTCATGGTCCATTTCTCTGGAGTTTTATCTGGGGTCTCTGGTCGTGCTTCTGGCGGTTTTCTGTCGTCCATTGTTCTACGCGGTCTTCGTGTTTTTCCTTTTTGTCGCAGAGCGTCATGGATTCCGTGTCGCAGGCAATAATGACCCGGTATTTCATGGTGTGAGTGCAGGAATGCTGCGGCTTTTACTGAGCATGGGCATCATGGTTTCCATCATGGATGTCGTAAAGCGTCTGCAAATCAGAGAAAATGTCGCGGAAGCTCTCTGTGTTTTCGGCGTTTTCACGATTGCCGTATCAACCATCTGCCTGCCGCCACCATTTCATCCGGTACCGATCTATCTGGTTTCGGTGTTGTTCGCCGCCGTCGCCATCGCGTTGATGGATAAAGCCGCTTTTGTTGACAGGGTCATGGGCAACCCGGTTTTCTTCATGCTGGGAAAACTGTCCTACAGTATTTACCTGGTGCATTTCCCGGTCAGCATGTTTCTGGTGTACCTGTTCCATGTCGACCTGTCCTATGACGCAGGCAACTGGATCGTACACTTCTCCATCCTGATGACGCTTCTCGTGTCATGCCTGACATACGAATATGTCGAGAAACCTTTCATTCTCATGGGACGAAAAGTCCGCCTCTTCAGCAAGGACAGTTCTGTCAAGGCATGAGGTCGTGACCGGTGCTGATCCCGTGCAGAGGTTGCTCGATGGACAGGACGTTCAGCAGGATGGGATCAAAAGGGTATACCATCAGCCTTTCTGCCTGCCCTTCCTGTCGAGGAGATTGACGGGGCGCTGCCCCGAACCCCGCCAAAGGCGCGCCTTTGGAAACTGTTTGATTATCAATAAATCGGGGTGCAGGGGCCTGCGGTCCCTGCCGGAGGAGGGCGGAGCCCGCATCGACCTCCGCAAAGGCCAGTCAGTTAAGCCGACCGCATAGACCGGCCTTGCTGTTTTGCTGCGCTTTGCCCGGGCAAAGCCTGTTGCGGGAAAACTCCCTGAAGTCAGATCGTTTCAACGCGCCTGCTGGATGGCCGAGAGCAGCCAGCCCCCGCCTGATGCCGGACGTACGAAGGTCCACAGTTCCGTCACCGTCACAGGATCGGCGGAACTGCCGCTGACAACACGTCCCATCATGTCGGTCGTCATGTCGATCAGACTGTAGCGCAGGGCAACCGTGGCGTAATCATAGCCGTTTTCCGACCAGGCTTCGGACAGATCACCCTGAAGAAAACGGACATCCGACACGACATTCCGCTCACCACGGCTCGCCAGACCGGCCAGTTCCTGATTGAAATAGCTGACCATTTCCGGTGTCGCCATCCCTTGCAGGGCGGGGATGTTCTGTTGCGTCCATGCTGCCTGTACGTTCAGCAGAAGCTGCTGAAACGCCTGATAATCCTGCGGACCGATCTGGATGGTGCGCTGAGTGCCCGGAGAGGGACGTCCAGCGTTACCTGCGGGCGTAAATCCGCCATTGCCAGCGGACGCGCCGCCATTCTGCCTGCGCATGAAGAGACCGAACAGCCAGCGTACGAGGAAGACGCCCAGCATGATCTGGATCAGCAGGCCGATAAACCCGAAAAATCCATGAGCCCCACCCATCAGGCCATGGCCCGACATCAGACCAAACAGCCCCGCCCCGAGCAGGCCACCGGCGAAGCCCGTCAGAAACGGATGCCGAGAAGGTGGCCGCATCATGCCGCCGTTATTGTAGGCTGGCGCACCGTAAGTGTTGTTTCCATAGGAAGGAGCCTGCTGGGGCGCAATGGAACGCTCCATCGGCGCCGCACCATAGGGCGAGGTCCGGGTGGGGGCCGGTGCGGACCATGTCCGGCTGCCACGGCTACCCATTGAACCGCCATTGCCCGGTCGTGCATCCGCAATGCCTGCGAACGACGCAAGAGAAAGCGCAAGAACCACCGCTGTCGTCAGAACGGGGCGAGTCTTCATGAGAGTCAGGGTCAGTCTCCGGTCGATCAGGATAGAGGTGCTGCTGGGTAAACTGCCCGTCGCACCTCGTTCAAACGATTAGAGCAGATCGTGATTGGGTGGACTCACCCAATCACGTGAAGATGCTCGATAAACAATGAGTTAGAGCCTTCTGCGATGAGATGCCTCATCGCAGAAGGCTCTAAAATCTGTCTCAGTTCCCGGCCACGCTCATGCCGTCAATGCGGATCGTCGGCGCGTCAGAGCCGAAACGGAATGACAGATCGTCCGCCAGTTGTAGACGCCCAAACATGTCCAGAAGATTGCCGGCAACTGTGAATTCCGCAATCGGCTCAGCCAGTTGACCATTGCGGATCATGAAACCGGAGGCGCCACGGCTGTAATCACCGGTCAGACCGTTGATCGATGAACCCATCATCTCGGTGACATAAACACCCTCGGCAATGTCGGCCATCAACTCAGCCGGCGACACCGTTCCCGGTGCGAAATACAGGTTGGAAACACCGGGAGAGGGAGGGGACGATGTGCCCCGGCTCGCCCGTCCGTTGGTGGTCAGGCCAAGCTGGCGCGCGCTCCGACAATCGAGCAGCCAGTGCTGCAACACACCGTCCGCAATGAGCTCCAGAGGCGCACACGCCACGCCTTCGCCGTCGAAGGGCTTGGAACGCAGACCACGCTTTCTGTGCGGATCATCCACCACCCGGACGCCGGGTGCGAAAATCCTCTGCCCCATCTTCTCTTTCAGGAACGAGGTCCCGCGCGCTACAGCTCCGCCGTTGATCGCCCCTGTCAGATGGCCGAGCAGCCCGTTGGACACGCGCGGAGCGTAGACCACCGGCAGAGTGCCCGTGCGGGGCTGGGTCGGATTGAGACGCGCCACCGCGTTGTGACCGGCATTCGCGCCGATCAGCGCGGGGTCTTCCAGATCGGACAGATAGACCGTGGAATGAAAATCCCAGTCCCGCTGCATCCCCGTTCCCTGACCGGCCAGAGCGCTCATGGAGACGGAATTCCGGGTGCGTTCGTAATAGCCCGCAACACCCGCCGAGCTAGCCAGCGCGACAAGACTGCGGCCCCACGTGGCGCTGGCTCCGGCTGAATTCGTCACGCCTGCAATGGCATGGGCGGCTTCTTCGCTGGCGCGCGCGCGGGCCAGAAGCTCTTCAGCCGTGGGCTCGCTGGCATCCACGAGGTCGAGACTGTTTTCGGTCAGGCGACCGATCAGCGGAATACCTTCCGGCAGCCCGGCATATCCATCTTCCGGCAGGACATGCGCCATTGCCAGCGCCTGATCGACCAGCGTGTCGAAACCGCTCCTGTCCAGAGTGGAGGTCGAGACAATGGCCGAACGCCTGCCGACAAAAACCCGCAGGCCGAGGTCGGTCGTCTCCGAACGCTCCAGTTCGTCCGTTACGCCATTTCTGACGCTGACACCGAGCGACGTGCTGCCAACACAGATCGCATCCGCCGTGTCCGCGCCTTTCTTCCGGGCAAGACCGGCCAGCTCGCAGGCGAGGTCGAGGGGGAGCAGACCGGGTGATGAAGCGGTCATGCTGCCAGCCGTCCTTGCAGGGTGTCGAGCGTCATCACGCCATCAATCGGTCCGATGGACGCCAGTGTCGGCGCACTGCTGAAAATCTTCCCAGCCACCCGGCAGATATCCGCCGGTGTCACGCTGTCGATTTTGGCGACCGTTTCGGCAATCGGAATCAGACGACCGAAAATCTGAAGCTGACGGGCGATCTGCTCGCAACGGCTGCCGGTGCTTTCCAGCGACATGAGCAGCGAGGATTTGAGCTGCGCCCGGGCGCGGGAGAGCTCGTCCATGCCGACCGAATGCTGCACCTTCTGGAGTTCGGCCAGCGTGACCGGAATCAGTTCACGCGCTTCTTCACCGCCGGTCCCGGCGTAGATGCCGAACAGACCGCCATCAAGGAACGGCGTGGTGAAGGAGTAGACCGAATAGACCAGCCCGCGCTTTTCACGGATTTCCTGAAACAGACGTGACGACATGCCGCCGCCCAGCAGGGTCGAGAGCAGCAGGGCGGCGTGATAGTCCGGATCACCATAGCGGACGCTCGGGAAGCCCAGCAGGATGTGCGCCTGATCCAGATCCTTGCCCAGACGGAACTCACCGCCTGTATAGCGACCGGGCATGCGATCCGGCACAGCGCCCGTCGGCAGGTCGGCGAAGTGACGGCTGACCCGCTCGACCACATCGTCATGATGCAGATTACCCGCCGCCGCGACGACGATGTTCTGCGTCGTGTAATGCGTCCGCATGTAGGACATCAGAGTCTCGCGGCTCATCTCGCGGATCAGCCCTTCCGGACCAAGCGTCGGCATGCCCATCGGTTGGCCGCTGAACGCCGTTTCCTGAAAATGATCGAAGATGATGTCATCTGGCGTGTCGTTGGCCTGACCGATTTCCTGAAGAATCACGCCACGCTCACGCTCGACTTCCTCGGGCAGGAAGGTCGAATGCGTCAGGATATCGCCGATGATGTCCACACCCAGCGGCAGGTCTTCCTTGAGCAGCTTGACGTAATAGGCCGTCTGCTCGCGGGCCGTGTAGGCGTTGATGTGGCCGCCGACATTCTCGATCTCTTCGGCAATCCGGGCCGCCGAGCGGGTCGTCGTCCCCTTGAACGCCATATGTTCGAGAAAGTGGGAAACACCGTTCTCTTCGGGGCGCTCATTGCGCGTGCCGGTGGCGACATAAGCGCCGAATGACACGGTTTCGACGCGGTCCATGCGTTCTGTGACGACCGTCAGGCCGGAGGGAAGGCGTGTCTGCTGAATGGGGTCGGTCATGAGCGTCCTGAAAGGGGAGTGGCGGAAAATCGCCACTCCTGAGATGAGAATCAGCTTCTGTTGGAGAGAACGGCTGACCTTACGGCGTCTTCAACGGTTCCGAGCGCGTTGTCCACGACGCGGAAACGCTCCTCACGGTCGAACAGGTCGGCAAGCGCCGGAGGCAGCGCCGGTGTGATGCCTGTGGCAGCCCGCATCGCATCCGGGAACTTGGCCGGATGCGCGGTCGCCATGGCCACCATCGGCACACCGGGTTCACGGAATTTCCGTCCGGCCGTGATGCCGATGACGGTGTGGGGGTCTGCAAGATACTGGCTGTTCTGATGCACGGAACGGATTTGGGCTTCCGTCTGTTCATCATCAAGGGCCAGACCCGAGAAAAGCGTGTGAATCGACTCCCACACCTTCTCCGGCACATCCATCTTTCCGGTTGAGCGGAAGCCGGTCATCAGTGTGGCGCAGGCTTCGGCGTCACGACCAAGGAATTCGAACAGCAGGCGTTCGAAATTCGATGACACCTGAATGTCCATCGACGGCGACAGGCTGGGCACGACCTGACGCGCCGACATGTCATTGCTGTCGAGGAAGCGGGTCAGGATGTCGTTGCGGTTCGAGCCGACACAGAGATGCTTGATGGGCAGCCCCATCTGCTTTGCAACCCACGCCGCCAGCACGTTGCCGAAATTGCCTGTGGGAACGGCGAACGAGATCTCCCGATCCGGCGCGCCAAGCGCCAGCGCGGAATAGACATAGTAGGGAATCTGCGCGGCGATACGCGCCCAGTTGATCGAGTTGACCGCAGACAGCTTCATGTCCTGCCGGAACGGCGCATCGGCGAACATCGCCTTCACCATGTCCTGACAGTCATCGAACGTGCCCTTGAGGGCGAGATTGGTGATGTTGCTGTCCAGCACCGTCGTCATCTGGCGGCGCTGCACGTCGGAGGTGCGACCTTCCGGATGCAGGATCACAACCGTCAGGCGGTCACGGCCACGGCAGGCTTCGATAGCCGCGGAGCCTGTATCGCCGGAGGTCGCGCCGACAATGGTGACGCGTTCGTCGCGCTCGGTCAGGACGTGATCGAACAGGCGTCCGAGAAGCTGAAGCGCCATGTCCTTGAAGGCCAGCGTCGGACCGTGGAACAGTTCCTGCACATACAGGCCGTCCTCAATCTGGGTCAGCGGCACGATGGCGGCATGATCGAACTGCGAATAGGCGTCCCTGCAGAAGCCCAGCAGCGTATCGTGGTCGATCGACCCGGCGGTGAAGGGCGCAATGATTTTTGCGGCCAGTTCCGGATAGGGGAGCGCCCGCATGGCGCGCCATTCATCGGCGGAGAACTGCGGCCATGATTCCGGCATGTAAAGCCCGCCATCCTCGGCGAGACCGGCAAGCAGGATATCGGAGAAGGAGCGGACCGGGGCGTTGCCACGGGTAGAGACGTATTTCATGCGCTTTCTATAACCGGTCTGGAGCGAAGCGGGGAGGGGACTATTTGCGAAGAACGTCAGAAGTCGCGTCCGAGGGGACGCGGAAGCTGTAAACGGTCACAGGCCACTGCACCGTCGTCTGCCCGTTCTGGAAGCGTGCGGCCTGATCAAGTTGCGCGGCTGGCACGAAAAGCGTGTTGCCAGACGGGGCCGTGGACAGGGACAGGCCTCCCGGCCATTTCAGGCGGGGATCGGTGATCAGATGATGCGGAATCCGCCCCGGCGTGTAGCTGTCGATGCTTCCGGTGGTGACGTCCGACCAGTAAACCGTGCCGTCAGGACCGACTGTAAGCCCGCCCAGCGCATGGGTTTTATACCAGAGCGTGGCGCTTTCCTGTAACGCCGTGTTCGTCGAATCCGGATCGTCGAACAGGCGTGTGGCGATGCGGTAAAGCGGGCCGCAATAGGACTGCACATACAGCCACTGACCATCCGGGCTGATAGCGATAAGACTCGCATCAATGGCCAGTGGCCGCCCATCCCGCGCTTTCACCGTGCCGGACGGAGTGACGATCGGTCGTTTGGCCGTCAGCCCTTCAACGTGATCGAGAAAACGTCGGGCGACACCACTTTCAAGGTCGATGACCAGAATGCCCGGCACCCCCGAATCCGCGACATAGGCTGTCTGCCCATGCACGGCGATGCCCGCCAGAATGCTGCCGGGCCTGAGCGCATCGGCGGAAACGGGGAAAGAGCGCCTGACCTGACCTGTCGCGGGGGCGATCTGAATCAGCTTGGCTTGGGCTTCCGGCTTGGCCTCACGGTCCGGGACGCCGCTATCGACAAGCCAGAGCGTGCCGTCAGCCACTCGCGTCATGCTCGTTAACGCCACAAAGCGTCGGACCGGGTCGCCGTCCGTCGCATTCCAGCCCGCATCGGGATAGGGGGCAGGTGTGCCACCGACTGTCGCGATGCTGAGTTGTGGACCCGGATTGCCGAGCCAGCGCGGGGCTTCCAGCACCAGCTTACCATCGGGAAGGGCGATGACGGACTCCCAAATCTGAACGGGTGACGTCACGGCGGGAGTCAGATCAGCCGCCGATGCCTCCGGTTTTTCCGGCATGGGCACAGCCAGTGCGGACGGAGAGAACGTCGCCAGCGCGGGAGGCAGGGACAGGCAGGTGACAAGAAGCAGTCGTTTCATGGCGGAGAGTTTCACCCCGTTCATGCCCTTCTGACAACACCTCCCGGCTGCGGTCCTGACGCGCGGAAGGCGCCTGTCAGGCTCATATGCTGTGATGTACGGAAACAGATATTGCAGAATGGTGAACAGGTTCTGATGTCTGTGTGTTCAGCCTGCAAAGGCGAGCGCAACAGGATTGGCCAGCGCCAGTCCTTCCGCCACGGAGACGAACTCGCCACCCAGTTCGACCTTGTCCGCGCCGAAGCGCTGGATGAACAGCGCCCGCACCGCAGGCACAAACGAGGTGCCGCCTGTCAGGAACACCCGGTCGATCTGATCTGGCGTCAGGTTCGAACGCTCAATGGCGAGGTCGATGGCATCTCCGAACTGCGCGAGGTCAGGCGCAATCCAGCGTTCGAAATCGGCCCGCTGGATTGTCTCTTCGATTTGCAGACCCTTCTGCGAGAAACGCAGCACGGCGCTATCTTCCGATGACAAGGTGCGTTTGGCGGCGGAGACTGCATTGTACAGAAGCTGCCCGTTCTGCTCGCGGATCAGTTCGATCAGATTCATCAGCCGTTCAGGCTCGGATGCCGTGCGGGCCACTTCGGCAATCTCGTTCAGAATGCGCGGGGTCCGCATCAGGGACAGGCGATGCCAGCGGGCGAGGGAGGTGTACCATTCGATCGGCACCGGCAGCGGCTCGCCACCCATAATGCGGAACGTGCAGTCACGACCCAGAAAGGGCGCGACCACGTGATCAATGATTCGCGTGTCGAACTGATCTCCGGCCAGCCCGACGCCGGCATAGCCCAGAGCCTGTGTGTGTTGCGCCGAACCGGGCTCGAAGCGCAGGACCGAAAAGTCGCTCGTGCCGCCGCCGAAATCGCCAACCAGCACCGTTGCCGCATGATTGAGGCGATGCGCGAATTTCCACCCGGCAGCTTCAGGCTCCAGCATGATGGAAATCTCCGGAAAACCGGCTTCGGCAAGACTGGTGCGCAGCCGGGCCTCACCAAGATCGTCATCCGCGTTGTCGCCGACAAAACGGACGGGTCGCCCGACCGTTACGGAGCAATCCTGCGGCGCAAGGTCCGCCAGCTTCATCAGTTCCTGAAGGAAAGAGGCCACCAGCGTTTCCAGCGGAACCCGCTGTCCGAAAAGCTGCGTCTCCCGGAAGCTGGCCTGAGCCAGGTAGGATTTCATCGACATGATGAGCCGGGTTTCGGAAGGATCGTCCAGATAGGCTTCGACGGCTCCCTCACCGACGGCGCGCTCAGTCAGACGCCGCCCACCCGTCAGTTCCTGCCACAACGCAAGAAGCGTGCGGCATGTGTCCGCCGTGCTTCCGTCCGGTGTTGGAAAGCGCACGGTACGTGTCGCGCCATCCTCGCTCCGCAGAACGATGACGCTGTTCGTTGTGCCGAAATCAATGCCCAGCCGGACGGAAGCGGAAGAGGAGCCGTTTTTCATGAGCGGGGACTTAAAAGCTGGACTTCCTCCTGTCCACGCCTGACCGTCACGATCTGCGTTTTCTTTTCTTCGTGTCCGACCGCACAGGTCCCGAATTTTTAAGAAAATCCAGCAGAGGCTGGGGCTTTCCGAGACTGTTGCCGCGTCCTTCCTGACAGCCGATGGCCTGTAGAAAATGCAGCGTTTCAGGCGTGTCCACACCGTCGGCACGGGTGTCCAGCCCGAAATCGCTCGCCAGTTGCACCACGGCGCGGGCGATGCTCTGGCCAGCCTGAAGATGGGCCGGGTCTTCGTGGTAGAAGAGGTGGCGGTCCAGCTTTACAGCCGTGAGCAGTCCGGAAAAGCTTCTGTCCCGCAGAAGGGACAGGCTCGTCAGACCCATGCCGAAACCCGAGAGCACGAGTCCGGCTCCCGCGTCCCGTAGGGCGGCGAGCGAGTAAATCAGAATCTCGCTGTCAACGGCGAGGCTCGATTCCGTAAATTCGAAATCCAGCTTCGAAATTTCAAGCGGGTTGCGGGCAAGGATGTCGGCAAGATGGCTCAGCAGGTCTTCGGGAAAAGCGTCCGTCGCCTCGACCGGCAGAGCCAGACGGCAACCTGCCGGAAGTTCGGTCGCGACCCTGCATCCTTCCGATATCAGCGGTAGCCAGACAGGGTCTTTCTGACGGCGCCGGGGCGTCATGCGCCCCGGTGCGAAGGATGGAGGAGGGCAGAGGTCGCCGCCTACAAAAGCCAGGCTCGCAAGAGAAAAGCGCGGTATGATGTTGAAGCTGGCATCGGTCCTTTGTCTCGCGTGCGTGCCTGTCAGATGCGACGTGATACGTTGAGCGGTCTCCGGGCGACCAGAAACGGATGTAACAGGCAAAAAAACTCTCCCGGTAAGGCGGATCACAGGAGAAGGTACAAACAGCAGGTAACTTTCTGGTAAATTATGCTGTTCTGGATGAAAAAGCCGGATACGGAATCCGGCAGCCAGACCGCTCAGGGCAAATCGAGTTTTGTCCGGGTCTCCGGATCAACCGGAATCCCGGTCTCCATCCGATGACGGGCTTCCTGCCATTCACGATCGCCCGGGGCCATGACGGGATGAGCGGAATCAAGGGAAGGTCCATTGCGCAGCAGGCTCAGGTAGCGCGCCATCGCCGTGTCGTAGGAATCGCGGCCGACAAAACGTTCAGGGTCGATGGCGATGACAAAATGACCGACATTCTGACGATTATCCGCCGTCTGCCCGGCATCCGTGCCGACCATCACCGGGTCTGTGTCCGCGCCGGTCATCACGGCTGAGAGAAGGGTGACAAGACCAGCAAGGGCCGCGCCCTTGAAACCGAACGCCTCTCCGCCGAGCGGCTGGAGAAAGGAGGCGCGCTGTGGGTCCAGCGTTGGCGCGCCATGCTCATCCAGCGCAACGCCCGCGGGCAGACCGATGCCGAGCGCCTGATAGAGTTTTACGCGGTTGAAGGGGATGGACGAGGTCGCCATATCGAGAAGCCAGGGATCGGCGTCGCGCACCGGAGCGGCGGCGGCGATCGGATTGGTTCCATGAAACGGAGCAGTACCTGAAAACAGGGAAACGGCCGAGTCCGAGTTGCTCACAACCAGACCGATCATGCCCTCCCGCGCCGCTTCGACCGCATAGGCGCCCGCCGCTCCGAAATGAGTGGAACGATGCACGCCGACAGCGCCGATGCCCGCCTCCCTCGCCAGCAGCATGGCTTCGGACATGGCGCGGTAGCAGGCCGGATGGGCAAGCCCGCTGTCGGCATCCAGCCGGCCTGTCGCAATGGCTGTCCGTGTATAGAGTGGAGCGGGCGTGGGGTTCAGGCCGCCCGAGCGCAGCAGATCGGCGTAGTAGCCCGCGAGACGGACGCCGTGGCTGTCCACGCCAATTCTTGAGGCATGCAGCAGCGCCCGTGCTGTCTCTGCTGCGTCCGAAGGCCGAGCGCCTGCTTCGACAAGTAGAGTCCGCACATGGTGTTCGAGCATTTCCGCGGGATAATGGTGGACACGTGTTTCGTCAGTCACTCAGAGACCTGCTTTCGGTGAAGGGGCGAGGGCGGCACGAGCCTGCTCGCGATCAAGAGAACCATTCCATGCCGCGATGACGACGGGCGCCACGCAGTTTCCGGCGAGATTGCCGACGGCACGGGCGATGCCGATGAACCAGTCGACTGCCAGCAGCAGGACAAGACTGGAGACCGGAATGGAGGGGGCCGCGGCCAGCGTCGCCGCCAGTACCACGATGGCGATGCCCGGCACGCCATGCGCGCCCTTGGAGGTGATGAGAGCCGTGGCAAGCATCGACAGCATCTGCATTGCGGTCAGATGCGTTCCGGTCACGTTGGCGAGGAACACCACCGCGAATCCGAGATAGATCGACAGGGCGTCGAGATTGAGAGAGTAACCCGCAGGCACAACCAGTCCGACGACCTGTCTGGAGACGCCCATGGTTTCCAGCTTGGCCATGATGCTCGGCAGGACTGAATCGGAACTGGTCGTTGCCGTCACGATCAGAAGCTCTTCCCGGAAATAGCGTGCGAAGCGCAGGGGCTGCACCCCGCAGAGAAACAGGCAGCCGCCAAGGATCACCACGATGAAGATGGCGATGGCAAGGAAGTAGAGCACGACAAACGATGCAAGATGCGCGATCGCATCCAGACCATACTGGGCGATGGTCGCGGCGACGGCGCCAAAAACACCGAGCGGGGCTGTGGCGATAATAATCCGCATCATGCGGGAAAAGACTACGGACAGACTGTCTATCAGCCGTGTCACCGGCGCGCCTGCCTCTCCGATATGAGAAAGACAGCAGCCAATCAGGATCGCAAAGAAAAGAATCTGAAGAATATTGCCTTCAGCGAAAGCGGCGACAGGAGAGCGCGGAATCACGCTCAGGATGAAGCCCGTCACGCCCTGCCCATGCAGAAGGCTGGCGTTTCCGGCATAGGAAGAGACCATATGCGCGTCTTCAGCAGTCGGAGCGAAAGGCAGACCACGCCCCGGCTCGATCAGAAGAGCAGCGCCCAGAGAGAGGAACAGCACAAGGGTCGTCATGACTTCGAAATAGATCAGGGCGCGAAGCCCCAGTCTGCCGACAGCGCCTAAAGAACCCGTGCCGGTAATTCCGGTGACGACAATACAGAACAGCAGCGGTCCAACCGCCATCAGGATCAGGCGCAGGAACAGGTCGGCGAGCCAGCGGCATTGCCCGGCAAGATGGGGCAGGAAAAGCCCGGTCAGCACGCCGAGGCAGGTGGCGGCGACCACCTGAACGAAAATGCCCGGCATGCGTCTTGACCCGTGCTGCGGAGATATCGGCGCAGCGGTCTCGGATTTCGTCATGGGCGCCTTTCCGTGTGTTCGATGAAATATAGTGACGGACACGCTGAAGAACACCGTATCCGCGCCGACCTCAGTAGCTCACGTTGATTTTTGCGCCGACAAAGCGGGGGAGGCCCGGAATGACGCCATAGAATGTTGCCTGCGTTCCTCCCGAGAGCCAATAGCGCCGATCGGCAAGATTCTGGCCATAGACCGTGACGGACCAGTGCTGTTTCGGAGCTGCGAAGGTCTGGAAGGAGTTGACGAGGAAGTAGGCTGGAGCGCGATAGATGCCGCCATCGCCGATATGCTGGGGCTGCGTTTGTGCGCCGCGATAGCTGTAATCCGCGTCGTACGTCATTTCGTAGTCTTTCAGGACCTTCCATGTGTAAGTGACGGCGCCGGAAAGCGTGAGGTTGGCGAGACCCATATTGTAGCCGTTATAGTTCGTATTGACCGGCGACCAGACGCCTGTTGAAGCGAACTGCGCCGTGGTCGCGCTACGGTTCAGGCTCTGGAACTGGGAATAAACGCCGTTCTGATAACCAAAGTTCTGCGTCAGGACGAGACCGCGGAACGGGTGCGCCTCAATGTCGAACTCCGCACCGTAAATATAGGAGCGGGGAGCATTCACATAGCCGCCCAGCACACCATAGGGCGGAACCAGAATACTGCCGAGCAACTGCTGGTCCCGATAATCGTAGTAGAAACCGGCGGCGTTGAAGCGCAGGCGTCGGTCGAACAGCATGGTCTTGAAACCGCCTTCATAGGTCAGGACCTGTTCAGGCTTGAACGGTTTGAGCTGGCTGGACTGTTGTGTGATGTTCGCCGAGAAACCGCCGGGTTTGAAGCCGCGCGAGAACATGACATATCCCATGATATTGCGTGTGAACTGGTATTGCGCGCCAACACGTCCCGCAAACTGGTTGGTCAGTGCGCCGAAGTTTCCGAAATTCTGAGACTTTATGGCCGCGCCGGTGTTCAGATTGTAATCGGTGCTCGTGACGTTCAGCATCTGCCGGTCGTCGGACTCATGGCTGATCGCGCCGATCAATGTCAGCTTCGGCAGGATACGGTAGGAAAGCTGCACATACTGATTGAAGTTCTGCTGATTCTGGCTGTAGGCCGTCTGATTGAGGGGCGTGGTTCCAGGGCGGTCGGATGAATCGTACCAGAAGCTCTGAGCCATGCGGGAACGACTGTAATACATCCCCGCCTCCCAGTGGAAACGGGCATGCGTGTCGAGAGATTCCAGCTTGATGTCCTGCGAGAACACGTTCGACTGGTTGTTTCGGAACATGTTGCCGTAAGCTGCAACGGAATTTGTCTGGTTTGTCAGCTCATGCTCATCCACGGCCTCGTAGGCGCTGATCGTCCACAGACGGCCCCAACTGAAATCTCTGGTGAAGCGGACATTGGCTCCCCAGAACAGATTGTCTTCTCTTGGTTTCTGATTTTTTCCATTTATGCCAAGTATTTTGGCAAAACGTGGGTCAAGTCCCCATTCCGTTTCCATGAGGTCTGAAGTGATCGGCACGCCATAGCTGTTGTACAGATTATGTCCCGATGAGGCTTCCGACTGATCGGTCGTCCAGTGACCGCCGATATCAAGCGTGGAAGCGTCGTCGATTTGCCAGCGCAGCTTGCCCCGGAGCGCGCCAATATTGGCGTTGCCGTAGCCTTGGCCTTTCGAATTGTGCTGGTAGCCACCTCCCGTCAGGGACTGACCGGCAAGTCGGAAGGAAACAGAGCGGGAGATCGGTCCCGAAACAAAACCTTCCACGCGGTTTCTGCCGTAACTGGCTATGTCTTCCGTCAGTCCGGCATGAAATTGCGGCGTCGGATCACCCGTATGAAAGTTGATTTCCCCGCCCGTGGTGGATTGTCCATGCGTGAAGCCTGATGGACCGGGCGCAATGGAAATATCATCCATGTCGAACAGCATGCCGGATGTCATGATGCTGATGGGATAGGCCACTCCGTCAACATAAGGCATGACGGAAGGGGTGTTGTTCTGTGTGAAATCCATAAGACCGACACCACGCAATGCGAAATTCAGAGCCGCACTGCCGAAGGATGGCTGGATGGTCAGGTTGGGAGCTATCCGGACGATATCGGTCATCTGACGGATATTCCGGTTCTGGAGCTCTTTTCGGGAAATAACGGTTTCGGAATGCGCTTCATGCTGTCCCGCGCCCGTTACGCCACGCCGGGAGACAACATGGACGCTTTCAGCGCTGCTGGCCGGAGAATTTATGCTGTGCGGGAGTCTGCTCCGCACGTTCGATTTCGCAGGATGATGAATAACAGGCTGTGCTGCAAAGGAATTTTCAGAGATGAACGGAATGGCCAGAAGAGGCGTGGACAGCAGAATTGTGCGGAAAGAAAGCAGACGGCGGGTAGGGACACAGGACATCAGGCGTCTCCGGATCATGGGAGTCAACTCAGCGGGAAATGCCCTGATTCAACATCGCGGCACATCTTGTATACCAGATATAATACGAGAACGTAATATTCCACATAAAAACGTATCGAATACGAAATATATTTGAGGCGGTTTGATAGGGTGTGGGAGTCGCCGCCGGGAGGCGGCCCGCTCCGCGCTTGCCCGTTTTCCGGGAGAGGTCCATAGCTCTCACATGCAGGAACACAAGACAGAAACTCTGCCTGTCGCGGGCAACCTCATCGAGCATCGTGTCATTCAGGCCGTGCTCTCCGGGCAGATTTCACCCGGCGAGCGGCTTGGTGAGAAGGAACTTGGCGAGATTTTCGGTGTTTCCCGTACGCGCGTGCGTGAGGCCATGATGCGGCTCAGCAGCAGGGGAATCGTAGCCGTCTCTCCGAGACGCGGCTGGTTTGTCATCGAACCTACAGTAGAGGAAGCGCGTGAGACGATAGAGGCCCGCCGGGCGGTGGAGGTCGGGTTTCTCTTGATGCAGAAAAGCATCCGGCCGGAAGCGATCCGGCAACTGGAAGCGCATGTGGCCGAACAGCAGAAAGCCATCGATGAGGACGATTTTGCACAGCGCAGTTACCTGCTGGGGCATTTCCACGTCTACCTCGCGGAGGCGTTGGGCAATTCCGTTCTGGCCGGTATTCTGGAAGAACTCACCACACGGACGGTCCTGATCGCGGCGCTTTATCAGCCGACTGAAGACGCCCAGTGTTCCTGCGACAATCACCGCCGTCTCATCAGCGCAATGGCGGAAGGTCACATGGAAGAAGCGATCCGGATCATGAACGAGCATTTGACCCGTCTTGAAAGGGTGCTGAATGTGCGTTCAGGGAACAAACGTTCAGGCCAGTCTGCGGGATAAGAAATACTTTCCAGACAGGAAACCCGATGTTGCAAGATGGCTTCCGCAGACAGGCGGGCCGAAACATGACGGGTGCGGAAAGCGGGGAAAACAGACTGCTTCAGCCATAAAAAAGCCCCGTCGCAGAACGACAGGGCTTTTCCGCACGCTGGCCGGAAACTGTTTTCCCGATCAGCGCTTCATGAGACCAAGAAAAATCAGACGAGAGCCTGCTTCAGGGCCGCTGTCAGTTCCTTCGTGCCGGCTTCGCCGCCCATGTCACGGGTGCGAACCTTGCCGCTCGTGATCAGGTTCTTGATGGCCGCGTCGATCCGGTCGGCCAGATCGTCACGACGGATGTGACGCAGCATCATCACCGCAGCCAGCAGCAGAGCCAGCGGGTTGGCGAGGTTCTTGCCTGCGATATCAGGAGCGGAGCCATGCACCGCCTCGAAGATCGCGGCTTTTTCGCCGATGTTCGCGCCCGGCGCGAGACCAAGACCACCGACAAGACCGGCTGCCTGATCGGAGAGAATATCGCCGAACAGGTTGGTCGTGACGATCACGTCGAACTGCCACGGGTTGGTCACCAGACGCATGGCGGCGGCATCGACGATGCTCTCGTCAACGGCGACCTTGCCCTCATATTCCTTTGCGACCTTGCGGCCTTCCTCAAGGAACATACCGCTCATCAGCTTGATGATGTTGGCCTTGTGAACCAGCGTCACTTTCTTGCGACCGTTCTTCACGGCGTAGTCGAACGCGAAGCGGACGATGCGTGCGCACTCCTTGCGGGAGACGTAGCCGCCGCTGATCGCCATGCCCTTCGGGTCGCCATCGGATGGGACGATGTGTTCCATCGCGGCATAATAGCCTTCGAGGTTTTCGCGGACGATGACCAGATCGATGTCTTCGTAACGACCGCCGGGAATGATTGTCTTGGTCGGACGGAGGTTGGCGTAGAGGCCGAACTCCTGCCGCATCGTGACGTTGATGGACTTGAAGCCGCCACCGCTCGGGGTGGTCAGCGGGCCCTTGAGGGCGAGGCCGGTCCTGCGGATGCTCTCAAGAGTGTCTTTCGGAAGAGGATCGTTGACCGCATCAACCCCGGCCATGCCAGCAATGTGGCGTTCCCACGCAAACGGAGCACCAACGGCATCGAGGATTTCGACCACCGAGTCCATAATCTCGGGGCCGATACCATCGCCCGGAATAAGGGTGGCGGGGATAGTTTTGCTGTTCGTCATCATGAACTCCCTATACATCCGCTGCCCCTTCTGCCCCGCATTGAGAGCCAGCGCGATACGCAATTGCGTGTTGTCACTTCCTCTTGATGGGAGAGCAGGCATGCGCCAGCCACGTTGCTGCCTCCCCGGAGAGCAGGGGACCAACCTCCGCAAGCACTCTGGCGTGATAAGAATCAAGCAAATCCAAGGCTTCCGGCCCCATAACCGCCGGATCAACCAGATGACGGTCGAAAGGAGCGAGAGTCAGCGTTTCGAACTCAAGAAAGTTTCGTCCGTCCTGTCCGACCTCAGAGGTTCTGACCATCTCCAGAGTCTCCAGCCGGATTCCGAACGATCCCGGACGGTAGTAACCGGGCTCGTTGGACAGAATCATGCCTGCTTCCAGAGGCACAGTGCTCGGCAGCTTCGAGATGCGCTGCGGTCCCTCATGCACGGAAAGATAGCTCCCCACTCCGTGTCCGGTGCCGTGGTCGAAATCCAGCCCGCCCTGCCACAGCGCATAACGCGCCACACCATCAAGCGCACTGCCGGTGGTGCCGGCAGGAAAGCGTGCCCGCCCCAGAGACAGATTGCCTTTCAGCACGCGACTGAAAGCCTCCCGGAGCGCGGAAGGAGGTTCATCCGGTCCTGTCCACACCGTGCGGGTGATGTCCGTCGTTCCATCCGGATACTGCGCGCCGCTATCTACAAGATAGACCGTGTTCGCGCCAAGGAGGCGGCTGGTCTCCGGCGTGACGCGGTAATGGATGATGGCCCCGTTCGGTCCGGCGCCTGAGATCGTATCGAAGGAATCGTCACGATATTCCGGCGCTTCAGCCCGGAAGGTCTGGAGGCGCTCCACCAGTTCCAGTTCGGTCGAGCCAGCGGCATGGGTGTCCAGCCAGTGCAGGAACCGGCAGACGGCAACGGCGTCACGCAGATGGGCGGCGCGGGCCCCCTGCTGTTCGACGGTATTCTTCCGGGCGCGGGGCAGGGCGCAGGGATCGACTGCGTCCACGATGGTCGCTCCCGCGTCCTCCAGCGTCTGGCTGAACCAGACCGGTGTCGCGGCAGGATCGACGGCAATCGTCTGCCCCTTCAATGCGCGAAGGGAGTCTTCCAGTCTGTCTGGGGAAAGGAGGGTCACATCGTCGCCAAGCCAGTCACGAAGCTCAGGCGTAATCTTTGCCCCGTCCACAAACAGATCGACCTGCCCATTGCTGTGCAGGACGGCAAAGGAAAGCACTACAGGCGTGTGCGGCACGTCGGTCCCGCGAATGTTCAGCAGCCACGCGACTGATGTGCAGTCGGCGATGATGGCTGCGGCCCATCCATTTTTTGCGAGTTGCGTGCCGAGACTGTGTCGTTTGTCCGCGCTGGTCTGTCCGGAAAATTCCAGCGGATGAATTCGTGCCTGAGCGGAGGGAGGCGCAGGGCGATCGGTCCAGATGACATCGACCAGATTGAAGGCTGTCGGGATAAATGTGACCGCATCCGTCTGAAGAGCCAGCAGCGCGGAGCGGCTGACGATGCGCGGATCGTAGCCGATCCGGGCCTTTGCTGGGGCGTTCTTTTCAAGCCAGCCACGAGGCGGGGCTTCCGTTATATGGTGACGCTCCCACAGGACGCCATCGACCTGATCGTCCATCTGGGTGATGTAGCGTCCATCGGAAAAGACGGCGGCCCTGTCAGAGAGAACAATGGCCAGTCCCGCGCTGCCCGTAAAACCGCTGATCCATGCCATCCGCTCGGCGCAGGCCGGAACATATTCCCCCAGATATTCATCGCTGCGCGGGATGATCAGCCCGTCCAGAGAGTGCTCTTTCAACAGGGCGCGCAGGGACTGAAGACGGTCTCTCATCCTGTCGGATGTGGAACGGGTGGTGGTCTCTGTCAACGGGCTCTCCTCTGTCTCCTCACACGACTGGAAACTGTCCCGCAATTCTGCCGTGGTCCGTCCGCAAACTATAAGGAGGTTTTGCTCTCATGATTGATTGCGAGAGAGTGTGCCGAGGGGATGTTTCGGTGCGGTTTTGTTGATGTGGAAATAATATTCCGAATTCATTCTGTATAGTGTTATATAAAATAAGGGGTTTCTCCAAATAAATCTGGCTGATTGGAGATCGGATTTCTGTCGCCACCCCCATCTGGAAAGCGTCACCCTCTCAGGAGAAAGTAAACGCAATCCTATGGGCGCAGACCGGTGGAGCCTACGGTGTCGCTCTATGTGTCGTTCTGCCGGTAGCCTTGCTCGGGAAGTGCTCAGAGGGCGTGGTCGAAACCGGATCAGGTGACGGGCTGAGCCACGCAGGCAATATCTGAGACGCCGCCGATGTCGATTCGTCCGGTCCCTGCGGCATGGATGTGCCTGATTTGATCCTGAAAGGAGCCTCTGGCGCGGTGGTGGTCGATGGGGCCATCTCATCCTCATTCGGCGTCTGAACCGGAGCGGGGGGCTCGGCGCTCGGAACCGGCTCGGGCTGAGCGGGGACGGGCTGCACAACCGGCTCAGAGCGGCTCGGAGGGGCGCTGACCGGTGCGGGAGAGTGCGGAATGGCTGGTGCAACGGCGGGAAGAGCCGGTGGCGGGGCAACCGGTGCCGCTTGCGCCGGAACTGCCACGGGGAGCGGGCTGGGAACTGCGGCAGGCGGCGTTATCGGTGCCCGCTGCGGCGCAGGGACCTGTGTGGCGTCCGGAACCGGGTTAATGGCGGACGGCGTCTCTTCCGGAGAACTGACGGAAGCCGGAGTGGGAGATTTGACCGCTGAGGGTTTGGCCGTTGAGAGTCTGGCTGGTCCACGCAGGCCAGACGCCATGCCACCGACAGAAGCGGAGGGGGCGGGAAGCGAAGGTGATGCAGCAGGTTGAGGCTTCTCGTGAGCGTCATGCCATGAGGCTCCATCGAACCAGCCCCGCCAGTGTCCATATTGATCATACCAGCCGAGATGACCGGCATGATGGCCCATCGTCCATCCGTCTTCATAGCCGGTGGGGCGGTAGTTGTACTGGGCGTAACAGCCTTCAAGCGCCAATGCGGTCAGCAGCATGGCCGCAATCTGTCCTGTTCGCATGGCGCACTCGTTCTCCTGAGCGTGTTCTCTTGATCTCGGGTTGGACCAGAGACGGCGCGCAAGAGCAAGGGGGGCAGCATATTCAAAGGCCGGTTTTCAGGCGATTCTCCGGAAAAGGAAGTGTCCCGGCGCAGAGCTCCGGGCTCTCCTCAGTCTCTTCTGAAGTCTCTTCTGATCGCGGGACAGGACGAAATAGCGTCAGCCTGCCCTGTAACGTTGGAATATCGACACATTCCTGTTTCGATTTTACTGTGACTTTATTGTTCAGGTTATTCACTGAATTCAGGAGAAACACCGTGCCGCGCTCTGTAACAGTCCGGGGACTTGTCGCTGTATTGCTGTGCTCGGCGCTGATCGCCTGCTCCGCGGAAAAGGCAATAATACGGGACCATAATTCGCCGCATACCGAACAGATTGAAAAAGAGATCAATCTTGATGAGGACGCTGCCGGCCCTCCCAAAGGAGACCTGTCGGAAATGCCGCAATCGCGCAGCACTCAGGACAAAAACTGACAGCAGAATGGAAAGGACAGTCTTGCTCGATCTGAGCGACATCCGAGAGGCAGTTCGAACGGATGTCGCCCTAACGGCTTCGGACGGGTGCTTTCTTTGGGTGCTGATACAGATAATGACGTCTGGATTCCGCCATAAGACACCGGCCACGGGCGGTCCGGTCCGAGATTTCGTTACAACTGTGTAGCTTTCTCTGGTCCCGCCGGATCTCCTGATGAGGTGACAGCCGGGTAGGGCCGGAACATGCCGCAAGCAGACACAGAACCGACGTCATCAGCAGCAGGCGAAAGGAAACGGTTGTAAAAGTCATGGTTCCCGGACCGGAGTTCAATCGGAAGGCGGAAGCCTTTCTCCACCCTGTCTAGAACAGTCCCGGTTCAAATGAAAACACCGGCATATGGGAACGTGCTCTGAAAATAACAGGCTGATCGAATCTGAATGTTGTGTAATCCGTGAAGAAATCCAGCCACAATCCGGCAGTAATGGAGTGGTGTGTTCTTCCGGTTTGACGATATTATCATTGTGGCATGTATCACTGACTGGATGTGCTGTGGTGTGTGCAGGTACCGTCAACCGTCTGGGTGTTCGCGTGAGCGCGTGCCCCGGCTACCTCCCGGAGGCCCGCCCGCTACGCCATCCCTGTATCAGTATTGTGTGACGCAGGGGGTGAAGCTGACAAAGGCGCGTCCATGTTCTGGCATCCACGAACCGGGCGTCAGAGAAGCTCTGTACAGGCACGATTCGTGCGGGTGATGTATTCCTGCCCAATGGCGTGATGGGAAGAACGAGGCTTACGCTGTGGTTGTTCGGAGATATTCACTATAGCCTGCGTTCAGACGAACAGCAGCTTCTATGCGCGGATGTCGGGCCATCCGTTGAAACCCCTGGTCGGAGTGAGAGGATTCGAACCTCCGGCCCCTGCGTCCCGAACACAGTGCTCTACCAGGCTGAGCTACACTCCGATTGGGTGCGGGCCTAATAGCGCCCCTCGTGCTTGACTGCAAGAGCCGAAATATCATCGAGCCCCTGAAGGGGCGTTTATTTTCGCCCTGATACTGGAAATTTACAGCCTTGCTGTCGCTTCGGAAGCATCATGGCCGGAAGAGTGGGTCACAAGCTCCAGACGGTGCAGGGCCGCTTCCACGTCGGACACCACTTCAATCAACGCCCGCGCCTCGGTCGAGGCGAAGCCCTGACTGACCGCCTCGTCCAGCATCGCAAGCACGCCCTGCGCCCAGTTTTCGACATTGACGACAAGGATGGGCTTGGAATGCAACTGGAGCTGCCGCCAGGTCAGAATTTCCATCAGCTCGTCAAAGGTTCCGAAACCGCCTGGAAGAATGAGAAATGCGTCAGCGATGGCAAACATCTTCTGTTTGCGTGTGTGCATGGAATCCGTGACGACCAGCTCCGTCACGCCATGATGCATGACCTCACGCGATTCAAGGAATTCGGGGATGATGCCGGTGACACGCCCGCCCGCCTGTATCGCGGCATCCGCCACGACGCCCATCAGACCCACATAGCCACCGCCATAGACCAGATGGATGCCAGCCCGGGCCAGTCCGGTTCCCACGGCTTCCGCAGCGTCCCTGTAAGCTGGCAGATTTCCAAAACGGGAGCCGCAAAAGACAGCGGCGGCATTGATGCGGGCAGACATGCAGGTAACTCTCCATGACGTGTCAGGCGTTTTTCTCCGGCTCAGCCGTCACTCGACAGCCGCCGTCTTTCCATAAGGTCATGATACAGCTTCATACCTTTACGCCAAGTCACTCAACGCCGTATTCCCGACGATCATTTCTGCGGGGAGGCTTTTCTGCCGCACGGAGCGTCTCGTCTGGATACGGTGCGGATGGAAGAGGTCTTCGGGGTTATCGCCAGCCAGTTATCGCCAGACAGTTATGGACGGTCAGTTGGAACGCGAGCGGAACGGTCATCCTGACCGGCGGCGTACGGCCGGGACAGAAGAGAAAAAGCCGATGCCGCCAGACCGCTTCCGGCTCCAAGCATGCCAAATCCCATTCCCAGAAGGCGGGCTTCTGCTCCATTCGCCAGATTTGTGCCCGGAAACATGTTTTTCCAGACTGCCATGCAGAGAACCAGAGAGGCCATGCCGATGAGCCCGTAACCGACCCAGAACATGATGGTGCAGCGTTTCATTCTGTCCGCTCCGTTTTGCTCAGGCTACCCGCCTGCATCTTCCATGCACAACAGAATCCGACTGCCGGAAGCTTCAGAAAATTCACCCAGATCGCAGGAATTCCGGAAATGGAGCCGCCTCACGACGCAGGCACGGCATGGGTGTTCTTCCGCAGGGTGAGGGTCAGGAAGAACCCGAGAGCGCAGAACGCGGCGGCCACGACGAACAGCGTCGGAAAGCCCCAGACAGGAATGATCATCCCCAGCCCCGGCCCGGACGCGCCGATGGCGAGATCAAGAAAGACGGAAAACCCACCCAGCGCCACACCACGGTTTTCCGCCCCCAGCCGTTCGATGGCCATCACGCCCAGAGCCGGGAAAACCAGCGAAAAACCGACACCCGTCAGAGCCGCTCCGATATTGGCCAGAATGGGAGAGGAACCTCCCGCGATGACCAGCAGGCCAAGCGTTTCAACCCCCATTGAGATCAGCGTCACCCTCTCGCCACCGATCTTTCGGATCATGTTCGAGAAGATGAACCGGGTCAGAACAAAGAACCCGCCGAAAACGGCCAGTGCAATGGCCGCACCGCTCCAGTTCCTGTCGTTGAAATAGAGCGTCAGGCAGGAGACGATCGCGCCGAACCCGACCGAACCCGCGCCCAGCGCGCAGCCATACGGCATGATTGCGCGGAAAATGGCCGTGAAACCGGGTTTCGGACCAGTCTGTGGCGCCGGTCGTGTGGTTTCCTGACGCAGGGCGTTGGGAATGCAGGCGACAAAGAGCAGCGTTGATAGCAGCCCGACCCCGACGAGGCCGCCGAACGAGGCGTGAGAGGAAAAGATCATGGCGGCAATCGGCGCGCCGAGCGCAATCCCGCCATAGGAGCAGACGCCGTTCCATGAAATGACGGTCGCCGAATGTGCAGCGCCCGCCCTGTGCATGTTCCAGATGATGACGCCGACCGCCACCCAGCTTTCACTGAAGCCGAGCAGGGCGCGACCGATGAGCAGCAGGCCAAGGGAGAGCGACGGGATCGCTGTGCAGAACGTTGCCGCCGCGAGCAGAAGCCCGGACAGAGCGCCCACGATCAGTCCCGTAAGAACCACGGGACGCGCGCCACTGGTGTCGAGTCGCTTTCCGGCACAGGTTCTGGTGGCCAGTGTGGCAAGATATTGGGCGGAGACCGCAAATCCGGCGAGCGCCGCACTGTATCCCAGCGTGAGGTGCACGAAAAGCGGAACGACCGCCATCTGAAGACCGATGACCGTGTAGCAGGCCAGTGTGAACAGCAGAACCGGATAGATGCGGACGATGACGGATGAAGTATGGGGCGGAGAAGAAGTCATGCAGCATCCGGTGGCAGTGATCGTTTCAGGGGCAGGGGGTAGGAGCAGGGGTTTCTGCATGCGTGCGGGCGGTCTAGCCTGCAACGCTTCGGAGACAGCGATGTTTCAGATGCCTTGATACGAACGCCCATCACGTGGGGAGGTAATCCGTTATGACGACGAAACCATCAGCAGACAGTATCGGTTTGCCTACAGATACCCCCGATGACGGAGGATATATCACGCTTTCCTCTCGCATCGCCTATGAAAATCCCTGGACACGGGTGCGGGAGGATATCATCCGTCGTCCAAATGGGAAGGACGGTCTCTACGGAATTGTCGAGCGGGGCGACTTCGTCGTCATCATGCCTGTGGGCGGTGAGGGCGGCGAACGGACCGTGACGCTCATCCAGCAGTTCCGCTATCCCGTGCAGCGCCGCATGTGGGAGTTTCCCATGGGCATGTGGGAGACGAAACCCGATGCAGACCCCGAGCTTGTCGCAGCAGGTGAGCTTCGGGAGGAAACCGGCCTGTCCGCCGCGCGGATGCAGCATGTCGGCGTCGTCTATCAGGGGGCGGGTTATTCTACCCAGCGCGGTCATGTCTATCTCGCGACCGATCTGACGCCGGGAGAAAACGCGCTTGAGGAGACAGAGCAGGACATCACCTGTCACACCGTTGCTCTCGCGGAATTCGAGCGGATGGTCCGTGACAATGAAATCACCTGTATGGTGACACTCGCGGCCTTCGCCATGATCCGCTCTCACGGGCTGGTCTGAGCAGACATCCCTTCCCATGCGAAGCACGGGGAGATGTCCGTATGGCTGGACTGTCGGCAAAGCAATTCTCGGACGATAGGGAATTGACAGGGACTCGTCTTCCACAGTCTGTAGCAGGGTCAGAATCGAAGACCTGTCTCCCACCGTTCCGGATACGCAGTGGTAAAAGACACGCCGCTGAAGGCAGAGGGAGTCCGGGGTATGCCGCACGATATCGATGAGTCCGTTTCTTCAGGGACGTCACCGGCAACAGGTGCCGGTGCATCTGCCGCTCCTGATAGCGGCGCAAGGCGTTCGGCTCTCCCTCCATCCGTTCTGGCAAGTGGACCGGCAGAGGAAGCCGCCGCGGAACGCGCGCAGCAGGCCCGCATGCATGAGGCCGTGCGGCGGGCCCGGCTGAGCGTCAATCAGGTCTGCCTGATCATCCTGACCGTTCTGGCGATGCTGTATACCCTGAAACTTGCCGCCTCGATCGTGCTTCCGATGGTCATGGCCGTGGTGACGAACCTGATGCTGGTGACGCCGATGCGCGTCATCTCACATTGGGTGAAACTCCCGCGCCCCATCATCGCGTTTCTGCTGATCGGCAGCATGTTCGGAGGGTTTGCTGCGGTCGGAATGGCTGTTTCGGTTCCGGCGGCCGGATGGCTTTCCCAGTTGCCGCAGGAAATCACGCTCGTTCAGTCGCATCTGGCCATCCTGAATGACCCCATCCACTTTCTGGAAAGCACGGGGCTGAGAATACAGAAGCTTCTAGGAGTGCCGAGCGATCCGCATGCGCCGGGTGTCGCGTCCGGCATCGTGCCGCTCGGCTCATCGCTTCTGCTCGGCACCCAGGCGTTCATGGGGCAGCTTTTCACTTTCTTCATCATGCTGTTCTTTCTGCTCGCGCAGGGCGACAGCCTGCTGCGGCGCTTTGTCGAGATCATGCCGACCTTCAACGACAAGCGGCGGGCCGTGCAGATTTCGTCCCATATCGAGCGGAATATCTCGCTCTATCTGGCCACCATCACGATGATGAATGTGTTCGTGGGGGTCGCCAACACGGTCCAGTGCTGGATGCTGGGCATGCCGACCCCCCTGCTGTGGGGAGTCGTGGCGTTCGCTCTGAACTATATTCCGATCATCGGCCCCTGCACGGGCATCGTGATCTATTTCTGCGTGGGGTTGCTGACGTTTTCAACGGTCGTGCAGGCGCTTCTGCCCCCGGCGGTCTATCTCTGTATCCATCTGCTGGAGGGAGAGACCATCACGCCCATGCTGCTGGCGCGGCGCTTCACATTGAACCCGGTGCTCGTGATGGCGTCCCTGCTGTTCTGGGACTGGATGTGGGGCATTACCGGTGCGTTTCTCTCCGTGCCGATGCTGGCCGTGTTCAAGATCATCTGCGACCACGTCGATTCCCTGACGCCAATCGGTCACATGATCGGAGGCCCGGGCGCCATGCCTGAGCGGCATGAACAGGGGCACCATCATGAAGAGGCTGTCCTGCATCCGGGGACGCACGTCAGTTCGTAAGGCGAAAGCCCGGATTGGTTGTCAGTCTCTTATATTCAGTCTCTTATATCAGGTGAATTTTCAGAAGGGTTCCGGGAGTGCTGTCCCGGAACCTTGTTCCCTGTCGGTCAGGTCGGATCGACAAAGAAAACCGGGATGGCGTCCCCGGAGGCGACAATCTGGTCGATCCGGTCGCAGGCCGCCAGAGCCTCGGAGATGGTCACGTCCATATCAAGATATCTGTAGGTTCCCAGACGTCCGAGGAAGGAAATCTTCTTCTCCGTTCTGGCCAGATCGATATAGCTTTCAAGCATGCGTTTTTCATGGACCTGACGGATGGGGTAGTAGGGAATGTCCCGCTCCCCTGCCAGTCGGCTGTATTCCCTGAAACAGACCGTGCGCGAGAATGTGTCAGCTTCCCACGGCGCGAAATGCTTGTGTTCGGAAATGCGTGTGAAGGGAACTGACTGGTCACAGTAATTGATGACGGCCGTGCCCTGATAATCGCCCTCATCCTCGATCCGTTCGAAATCCAGCGTCCGGTAGCCCAGTCGTCCGAGCCTGAAGCCGAAATAACGGTCAATCGGTCCTGTGTAGAAAACATGGTCGAACTCTTCGGCTACTGCCTCAAAGGAGGTGCCCAGCCGGACCTCAATGCGATCATGTCTGAGGATGTTTTCGATGATGGCCGTGTAACCATCCTCGGGCATGCCCTGATATGGATGGTTGAAGTAATTGTCGTCGTAATTGAAGCGAAGCGGGAGGCGCTTCAGAATGGATGCGGGCAGTTCCGTGGGCTCCATGCCCCACTGCTTGCAGGTATAGCCGTGGAAAAAGGCCCGATACAGATCAGGCCCGATCATGGACAGCGCCTGTTCTTCGAAATTCTGCGGATTCTTGATGGATTTATCCGCTTTTGACTCGATAAAGGTCCGTGCCTCTTTCGGGCTGAGAGTCTCACCGAAAAACTGGTTGATGGTCAGCAGATTGACGGGAAGCGTATAGACCCTGCCCTGAGAAATCGCCTTGACCCGGTTCACATACGGACGGAACGTTCCGAACTGGTTGATGTAATCCCATGCCCGCTGGTCGGCTGTATGGAAGATATGTGGCCCGTAGCGGTGCACCATGATGCCGGTCGCCGCATCGCGTTCGGTATGGCAGTTACCGCCAGCGTGAGGACGCTCATCCAGCAGAACGACCTCATGGCCTTTCTGCGCCAGATGCCTGGCAATAATGGCGCCGCTGAACCCCGCTCCAACAATACAGACTCTCATAAGCAACACTCAAATGCTGTTCCGGACGACATGTGCGCAGGCTTCTGACGCATAGTCTGTCAGAACGTCTACACGCGATAGTATGTGAGAGCAAAGTTTATAATTTTATAATCTATTGAAATCACACATGAAGATAAAATGAAGCAAGTATTTGAACATGTATTGTTCGTTTTTGCTCTTACTCCGCAATGAAAGGGAGGCGATGCCTCTGTAATCAGAGCGTTGTTCATTGCATGAATGTGTTTGGAGGGCTGGGTTAACTTCTGATGTCTGTCCGGCGTAACAAATGCCACTTCGTTTCTGGGCGAGCAGGAACGAACAAAAGAGGCACCATCCTAACGGCCGAAAGCGTCACCCGGCAGGGGATTGCCGCTATACCATTCTTTACCAACCACGGGGCCAGTCACGGGGGGCAATCATATGGGCGCAGCCACGGAGCCAGCGGACTGCGAGTGGTGACCGGTTTGCCAGCGGCTGAGGCGAATGGGCTGCCCAGTGAGCGCGTCTGTTTGCGCCGGAAGGCAGTTGATAGTACCCCGGCGGCTTCCATCAGCCCGCCCGAGGACCCCCGGCCCCCATGATCCGTCTCGACAATATCAGCAAGCACAACGGCAAGCGTGTCATCTTCATCGAGGCGTCAGCTTCCCTCCAGAAGGGTGAAAAGATTGGTCTCGTCGGCCCGAATGGTGCGGGCAAGACGACCCTCTTCCGACTCATCACCAAGCAGGAAGAGCCCGATGAAGGCAATGTCGTCACCGACAAGGGGCTGACCATCGGGTTTTTCAGTCAGGACGTTGGCGAGATGGAAGGTCGGAGCGCCGTCGCCGAAGTCATGGACGGCGTGGGTGAGGTCTCCACGGTCGCGGCGGAACTGTCCAGACTTGAGGCGGCACTGGCCGACCCCGAGCAGATGGATCAGATGGACGCCATTCTGGAGCGCTTCGGGGAAGTGCAGGCACGCTTTGAGGAACTGGGCGGCTACGCGCTGGACGGAAAGGCGCGTGAGGTACTGGATGGCCTCGGGTTCAGTCAGGAAATGATGGACGGCGATGTCGGCAAGCTGTCAGGCGGCTGGAAAATGCGTGTTGCTCTGGCGCGCATCCTGCTCATGCGTCCGGACGCCATGCTGCTCGACGAACCGAGCAACCATCTCGACCTCGAAAGTCTGATCTGGCTCGAACAGTTTCTTGCGAACTACGATGGCGCATTGCTCATGACATCGCATGATCGCGCTTTCATGAACCGCATCATCAACAAGGTCATCGAGATCGACGGTGGGAATCTCACCAGCTTCTCGGGTGACTACGAATTCTACGAACAGCAGCGCGCCCAGAACGAAAAGCAGCAGCAGGCCCAGTTCGAGCGTCAGCAGGCCATGCTTGCCAAGGAAATTGCCTTCATTGACCGGTTCAAGGCCCGTGCTTCCCATGCGGCGCAGGTTCAGAGCCGTGTGAAGAAACTGGACAAGATCGACCGTGTGGAACCACCGAAGCGTCGCCAGACTCTGTCTTTCGAGTTTCCACCCGCGCCGCGTTCCGGCGATGTGGTCGTGACGCTGAAGGGTGTGGACAAGAAATACGGCAGCAAGGTGATCTATGAAGGGCTCGACCTGATGATCCGCCGTCAGGAGCGGTGCTGTGTTCTCGGTGTGAACGGCGCGGGCAAGTCCACACTGCTGAAGCTCGTCACCGGCACGACGGAACCGGACGCCGGAACGGTCACGCTCGGCGGCAGCGTGAAGATGGGGTATTTCGCCCAGCACGCCATGGATCTGCTGGACGGTGACCGCACGATCTTCGAGACGCTTGAAGACAACTTCCCCCTCGCCAATCAGGGCGCCCTGCGGGCGCTGGCGGGAGGTTTCGGCTTCTCGGGCGACGATATCGACAAACCCTGCCGCGTTCTGTCAGGTGGCGAGAAAGCGCGTCTGGTGCTGGCGCTGATGCTGTTCGATCCGCCGAACTTCCTCGTGCTCGACGAACCGACCAACCATCTCGACATCGGCACCAAGGAAATGCTGATCAACGCCCTGTCGAAATACGAGGGCACCATGCTGTTCGTCTCGCATGACCGGCACTTTCTCGCCGCCCTGTCCAACCGTGTGCTGGAACTGACGCCGGAAGGCATCCATCGCTATGACGGTGGTTATTCGGAGTATGTGGCTCGTACCGGCAGGGAAGCGCCCGGTCTGCACGCGTGAACGGGGCTTATACCGACTGAAGTGCGCCGGATGGTTTTGTCGGGGAGATTTCCGGGGCCTGCCCCGTATCCCGCCAACGGCCCGTTTTTTGACATCAGTACATCGGGATGGGAGGCCTACCCCTTTCCGGGAGCCGTGAACCGGGAGGAGGGTAACCCGTAGCGTCGCTGGTATTACTCACGCCGCAGCACCTTGTCGGTAATGAATGACGCCAGCCTGCCCGCAACGAAATCGCGCTTGAGGGCAGCTTCGTCGTAATGATGCTCGACCCATTCCAGAAACGGGATACTGCCTTCGGCCTCGATGCGATACCGCCAGAAGAAGGCGTCCAGAATCCCGGTGCGGGAGCGGTTGAAATGTCCGAAACGCCATGAAAGCTGACGGAGCGCCTCATCGGTTGTGCCGCCCTCGAACATCACGACAAGACCGGAGGCGAGGCCCGCACGGTCCGCGCCGGACTTGCAGTGCATCAGCATCGGGAATTCAAGCGAGCGATAGAGCGACTCAAAGCGCAGGATGCGATCGCGGTGCGGCGCGCCCCGGCTTTCAAACGCCATATCCACATGGATCAGCCCCTGTTGCTTCGCCGCATTGCGGGAGAGGGCGTCTGATCCGCACTTCCGGTGTCCACGCAGATTGACCAGCGTTTTCAGGTGGAAGCGACGCTTCGCAGCGGCCAGACGGGCGGGTGTCGGATGGTTGCAGCGATAGACCTTGCCCGGCACGACCGCATGAAAATTGGTCCAGACAAGCCTGAAAACCGCATGGTCCACGAACAGGCTGTCCATCCAGGCTTTGCGACGGCCGCTCGGCGAGGCCAGACTTCCTTCGAACACAAGGATGCTCCTGTTTGTTGGGGGGCAGAGTATAGGGAGAGAGAGGCGTCTCTCCAAGATGGCTGCGCTGCTAGCGTAAGGGGCTCTCTCGTCACGGCATGATAGAGAGATGAGGGGAATGAAAGAGTTAAGGGGTTTTCGCTGGAGGGCAGCCCGGATATTCAAATGCCGGTCTGTTGGGGCAGAAGCCTGCTTACGAAGAAACGGGGTTTCGTGGGCTGATCGCTGAAGGCGGGCCGGTCAGGTCAGCACGCGCCGTACAGGAGCGGTGAACTCCCATGATACGCCTTCTGTTTCATGAAGGTAGATCACATGCGCGTCCTCTATTCCGCGTGGGTTGCGCTCGATGACCGCCGTGCCGAAACCCTTTGAAGGCGGTTCGGTGAGTGGCGGGCCGCCCCGCTCTTTCCATCGCAGTCGGAACAGGGCGTCATCGCCCTCTCCCTCAATACGCCAGTTGATCATTACCGTGCCGGTGTCATTGGAAAAAGCGCCGTGCAGAACAGCATTTGTCATCAGCTCATGAATGGCGAGGCCGATTTTTTCCACCGCCTCCGTCCGCAGACGGATATGGGAATCGCCATCAATGCGAAGCCGGGTGGGGCATATCGCGCCGTGCGCGGCAGTGTGCGCTGTCACGATATCTTCAATGCGCGCACCGGTCCATTGCTCCCGCACCAGCAGGTCCAGACCGCGGGCAATGGCATTGATGCGTTGATCGAGGGCTGTCACAAACGGTTCACGCGGGTCCGGGACCGTCCGTCTGAGCATGGCCCGAACGACAGTCAGCATGTTGCGCGAGCGGTGCGTGACCTCCCGCAGAAGCAGGCCGATCCGCTCCTCGTTTTCCTTTACTGTCGACACATCGCGGGACACGCAGAGAATGGCTTCTACACTGCCGCTTATATTGAAGAGGGGCGTCAGGATATTATCCCAATAGCGCGGTGGCTGTCCCGGTATCTTACTGAGGCCTCCAAAGCGGGCTTCTACGCCGTTACGGACTTCATTCAGCGCCTTCTCACCCGGCTCCCAGGCGGCCTCGGGAAGCAGCGGCAGCCATTTCATGCCGAAACCCGAATTGGGATTGACGCTCAGCGCCGTGCAGCCGGCTTCATTCATATGAGCCAGCGTGCCGTCGGTATTGATCACCTTGATGCAGTCTGAACTCACATTGAGCATGGCCATACGCAAATGGGCAGTGTGTCTGGTTTCCTGTTCCCGCGTTTTCTGCTCATGGACGTCAGTCAGGATATGGAACCAGAACTGAAGCGTGCCATTGCCATCCCTGTGGGGCACGGCCCGGAACAGAAACCATCGACCACGGCAGTCCGGACTGTGGAAGACGCACCCGGTCAGACGGCATTCCGTCACCTGCTGTTCGCCAGTTTCCAGAGACAGGCGCAGAGCCTGTTCGATCTTCTCCTGATCTTCCGGAATGATCCAGTTGACCCAGGAATCCGAGGCAAAATCGTCACTGGACCCGTTGGCATGGGTCCGCCAGGCCTTGTTGAAATAATCGCCCCGTCGCTCCGGACTGACCACGCAGATCAGGTCCGGCAGCAGATCCAGAGTGGCGTGCATTGAAGGTGTGGTGACAGCGGCGATGATGTTCATGGCAGTTCCGGATCATCAGGAAAGGCTGCACACGCTGTCTCAGTGCAGGACCAGAATGCATTTCTTTATAAAAAAGATATCTTATGAAACACCTGTCGGACTTTTTTGTCAAAAGAATGAATCAGATAGAGGCGTTTCCGGCGAGATGTCTCTTTAATTAACGATTTATAAACCTTTTTCGACCGTTCCCGGCGAGCCCTGTTTGCCCGGAAAGCCGCTTCCTGTCATGGAAGTCCAATGACTGGACCGCACCCCTTCGAGATCTTTCTGGCAACGATTCCCGGACTGGAGACAGTCCTGTGTGAAGAGGTGCGCCTTAAAGGCTTCAAACGCCCCGTCGCCGTCCCCGGTGGCGTCACGATTCTGGGCGGCTGGCCGGAGGTCTGGCGCGCCAATCTGTGGGTTCGCGGCGCAAGCCGTGTGCTGGCCCGGATCGACAGTTTTCGTGTGATGCATCTGGCGCAGCTCGATCAGCGCGCGCGCCTTGTGCCGTGGGCGGATGTGTTGCGTCCGGACATCCCCTTTCATGTCGAGGCGGACTGCATGGCCTCGAAAATCTATCACGAGGGTGCTGCGGTGGAACGCATCACCCGTGCCATCCGCGAAACGCTGGGAGCGCCGGAGGCCAAAGAAGGCGGCGTTCTGGTGCGGGCGCGGATTGAGCGGGATGTCTGCACCATCAGTGTCGATACGTCCGGCGTTCTTCTCCACCGGCGGGGGCACAAGGCGGCGGTCAACCGGGCACCCATCCGCGAAACCATGGCGTCCCTTTTTCTGCGGCAATGCGGCTACACCGGCAGTGAACCCGTGGTGGACCCGATGTGCGGTTCAGGCACCTTTCTGCTGGAAGCCGCCGAAATTGCGGCCCGTCTGAATCCCGGACGCTCACGCCATTTCGCTTTCGAGGAACTGGCGACCTTCGATCCGGAGGCGTGGGGGCAGATGCGGGCTGTGAAAAGTGAACGCACACCCTCTGTCAGATTTTACGGCAGTGACCGGGATGCAGGCGCCATCGCCATGAGCCGCGCCAATCTGGAGCAGGCGGGCGTCGCCGATTATGTGACGCTGCAACAGGCGACAATCAGTGAACTTCAGCCTCCGGAGGGGTCGCCGGGTCTGGTGATCGTCAATCCACCCTACGGAACCCGGATCGGAGACAAAAAGGCCCTCATCCCTCTCTACCGGGCGCTCGGCCAGACACTGTTGAGCCGTTTTTCCGGCTGGCGGGTTGGGATCGTGACGACGGAAACAGCGCTTGCCCATGCGACGACGCTGCCATTTCTGCCGACAGCAGCACCCGTTCCGCACGGCGGACTACGTGTGACGCTCTATCATACGGCGCCGTTGCCCTGAACGGTCAGATGTGAAATCTGCCTTTCTGGAGGGACGCAGGCTTGTATCAGGGGCGTCGGTTTGTCATGCCTGCATCCGCGAAGACGCACCCTGCGTCTGTCAGTAACGGAGAGTGCGAGATGAGCGAAACCCTGAAATGCCCGAAATGCGGATCGGCGCATGTGTATCAGGACGGTCCTCTCTGGATCTGCCCGGAATGCGCTCATGAATGGACTGGCGAGGCTGCGGAAGCCGGAGAGCAGGGTGAACGCGTGATCCGTGACGCCAACGGCAATGTGCTGGCGGATGGCGATACGGTGAGCGTCATCAAGGATCTGAAGATCAAGGGATCATCGCAGGTCGTGAAAGGTGGCACCAAGGTCAAGGGAATCCGTCTTGTCGACGGGACGGATGGACATGATATCGCCTGCAAGATTCCCGGTTTTGGCGCGATGAACCTGAAATCCGAGTTCGTGAAGAAGGTCTGATTTTCCGAAAATGGCGCGTAGGGGCTGAGCCGGTTCAGGCCGGTTCAGAAAGCCTTGCGTGATGACTGAAAGAGGCGGGAAATCCGGTAACCCAACCGGTTCGCCGGTTTTTCCACCTTCTCATACAGCAGATGGCTCACAGGTAGTCCGATCAGCAGGGTCAGACAGAAAACCATACCTTCCCGCACCGGCATTGAAAACGCCGGAAGCGCAGGGGAAAGCAGTCGTCCTGCGATGGCGATGACCAGAAAATGCACGAGATACAGGCTGAACGAAATATCGCCAAGCCAGAGCAGCGCCCTGTTTGAAAGCAGGGTTGCGATCGGGCCGTTGCGGGCCAGACCGAACAGCAGAAAGCCCGCGCAGACAGCCTCCGGAATAACCAGCTTCGGAGCGTTGAATATCGCGCCCAGTGTTTCCGGCTCGGTCAGCAGTGTGGTGGGAAGCGACATGCCGACCGCCGCCAGCACGATCCCGGTGGATGTGAGCATGATGTTCGTGTTCTGCCAGCCCCGATAGGCAATGATCCCCACAACGAAACTGAATCCGTAAATAAAGGGAAGCCCCTTGCCGCCTGATGGCGCACAGAGGGAAAGGAGCAGGGCAGACAGCACGACAGGAAGGAAAATCCGGCTTTCATTGCGGCTGGACGCCCAGAGAAAGGGAAAAAAGAGAGCCGCGATCAGTTCGACGGCGACGGTCCAGTTCTGCGGCACCAGTGCGCTGGAAACCGAGGCAAGGCATTTTGCCAGTAATGTGAGCGACAGGGGCATGTCATGAGGAAGCAGTGCTTCCATTGACGGGTCGCTTCCCGCCACCGGCCAGCTTGCGAATGGAGTGCGTGTAAAAAGAGCCGACAGCAGCGTGACGACAACCAGCGCAGGCAGAATGCGAAAGACGCGACGTGTCCAGAAGGTCAGGACGGTCTTTACGGTAAAGCTCTGTCCCACGAGCGAGTGTGTAAGGACAAATCCGCTGAGAACGAAAAAGAGCGTGACAGCGGCGGGAGAGTTGAAAAGAAAGAAGACGATGACTGACGCGGCATGACTCGACAGGGGATAGCAGGCGAGAACATGCCTCAGCACAACGACCAGTGCGGCCAGTCCACGCACGGACTGCAACGCGTCAAAACGTACGTTTTTCATCGCCGGGTGTGGGATGAAGAGCGTGAGTATAAGAACTGCATTGCTGTTTTTGTACCCTGTTCCGTGTGTGAAGAGTCATCCTCACGTCAGGAGAACAGGTATAATCATGTTTTTCAATGGCAGGAATTGGTGCGCGTCAAAGCTTTCCTCTGCCATCAGGTCCGCCATAATGCTGGCGACTTCTGGAAATCATGTCGTCAACGGGTTTCGGATAAAACCTCAAGGCTTTTTTGATATCGATTTTTCAAAATATTTGATGAGGAATTATTTTTCAGGCTTCGTATTTCATCTGTTCTGGTAACAAGCTGGCAGGTTCATACACGGGGTCCGACGGAGCTTTTTCCATAAGAGCCTCAATCCGGCGGCGTACACGCACGGCAGCGGCGTCCGTCACGAAATTCGGTTCATGGGCCGCGTCAGCGTCTGCAAGGCAGGGTTCTATCGCTTCCAGAACCCTGACGTCCTCATTCACAACCTGATCGTTGCGTTCTGCGTAACTGTTGGAAATGTCTTTATCGTTCAGTGCGAAATTTCGCATGATCCCGGCAAAGTAATGGGTGCTGTAATCGGTTTCCGGTGTGATGGCATGGAAAAAAACCAGATCACCTACGCTGGATGTCGGTTCGCCTTCCTCATCGCAGGCAATGATTTCGGAACCAGCGGCTATGACCAGTGCAACGCCAAAAAGTTCCGAGCGGCTTCTGATCCGCGTCTGTGAACTGAGGGTAGGGAACAGGGCGTGGAGGGCTTCGTCTGTGTCCTTCGCCGGAGAGAGGCGCGTGAAGCTCAGATGGTTTTTCTCATCAATGATTTCGGCAGGTTTGGTTGGACCGTTTTCAGCGCAGCGCTGTCCGAGCGAGAGCGGGTGCGTAAAACTGATATGAGACTGGTCAAAAAGGTTTTCGAGGACAATCTGTGATCTCGCCCGCACGTGGAAAGTCTTCATCCCGAAGAGAAGGGTTTGGCCACTCTCGGGTTGCAGACTGCGTGCAAATGGCAACCGACTGAGATCAGGCGCTTCTTCTTCGCCAACCCAGAGCCAGATAAAGGGCGCGTGTTCCACAGCATGAAACGCTTTCAGATCCATGCCTGCGGGGACATGTTTCTGAAACGGCAGATGCGTACACACGCCGTCGGAACCAAAGGCTGCGCCATGATAGGGACAGATGATCTGATCGTTGACGATTTCCGCTGTTTCCAGCGGCATCTGCCGGTGAGGGCAGAGAGCTGATACAGCCCTGACGGCGCCCGACCGCTCACGGAACAGAATGATGCGTTCACCCGCAATCGTTCGCATCAGGGGCGCTGCGCCGATTTCATGGCTCCATGCTGCGACATACCACTGATTCCGCGGGTAAGCCTGCCTGGACTCTATGAAGGGATAAAAGGCCATGAAATCTCGCATGCTTTCTGAATACCCAGACTGATGCGGCAAAGATGGTTAAAAGGTTCTTTGGAAAACGGGAGACTTGTCCGGAATTCAAGATTTGAGCGGAAATGTTTCGTTCTGTTACGTTTGGCCGGATGGAAAGCCGGGAACAGAGCGCATGTTTGCAGAGACTACAGCTACTGTTTCTTCTGGCGGGATGCGACGTAGGCTCGCGAGACGCCGTGCATGGCATCTGTGGACCGGTTTCTACAAATACCCGCCATAAAAAACGCCGGAAGGGAGAACCTTCCGGCGTTCTTCATTCAGTGCTGGATCAGCAGATCAGAGCTTGCGCTCGACCTGAAGCTCCTTGATCCGGCCAATAGCCTTGGCGGGATTGAGGCCCTTCGGACAGGTCTGCGTGCAGTTCATGATCGTGCGGCACGCATAGAGCTTGAAGGTGTCTTCCAGCGAGTCGAGGCGATCGCCCTGATGCTCGTCACGGCTGTCCGCGATCCAGCGATACGCCGCCAGCAGAGTGGCCGGACCGAGGTAACGGTCGCCGTTCCACCAGTAGGACGGGCAGGAGGTCGTGCAGCAGAAGCACAGGATGCACTCCCACATGCCGTCCAGCTTGGCGCGCTCTTCCGGAGACTGGAGACGCTCGCCATCCGGCGGTGAGGCGCTGTCGGCCTTCATCCAGGGTTCGATGGAGCGGAGCTGCGCATAGGCACCGTCGAGGTTGGATACGAGATCCTTCACGATGGGCATGTGAGGCAGGGGATTGATGAGAATATCCCCCTTCATGTCCTGAATCGGCTTGAGGCACGCGAGCGTGTTTTCGCCGTCAATGTTCATCGCGCAGGAACCGCAGATGCCTTCACGGCAGGAGCGGCGGAACGTCAGTGTCGGATCGACATCGTTCTTGATGTGAATCAGCGCATCGAGAACCATCGGCCCGATGGCGTCGATGTCGATCTCATACGTATCCATCACCGGATTGCTGTCGTCATCCGGCGTCCAGCGATAGATCTTGAAAGTCCGCACGTTTTTGGCGCTGGCCGGGGCAGGGAAAAACTGCCCCTTGCCCACCGTGCTGTTACGCGGAAGTCTCAGTTCGACCATGTTTCAGTCTCCCTTGTCTGACGGTGGGTTAGTAGACGCGCTTCTTGGGCGGGAAGACTTCGACCTCATCGGTCAGCGTCTTCATATGCACGGGACGATAGGTCATCTTCGTGCCGCCCTTGTCGTCCAGCCATGAAACGCTGTGCTTCATCCATTCCTTGTCGTCACGATCAGGGAAATCGTCACGGGCATGGGCGCCTCGGCTTTCATGACGCACCAGTCCGCTTTCCAGCGTCGCCGTCGCATTGCCAAGAAGGTTCTCGAATTCGAGCGCTTCCATCAGGTCGCTGTTCCAGATCAGGGAACGGTCGGCGACGGACATGTCGTCCTTGGCTTTCCAGATTTCCTGAATCTTGTCACAGCCTTCCTTCATGCTCTCTTCCGTGCGGAACACGGCGGCATGGGTCTGCATGTCACGCTGGAGACGGTCACGCAGTTCGGAGACGCGGGTGTCACCCTTGGCGTGCCGCACGCGATCCAGACGATCGAGGGCGTATTCACCCGCACCGGCAGGCAGCGGCTTCACGAAGTCGGCCGGCTTGACGATCTCGGCGGCGCGCTTCGCAGCGGCGCGACCGAAGACGATCAGATCGAGCAGCGAGTTTGTGCCCAGACGGTTCGCGCCATGGACGGACACGCAGGCGGCCTCGCCAACGGCCATCAGACCGGGCACGACGGCATCCGGGTTGTCGTCCGTCGGACGGACCACTTCGCCGTGAATGTTCGTCGGAATACCACCCATGTTGTAGTGAACGGTCGGCAGAACCGGCACCGGCTCCTTCGTCACATCCACACCGGCGAAGATGCGGGAGGTCTCGATGATGCCCGGCAGACGTTCATGCAGCAGGTCGGAGCCAAGATGCTCCAGATGCATCATGATGTGGTCCTGCTTCGTGCCGCAGCCACGACCTTCCTTGATCTCCAGCGTCATGGCGCGGGAGACCACGTCACGGGAGGCCAGATCCTTCGCCGTCGGCGCATAACGCTCCATGAAGCGCTCGCCTTCGGAGTTGGTCAGATAAGCGCCTTCACCACGGCAGCCTTCGGTCAGCAGGCAGCCCGCCGGATAGATGCCGGTCGGATGGAACTGCACGAACTCCATGTCCTGCGTCGGGAGACCGGCGCGCATGACCATGCCGCCGCCGTCACCCGTGCAGGTGTGGGCCGAGGTGCAGGACTGCCACGCGCGACCGTAGCCGCCCGTCGCCAGAACAACCATCTTCGCGTTGAAGCGGTGGATCGTGCCGTCATCCTGACACCACGCCATCACGCCGCGACAGGCGCCCTCATCATCCATGATGAGGTCGATGGCGAAATATTCGACGAAGAACTCGACATTATGCTTCAGGCACTGCTGATACAGCGTGTGCAGGATCGCATGGCCCGTGCGGTCGGCGGCGGCGCAGGCGCGGGGCACCGGAGCCTTGCCATACTCGCTCATGTGACCGCCGAAGGGACGCTGATAGATCTTGCCCTGCTCGGTGCGGGAAAAAGGCACGCCGAAATGTTCGAGTTCGTGCACGGCGGGAACCGCCTCGCGGCACATGAACTCGATCGCGTCCTGATCGCCCAGCCAGTCCGACCCCTTCACGGTGTCGTACATGTGCCAGCGCCAGTTATCTTCGGCCATGTTGCCGAGAGACGCGCCGATGCCACCCTGCGCGGCCACGGTATGGCTGCGGGTGGGGAAGACTTTCGTCACGCAGGCGGTGGACAGGCCGGCAGCGCCCATGCCCAGAGTTGCGCGGAGGCCCGACCCGCCGGCGCCAACCACGACCACGTCATAGGCGTGATCAACAATGCGGTAGGCCCCCCGGGAAGGAGAGGAATTAGCGTTCATAGTGACGGCGCTCCCGTTGTCTTGCGACCAGTCAGTGCATCAGAAAAACCGGCGCGGCCCGCTGGCCACGCCGGTCAGCGGTGATCAGCCTTTGGAGGCAGGGCGACCAAGGGCCAGTTTCAGCACCGAGACGATGCCGAGCAGACCAAGAAGTCCTGTGCCGATCTTGACGAGCAGTTTTGTGGGGGCATGAGCCTTGCCATGCACATAATCGTCCACGATCACCTGCAACCCGACTTCAGCGTGATAGAAGCTGGAGGCGACCAGCGCGGCGAGAAGAGTCGCGTTGACCGGCTTGCCGCCCCACTTGGCGACCTGCTCATAGTCAGCGCCACCAAGACGGAACATCTGGATGACAAACCAGCCGGAGAGCGGCAGCAGACTGGCTGCTGAAACGCGCTCCACAATCCAGTGATCGGTGCCGGAGTGACCGGAACCAAGGCCACGGGCGCGTCCCAGCTGTGAGCGCATCACGGTATGATGCGTGGGAGACGTTGCATTCATCTCAGGAAACCTTCTTCAGCAGCTTGGCGCGACGCCGGGCGCGACAGCAGGACACGCCGAGCAGGGAGGTGGCGAGCGTCAGACCCACACCGGCGATCACGCCGAGCGCAACCGGACCGTCCTCGTTCAGTTCCTTTTTGTCGTAGCGGTGGCCCGCATCCCAGATAAAGTGGCGAAGGCCACCGACCGTGTGCCAGACCAGTGAGAAGATCCATCCGAACAGCACGAGCTGACCCAGTGGATTGCCTGTCACCTTGCGGGCGCTTTCAAAGGATTTCGGTCCTTTTGCAAGGGCCGCCAGCCAGAAGACACCCAGTGCTGAACCGCCGGTCGCCACCACACCCGTAATTCGGTTCGAAATGGAAAGAAACATCGACAGGCGCATTTTATAGACCTGAAGATGCGGTGACATCGGTCGTCGGATTAGAGCGCCGTCACTTCGGCTCCCCACATAGAGCGCTTCCCGGACATCCTGCATCGTCGCCTCGTCATCTCGTCCATGTAAACGCCGCACGAAACACGGCGCTGTTCTGGAATCGGTCCTACGCCGCAGGGTTTTCGGGGTCAATTGAACAGGGAAACACGAGACCGAGAGGGAGGCTCACGTTTTGCATGTCGAACGGTCTGCCCGGAGAGGATGACTCTCCGTGACAGATGATGTCCCGACTGTTCTGACAGGTATAAACCGCACAAAACAGTCGTTTGATTGTCCGGTCACATCAATCCCGCGTGACCGGCTGGTCGGCTAGTTGCGTTTTGGTAACAGGTCGAGCGCAATCATGGTCTCGGCGATCTGCACGGCGTTCAGGGCTGCGCCCTTCCGCAGATTGTCGGACACGCACCAGAAGGCCAGACCGTTGGGTACGGTCGGATCGATTCGCAGACGCGAGACGTAGGTTGCATCTTCGCCCACGCACTCGATCGGCGTCACATAGCCGCCGTCCTCGCGCTCATCGAGCAGCACGACTCCTTCGGCCTCACGCAGCGCCTCGCGGGCTTTCTTCAGATCGACAGGCTCTTCGAACTCGACCACGACGGCTTCCGAGTGGCCGATGAAGACCGGCACGCGCACGCAGGTAGCGAGAACCTGAATCTCCGGGTCGAGAATCTTTTTCGTCTCGACGGTCATCTTCCACTCTTCCTTGGTCGCGCCGTCATCCATGAAACGGTCGATCTGCGGAATGCAGTTGAAGGCGATCTGCTTCTGGAACTGCTCGATCTTCGGCGGATCGTTGACGAAGGTGCCCTTGGTCTGGGCGAACAACTCATCCATACCGTCCTTGCCCGCGCCCGCAACGGCCTGATAGGTCGCGACGACGACGCGCTTGACCGTAAACAGGTCATGCAGCGGCTTCAGCGCCACGACCATCTGGATGGTGGAGCAGTTCGGATTCGCGATGATTCCGCGTTTGGCTTTCTTCAGGTCGTTCGGGTTCACTTCCGGCACGACCAGCGGAACGTCCGGCTCCATGCGGAAATGGGAGGTGTTGTCGACCACGATGCATCCCGCTTTCGCTGCGCGGGGACCATGAATGGCGGACACGCTGGCACCCGGCGAGAACAGGGCGACATCCCAGCCCGCGAAATCGAACGTTTCGAGATTCTGCACTTTCAGCGTGCGGTCCCCGAAAGACACTTCGCGTCCGGTTGAACGCGGCGACGCCAGCGCCACGATCTCGTCGACGGGAAATTCCCGCTCGTGCAAGGTCTTCAGTATTTCGCGCCCGACAGCGCCTGTCGCGCCCACGACCGCTACGCGATAACCCATCTCAGTTCCTCTCCTGATCCACGCTTACTGTGGACGTGCCACTGTAGAATTGCGTGTCGACACCTATAACAGGAACGTGGTGCGTGGAAGGCTTATCGCAAGGCTTGAAGGGGCCTGTGCGGGATACTGTTCCACCCTGATGCGGAAAATCTTGTATTCCGCTTCATGCGGGATGCGTGCGACACGAGAGAGTTGTGGGAGGAGCAACCCTGTAATTCACGGTTGACTTCGTGGTTGCGCCGCCTTTCCGCCTTATTAAGGTTCAACAGTCTGACCCGGCTTCGGTAGTATCTGGCTGGCCGGGGCATTACTGAGAAGGAAAATCCATGATCTTTCGTCGTTCTGGCGTTCTGGCGCTTATCGCCGGCCTGTCATTTGCCGGTGTATCGGCTGCTCACGCACAGTCTTTCGGAAGCATTGCCCAGGGAGCAGGGCAGGGCGCCCTGCAAAGCGTGACGGGCTCGACGGGCGGCACATCCGGCCTGCTCGGCAGTCTGGGCATTCCGTCCCTTTCTTCTGCAAGCTCTGGCAATATCGCTGGTCTGCTGGGCTATTGCGTCCAGAACGATCTGGTCGGCGATGTTTCTTCCGCCAAATCCACGCTGAATACGCTGACGGGCAGATCCGCTGTGACCGGCGACACGTCCTACGCTTCCGGTCAGCAGGGGCTGCTACAGCTTGCTGACGGCAACCAGCTTTCCCTGTCCTCCCTGAAAGGGGCGGTCCGCAAGAAAGTGTGCAAGGCCATCACCAGCAGAGCTTCCTCGCTTCTCTGATAAGAGAGTGAGCCTGCCGTCGGCGCGCGTCCGACGGCAGCAGGTAAAACGTCTGACGACGTTCAGGGCAGGCGGGTGATGATGCCTTCTTGCCCTGCAAAGGTGGTCCCTTCGGTTCGGGACGTGCGGCTTTAAATCACAGAAATGAAAAAAGCCTCGGTCTTTCGAACCGGGGCTTTTTGTTAGATGCGGATCGAAGAGGCGGTCAGAGCTTCTCGACCTGCCCGTAATCCAGATCGACCGGGGTGGAGCGACCGAAGATTGAAACGCTGACCTTGAGGCGCTGTTTCTCTTCGTCGACTTCCTCGACGACACCGTTGAACGAGGTGAACGGACCGTCCGCGACGCGGACCTGCTCGCCAACCTCGAAGGTGACGGAGGAGCGCGGACGCTCGACGCCTTCCTGAGCCTGTTTCATGATCCGCTCGGCTTCCGCCGCGGGGATGGGGCTCGGACGGGTCTTGGAGCCAAGGAACCCGGTCACTCGGGGAGTGTCTTTCACCAGATGCCATGCATCATCCGTGAGCTCCATGTTCACCAGAATATATCCGGGGAAGAACTTGCGCTCGGAGTTGACCTTCTGGCCACGACGGATCTCCACCACTTCCTCGGAAGGGACGAGAACCTGCTCAATATGGTCGGACAGCCCTTTCTGGGCAGCCTCTTCCATGATCTGGGTGGCGATTTTCTTCTCGAAACCCGAATAGACGTGAACGACGTACCACCGCTTGGCCATGCCGGTCCTCTAGCCTCCCAGCCCGAAAAGTTCTCGCACGCCGAGTCCGATAGCCTGATCGACGACGAAAAAGAAAATTGAAGCGAGCGTAGCCATCGCGAGCACGGCTCCCGTTGTCACCAGCGTCGCTTTCCGTGACGGCCAGGTGACCTTTTTGGCCTCGGCTTCTACATCCCGGAGGAATTTGACTGGACTGGCTGACACGAAAAAACCTTCTCTTTCGGTTCGCCTGCCGACCCATGTCTGGGCCGAATCCGGCAAACCGTAACACTCGCCAGAAACCGGCCGGAGCCGGCAACCTGTGCCAGCCCTGTCCAGCGTCGGGACTGGTCCCGTTGAGACTGAATTCAGGCTGATTTGGCAGGGGCGGAGGGTCTCGAACCCGCAACCTCCGGTTTTGGAGACCGGCGCTCTAGCCAATTGAGCTACACCCCTGCGGTACCATCCCGAGTGACTCCGGAGCGGACCGAAGTCTTTTCCGCTGTTACCACTCAGGTCGGGCACAGGTGGCGGAAAAGAATATGTTGCGCGTTCAAAGTCAAGGGGAGTGAGTGAGAATTGCACCGAAAAAAATGGTCGTGCTGAGGCAGAAGGCGCTGAAAGCCGGACGAAAAGCCGGTTTTTCACGGTAATTATTTTCTCTGAAAAAAGCCGCTCATGTGTCTGGACGCATAACGGTAAGGATAGAGGCTTGCGTCGTCGGAAAGGGAAGATATATAAGCGCCTCGGATGCGGGCGTAGCATAGTGGTAATGCAGTAGCCTTCCAAGCTTCTTAGGAGGGTTCGATTCCCTTCGCCCGCTCCAGATTTCCTGTATGAGCTTATAGACGATATGACTGAACCGGTCGGGCCGGGATGCCTCCCTTTGCCTGCGCTTTGTCATGTCCGTTGTGCTGTCAGGAAAAACGATGCCCCCGCAAACTGCTCGACCGGATACAGGAAGACACCAGTGGCTTGTGCTGGCGTCCTGCTGTCTCAGCCTGCTGCTGGTCATGATGGATGTGACCATCGTCAATGTGGTCCTGCCTTCCATAAGGCAGGCTTTCGGGGCCAGCATCTCCGGTCTGCAATGGATTGTTGATGCCTACACGCTGACGGTCGCGGCCCTGCTGATGGCGGCGGGTACTCTGGCGGACCGCTTCGGGCGAAAGCGGGTCTTTCTGACGGGAATCGTGATTTTCTGTGGGGCGTCCGCTCTTTGCGGGCTGGCCCTCACGCCGACCCAGATGATCGTGGCAAGGATTCTTCAGGGAGTCGGCGGCGCCATGCTGAATCCTGTGGCTCTCTCGATTATCGCCAATACATTTCTGGACCCCGGCGATCGAGCCCGCGCGATCGGAGTGTGGGGCATGATGTCCGGTGTCGCTCTTGCGCTTGGGCCTGCTGTTGGCGGGTTTATCACCGACGCCCTGAACTGGCGCGCCGTATTCTGGATCAACGTGCCTGTCGGACTGATCGCGCTCGCGATGACGATCCGCTTCGTACCCGAATCGCGTTCACCGGTTCCGGCGCGATTCGATCCTGCCGGACAGGGTTTGATCGCCCTGACGAGCATGACATTGGTGGGCGCGCTGATCGAAGGGCCGGATTTCGGCTGGTGCAGTGCTCCGATTCTGGGGTTTCTGGCCTTGTCCCTGCTGTCGCTGGTCGCATTTCTCACCGTCGAGCAACGCAGCACGTACCCCATGCTGAATCTTGGATTCTTCCGTTCCATTCCTTTTGCGTCAGCTACCGTGCTGGCGGTGCTTTGTTTCGCGGTTTTTTCATCCCTGCTGTTTCTGGGCACCATCTATCTTCAGGATGTAAGGGGATTCGCACCCGGAGCCGCAGGGTGGAAACTGATGCCCTTCGCTGTGGCTGTGGTGATCGCAGCCCCGCTTTCCGGACGGCTGGTGGCGGCGCGCGGCGCGCGGGTTCCGCTGATGCTGTCTGGTCTGGGTCTGGCTGGTGGGGCGTGGATGCTGACGAGGCTGGGAGCGGATACGTCGTCGCTCTGGCTGGCAACGGCGTACGCGCTCACGGGTGCGGGATTCGGTCTCTGCAACGCGCCGATCACCAATGCCGCGGTCTCTGGAATGCCGTGCCGACAGGCAGGTCTGGCCGCAGCGGTGGCCTCCACGAGTCGGCAGATTGGAGCCGCGCTGGGGGTGGCGATAGCGGGTAGTGTGCGTGGCGCGGAGATCGTGACGGCGGGTGGGGCCGAGTTTTCCGCCTCATTTCTGCATCTTAGCTATGTCGTCTGCTGGATTGCTGTGGCGCTCGGATGCTGTGTGGTGCTGGTGGGGGCGCTTGCGACAAGCGGCTATGCCCGTGAAAGCGCGGAGCGTGTGGCTCAGGACTTTTCATGAACGGTGGAGCGCGGACTGGGTTTATTGCCGGGTTGAAATATTAGGAGAAGATTGACTTCTCTTCATCTGGTCTGTTGCGTGCGGATAGTCACCATGCTAGAGGCCGCGACAATAACAAATGCGACCGGGTGTGCTCTCTGGTCTGGTACAAGACCCGACCGGGACCGCGCATTCCGATGCCCCTGGGGAACGCAGAAGGAAACAGCCGACAGTGGCCACTGCCGTAACAAGTACCCGATCCGCTGCTCAGTCCCCGGTGGGGACAGGTGGCCTCGCCGGGCGGTATGCGACCGCGCTTTATGAGCTTGCCGCTGACAAGTGGAAGCTCGACGAGGTCCTGCCTCAGACTGACGCTCTCGCCAGACTGATCGACGAAAGTCCTCAATTCGCGGCTGTCCTTCAGGACACGCGTCTGGATATCAGGGACGCCCGCAAGGCCGTTCTTGCCGTGATCAGGCAGCAGGGCTTCGGCGAACTGATCATTAATTTCGTAGGTGTGATCGCTGACAACCGTCGGCTTTCCCGCCTTCGCCAGATTCTGGCAGCGTTCGCCGCAGTGGCCGCTGCCCGTCGGGGTGAAGTGTCCGCTGAGATTGTCAGCGCGCAGCCCCTGACGAAAGCGCAGCGTGCCCAGTTGCAGGGCAAGCTCGCCGAGGCCGGTTATTCGCGTGTCGTGCTTCAGGAGCACGTTGATCCCGAGATCCTTGGTGGTCTTGTGGTGCGCGTCGGTCCGCGCCTTGTTGATACCAGCCTGCAATCCCGCCTTGTACGCCTGCATTATGCCATGAAGGGAGCCGCGTGATGGAAATCCGTCCCGCTGAGATTTCGGATATCCTGAAGCAGCAGATCGCTTCATTCGACACAGCGTCAGAAATCGCCGAAACAGGAACGGTCCTGACAGTCGGCGATGGTATCGCCCGCGTTTACGGCCTTCAGAACGTCATGGCCGGTGAGCTTGTCGACTTTCCGGCAGCCGGTCAGAAGGGCATGGCCCTCAACCTTGAGAACGACAACGTTGGTGTCGTTATCTTCGGTTCCGATACGGAAATCCGTGAAGGTGACACGGTCAACCGCTCCGGCGCCGTTGTCGAGGTTCCTGTCGGCAAGGGTCTGCTCGGACGCGTTGTCGATGGTCTCGGCAACCCGATCGACGGCAAGGGTCCGCTGACGGACGTCACGATGACGCCTGCGGAAGTCAAGGCTCCGGGCATCATGCCGCGTCAGTCGGTCAGCGAGCCGATGCAGACCGGCATCAAGGCGATTGACGCTCTGGTTCCGGTTGGTCGCGGTCAGCGCGAGCTTGTGATCGGTGACCGTCAGACCGGCAAGACCGCGATCCTGCTCGACACCATTCTGGCCCAGAAAGAAGTGAATGCGCTCGGCGACAACAACAAGTCGCTGTATTGCATCTATGTCGCTGTTGGTCAGAAGCGTTCGACCGTCGCCCAGCTTGTCCGCACGCTCGAAGAGCGCGGCGCGATGCCTTACTCCATCGTTGTCGCCGCCACGGCGTCCGACCCGGCTCCGATGCAGTATCTGGCTCCGTACTCCGCATGCGCCATGGGTGAGTATTTCCGCGATAACGGCATGCATGCCCTGATCTGTTATGACGATCTGTCGAAGCAGGCAGTCGCCTACCGTCAGATGTCGCTGCTGCTGCGTCGTCCACCGGCTCGTGAAGCGTATCCGGGTGACGTCTTCTATCTGCACTCCCGTCTGCTGGAGCGCGCTGCGAAGATGTCAGACGCCAACGGCGGCGGTTCTCTGACGGCTCTGCCAGTCATTGAAACGCAGGCTGGCGACGTTGCCGCCTACATTCCGACGAACGTGATCTCCATCACGGACGGTCAGATCTTCCTTGAGACCGACCTGTTCTACCGTGGTATCCGTCCGGCCGTGAACGTCGGTGGTTCCGTTTCCCGTGTTGGTTCTGCCGCGCAGATCAAGTCGATGAAACAGGTCGCTGGCAAGATCAAGCTTGAGCTTGCCCAGTATCGTGAGATGGCTGCGTTCTCCCAGTTCGCGTCCGACCTTGATGCTGCAACGCAGAAACAGCTTGCTCGGGGCGCCCGTCTGGTCGAGCTTCTGAAGCAGCCTGAGTCCTCACCTCTGTCTGTTGAAGAACAGGTTGTGGTGCTGTTCGCGGGAACGCGTGGCTATATCGACGGCATCGCTGTCGACAAGGTCGTGTCCTGGGAGACGAAGCTGCTGGCCGAACTGCGTAGCCCCGCCAAGGACATTGTTCAGGGACTGCGCACCGAACGTCAGATCACCAAGGATCTTGAAACGAAGATCGGCGAGTTCCTTACGGACTTCAACCGTCGTTTCGCAGCCTGATCGCGAGTAACCGTTCATGGCCTCCCTGAAGGAACTCCGCGCACGGATCGGAAGCGTCAAGTCGACGAAGAAGATCACGAGCGCGATGAAAATGGTCGCGGCGGCGAAACTCCGCCGCGCCCAGTTGCACGCCGAGGCGGCTCGCCCTTATGCGGCTGCCATGCGTCGTATGCTCGGTGAACTCGCCGGCTCAATGGCTGGTCAGGATGGTCTTCCGCAGCTTCTTGCCGGCACCGGTAACGATCGTGTCCATCTGCTGATCCCGATCACCAGTGACCGTGGTCTCGCCGGTGGGTTCAACTCGAACATCAACCGCACGACCCGTCTGACGATCCGCCGTCTTCAGTCCGAAGGCAAGGTTGTCAAGCTGCTGCCGATCGGCCGCAAGGGCTATGATTATCTGTCCCGTGAATATGCTGATCTGATCGTCGATCATGTCATCGGTGTTGGCGGTAAGGAAATCCCGTTCTCCGCAGCGAGTGATCTCGGTGCGAAGGTGACGGCGCTTCTGGAGGCCGGACAGTTTGACGTCTGCACCGTCATCTACAACCAGTTCAGGAATGTGATGTCGCAGGTGCCTACGCCTCTGCAACTCATCCCGCTGGGGCTTGAGGAAGCTGACGCCAGGCCGGATTCGGACGCAGCGCAGTATGAGTTCGAGCCGGACGAGCAGGTGCTGCTGGAGCGTCTGCTGCCCCGCAACCTGCAGGTGCAGATGTATGCCGCCCTGCTTGAGTCGGCAGCCGGTGAACAGGGTGCGCGTATGACCGCCATGGACAACGCTACCCGCAACGCAGGCAAGGCGATCGACCGTCTGACGCAGACCTATAACCGGACCCGTCAGGCCAACATCACCAACGACCTTATCGAGATCATCTCGGGTGCGCAGGCGGTCTGATCACCGCCTCCACCCGATCCCGTATCATTCAGACCGAATTTGCCCGCAGGAGCTGATCCCATGTCGGACACCACCACACAGACCCCGGCCCAGTCTTCAGCCGCGGGTTCATCAAACAATGTCGGCCGTGTCACCCAGATTCGTGGCGCTGTCGTTGACGTCCAGTTTGAAGGCGAACTGCCGAAGATTCTTGGCGCGCTGCACGTAAAGCTGGGCAGCCATACTCTTGTGCTCGAAGTGGCGCAGGAAATCGGCGAACACGAAGTGCGCTGCATCGCCATGGACACCACCGATGGCCTCGTCCGTGGGCAGGAAGTCGTCGACACAGGCGCACAGATTTCCGTGCCGGTCGGCCCGGAAGTGCTTGGTCGCATCATGAATGTGATCGGTGAAGCCATCGACGAAAAGGGTCCGATCCGCACGACGCGCACGGCTCCGATTCACCGTGAGGCTCCTTCCTTCGAAGAGCAGGCGGGTGCGTCCGAAATCCTCGTGACCGGTATCAAGGTTGTTGATCTGCTCTGCCCGTACCTCAAGGGCGGCAAGATCGGTCTGTTCGGCGGCGCTGGTGTTGGCAAGACCGTCATCATTCAGGAACTGATCAACAACATCGCCAAGGCGCACGGTGGCGTGTCCGTGTTCGCAGGTGTTGGTGAGCGTACCCGTGAAGGTAACGACCTGTATTTCGAAATGCAGGACGCAGGCGTTATCAAGGTGAACGAAGACGGTTCCACGGACGGTTCCAAGGTGGCGCTGGTTTATGGCCAGATGAACGAGCCGCCGGGAGCCCGCGCCCGTGTCGCTCTCTCGGGTCTGACGCAGGCTGAGTATTTCCGTGACGAGGAAGGTCAGGACGTTCTGTTCTTCGTCGACAACATCTTCCGCTTCACGCAGGCCGGTTCGGAAGTGTCCGCCCTTCTGGGTCGTATCCCTTCAGCCGTTGGTTACCAGCCGACGCTGGCCACGGAAATGGGTGCTCTGCAGGAGCGCATCACCTCCACGAAGAAGGGTTCGATCACTTCCGTTCAGGCCGTTTACGTGCCTGCCGACGATCTGACCGATCCGGCTCCTGCCGCGACCTTCGCTCACTTGGACGCAACGACGGTTCTTAACCGTTCGATCGCGGAAATGGGTATCTATCCGGCTGTGGATCCACTGGACTCCACATCCCGTTCGCTCGATCCGAAGATCGTTGGTGAAGAGCATTATCAGGTAGCCCGTGACGTGCAGCGTATCCTGCAGACCTACAAGTCCCTGCAGGACATCATCGCCATTCTCGGCATGGATGAGCTTTCGGAAGACGACAAGCAGCTTGTGGCTCGCGCCCGTCGTATCCAGCGCTTCCTGTCCCAGCCGTTCCACGTGGCAGAAGTGTTCACGGGCGCACCGGGCAAGCTGGTCTCGCTTGAAGACACAGTCCGTTCGTTCAAGGCGATTGTTGCCGGTGAATATGACGATCTTCCGGAAGGCGCCTTCTACATGGTTGGCTCCATCGAGGAAGCAGTCGCCAAAGCTGAGAAGATGAAGGAAGCGGCGTAAGTCGCCGACGTCGGAAGGGACCAACAGAATGCCGATCAAGGTCGAAATCATCAGCCCGGAGAAGGTTCTGGTGTCCCGCGACGTGGACATGGTCGTCATGCCGGGCGAGGAAGGCGATATTGCCGCCATGCCCGAGCATGCTCCCATGATGCTGCTTCTGCGTGGCGGCACCGTTACTCTCTATGAGGGTGAAACTGCGACTGACCATTACTTTGTCGGTGGCGGCTTCGCGGATATGACGCAGACACGGTGCACGATCCTTGCGGACGAGGCCGTGCCTGTGACGGAAATTTCCATCGACGCAGCTACGGCAAGGCTTGAAGCCCTGACGGAAGCATGGGAGTCGGCTGACAAGTCGGATGTTTCCCGTCTTGAGGGGCTGATGTCGAAGATCCAGTCTGTGCGTGCAGAGATTGATGCTGGAGCTGGTGGCTGAACGTCGTCAGTAACAGTTATTACAGTAAAACCCCGGTTCAGTGTCCTGAACCGGGGTTTTTTGTGATGTTTGCCCATCTTGCAAATGTGTCTTCAGGCTTTGCATCTGATCGCACAAAGGGACACAATCCCTTTGCAAATGACCGATCGGCAAAATGGAGACAGAACGCTTTTGGGGCGGATAATCTTACGGAATTGTCTCTTATCTGCCTCCAAGTGTGCCCCTTAACCGCGCCCTCGGTAACCTGGCACATCCTGAGCGGGGATCCAGACTCCTTCTGGCGGCAGGCCGGTCTGCCAGAAGACATCAATCGGCATTCCGCCTCTGGGATACCAGTAAGCGCCAATCCGGAGCCAGACCGGGTCAAGGCGTTTGACCAGTGTTTCTGCGATTGTCACCGAACAGTCCTCATGGAACGCGCCATGATTCCGGAAGCTCGTGAGATACAGCTTCAGGGACTTGCTTTCGACAATCCAGTCACGGGGAATGTAGTCGATCACCAGATGCGCAAAATCAGGCTGGCCTGTCACGGGGCAGAGCGATGTGAATTCGGGTGCGGTGAAGCGCACGACATACTGCCGCCCCTTGTGAGGAGCCGGAACACGCTCCAGTTCCGCCTCTTCAGGCGACTGCGGCATCGGCGTGGATCGACCGAGTTGGGTAAGGGTGTCCCGGCCGTCATTGTGCGCGGTCATGGTCTGTCTCCATTCAATCTTTCACGCGATGTGTCATTGGCGTGGTGCTGACGTCAAGGAAGCGCACTTTCGCTTTTCAGCGGCTCTGTGTATGGAACGCTTATGGCTAAAAGTCCCCGATACAGCTTCCCGGCGCCCCGTCTGATTACCAGCACGACTGACCTTGCAGAAACAGTCGAAAGACTCAGAAACGAGACATTCGTTACGGTCGATACCGAATTTATGCGGGAAAAGACGTACTGGCCCGAGCTGTGCCTGCTTCAGATCGCTGGAGAGAAGGAAGTTGTCCTGATCGATGCGGTTGCGCCGGATCTCGATCTGACGCCACTGACCAGCCTGTTCGACGATCAGTCTGTCGTGAAGGTTTTTCACGCGGCGCGTCAGGATCTGGAAATCTTTCTGCATCTGTTCGATCGGCTGCCGCAGCCCCTGTTCGATACACAGGTGGCGGCCATGGTGGCCGGATACGGCGATCAGGTGGGATATGACAATCTCGTTGGCGCCGTGACGGGTGTCTCCATCGACAAAAGCCATCGTTTTACCGACTGGTCTGTGCGCCCCCTGTCTCCGGCCCAACTGACTTATGCGGCGGCTGACGTGACCTATCTGCGTCTGGTCTATCAGTCCCTGCTCAAGCAGCTTGAGCGGGAAGACAGGTCAGCGTGGGTCAGTGCGGAGCAGGCTGCGCTTTCCGATCCGGACAGATTGCGGGTGGACCCGGAAAAGCAGTGGGAAAAGCTCCGCGCCCGGACGAATAACCGACGGATGCTGGGTATCCTCCGGGCGATCACCGCCTGGCGGGAAAGAGAGGCCCAGAACGCGAATATTCCACGGCAACGTATGCTCAAGGATGAGAGTCTTCTGGAGATTGCCGCGACGGTGCCGGGGAATACCGATGATCTGGCGCGTGTAAGAGGCGTCAGTCGTGGCTTTGCGGAAGGCCGTGCCGGGCAGGATCTGCTGGATGTGATCCGTGACGCGGGTCAACTCCCGGAGGCCGACTTGCCCAAGGTTGCGCGAAGCGGGAAGGGAGCTGATGGCCCGCGTCCCTCTCCGGCACTGGTTGCATTGTTAAAAGTTCTGCTGGCCTATCAGTGTGAAAAGCACGACGTTGCTCCTAAACTGGTGGCCAGTTCCGATGACCTTGACGCTTTTGCTCTGGACCCGGACACGGCCGGACCGCTACTGACGGGCTGGCGTCGTGATGTTTTTGGTGAGGAAGCTCTTGCGCTGTGTGAGGGGCACCTGTCTCTCGGTGTCAGCGCGGGGCGGCTGCGTCTGATGCGAACGGATGATCAGAATCAGGCCCGTTTGGCTGGGAACACCTGAACGGGAAAGAAGCTTCGGTGACGATCCCACAGTTCTACAGGAGAATTGTGGTGTTCGTCGTGGAGTTTTGACGAGTGTTGCTTGAGTGTGTGTGGCGAAAATTATATTTTCGCCGGAACTCGGACCCGGGTGCGACCGACCGTCCGAGAATGGGAGAGGCGTGTCATGGAATGGACAGACGAGACAATCGCCCGTCTCAAGGCTTTATGGCAGGAAGGTCTGTCAACGGCTGAGATCGGGCGACAACTCGGAATTACAAAGAACGCGGTTGTGGGCAAGGCTCATCGTCTGGGGCTTCCCGCACGTCCTTCTCCGATTCGCCGACAGGATGGAAAAACGTCCGCCAGAAAAACGGGTGAGGCTGACGGGCAGGTCAAGGCTGCGGCTCCGCGTCGTTCAGGCAAGGAAGAAGGCCTTGCAGAGCCCGCAGAGGCGGTTGCTGCTGCTCAGCCTGTAGCGGTTGCCGCCTCTATGACGACCGGGGATGTCGCAACGGCTGTGGTCAGAAAGCCTGTTGAAAAGCCGGTTGTGACCTGCAGCGAGGATACGGAAAGCGCACTGGTAAAGCAGGCTTCCGTTGCCGTGCAGGAAAAGCCGGCTGAAGAGCGTGTGAAAGCAGTTGTGCCGGCTGTCGTGAAAGCGGTTCAGGAAGAGCCTGCCGCGGAAAAAGCGGCTTCGGTTGAGAAGAAGGCTTCTCCTGTCGCACGTCCCGCTGCCCAGCGTCTGGCTGCCGTGATGGAGCCACGCCGGCGCAGCGCAACCTGCTGCTGGCCGCTCGGCGATCCGGGAACGCCGGGTTTCCATTTCTGTGGCGCCACACCACTACCGGGCAAGCCTTATTGTGCGGAGCATGCGGCTCTGGCCTACGTCAAGTTGCGGGATCGTCGCGAAAACGTGGGCTGATCTTTGGCAATAAACCCTCTCATGGGATGGAGATGGCTGTTGAGGTCTTCACCTCATGAGAAGAATTTTCGTCAGTTTCAGCGCTTGTGATTCAGGCGAAAGTAATAAAAAACCCGCCTGTATGGCGGGTTTTTTATTGTCGGATGCGCAGACCGAAGTCCGCGCTGTCCACTGTCCTGATCAGGCAGGCTTGTCGGTCTTGGCTGCTGCGTCCTTGTCGGAGAGCATTTCCAGTTGACCCGTGATCTGACCGCCATCTTCAACGCGCAGACGCTTGCAGGTCGCCTTGCCGAGCAGGCGGCCGGTTGCGGCGACGGTCAGATGACCGCGAACCGTCAGTGTGCCGTCCACGGTGCCAGCGATCTCTGCGTCTTCCACTTCGACGCCGCCACGGAACAGACCGCCCGGAGCAACGGACAGTTCCTTGGCGTTGATCATGCTGGACTCGACGGTGCCTTCAACTACGAGGCGCTCCGCATCCTGCACGGAACCCTGAACGCTGATTCCGCGACCGACAACGAGTGTGCGGCGATCATCACGCGGAGCATTGACGGCTGAAGGGCGCTGGCCGGGAACGATGGCCTGTCCGCCTGCGAGCGGTGCGCTCGGCGGGGTGGGGCCACCGGCGGGGGCTGAGCCTGGAGTTCCGGACGTGGGAGGAAAGGGAGCACGACCCATAGATGTTGAATCCTTCGAAGATGAGGAAGAACCAGCAGCGCTGGTTGACGCCCTGTCAGGCTCGTCTGCTGGCTTGGGCGAAAAGATGGCTCCATGTCCGACGGCATCTGCTTTTGCAGGTGTGCTTTCGGAAGAACCAGAAGTAGGCGACCGGGGAACGCCGGCATTGCTACCGGTCGCAGGTGTGGCCGACCCGGCTGACTGGGTCTTGGAGGCGTCAGGTTTGTGTCTCTTGAATAGCAAGAAAAAACCCCGTCACTCGTGTATGGGCCGCAGGGCGACCAGATAGCTGCCGACATCGTCAGCTTCGGAAAGGAAGTCTGTAGCCAATGTCAGCGGTTCCTCACGGTTATACGCATAAGAGGCCGCTCGACAAGGGAGTTCGCTACGGAATTTTCCCGGAAAATGGCTGATAAATGGTTATCCATGTACCGGAAATGGAAAAGAGGGCGTGCTGAAGGCATGGACTGTATCCGTGCATTGAGGTTAGAGGAGACCAGCTTCTCAGTCAGCGGGACCAGAGTATGACCATCCTTTACGATCTTTGCGGTATAGGAAACGCCATCACGGACGTGCTGGCGAAAGTGAGTTTTGATTTCCTGGATGCTCAGGGCCTCGTGGCGGGCAGCATGACGCTGATCGATGAGGATAGGGTAAAGACTCTGCGTGGCGCCGTGCAGGTCGAATGTGAGACGGGCGGCGGGTCAGCGGCCAATACCTGCGTGACGGCGGCCCAGTTGGGCGCACGCGTGGCGTATCTCGGCAAAGTGTCGGGTGACACGGCCGGAAACGCATTCGCCAACGACATTCGGGGCTGTGGCGTCACCTTTCCGTCCAGACCTCTGGACGGGCGTCTTGGCGCCAATCTGGCGACAGCCAGTTGCATCGTGCTGATCACGCCTGATGGCCAGCGCACGATGTGCACATATCTTGGCGCCTGCACGCAGTTTTCCCCGGAAGACGTGTTGCCTGACATCATCGCGGCGTCCTCGATCGTTTATCTCGAAGGCTATCTCTTTGATCCGCCGCATGCGCAGGAAGCGTTCCGTCGGGCCGCGACACTGGCGCACAACGCGGGGCGTCAGGTTTCCCTGTCGCTTTCGGACCCGTTCTGCGTGGGCCGTCATCGGGAGGCGTTCCTTGATCTGGTCAAGGGGCATGTCGATATTCTGTTCGCCAATGAAGATGAAATCTGCGCGCTTTATCAGACAGACAGGTTTGAAACGGCAGCCCGCCATGTTGCGGAAGACACCAGCTTCGCGGCGCTGACGCGTTCTGAGAAGGGAAGCGTGGTGATCCGTGGCGGTGAGCGCGTTGAAGTCGCGCCCGTGCCGACGCAGGTCGTCGATACGACCGGCGCAGGTGACGCTTACGCGGCAGGCTTCCTCACCGGCCTGACCTCGAACCGCTCACTGGAAGAGTGTGGGCGACTGGCCTCGCTGGCAGCGTCCGAAGTGATTTCCCATTATGGCGCCCGTCCGCTTTCCAATCCATGGAAAGACGCCGGGTTCTGAAAACGGGATACCGGAGAGCGTATGATGCTCTCCGGTCACAGGGCGGTCAGGGCTGGCTGCAACCGGTCCGCTCCAGAATACGGTGCGCGCAGTCCTGCCATTGCGGTGGTCTGTATGTTCTGCGGATACGGTCCTTCCACGCGACCAGCGCCTGCGGATCGTCCAGTGTTTCAGAGATGATCCTGAAAATATCTCCTGCATTGTCCGGGTCGAAGTAACGCGCAAACGACCCTCCGGCTTCCGGTATGGCGGTTGTGCCGGAAGCCAGACAGGGTTTGCCGGACGCCAGACTTTCCGAGACAGGGAGCCCCCACCCCTCGGCGAGTGAGGGGAACACGGTGAACAGGCAGCCGTCATAGAGCGAAGCCAGTTCCCTGTCGGTGGGGCTGGCGATATGGCGTATTTTTCCATCCAGCCAGTTCATACCATCAAGTTGCTGCATCAGGTCCTGCACCAGCCAGCCGACACGTCCTGCGAAAACCAGCGTCGGCACATGGGCTGCACCCCGTTCTTCCATCAGACGCCGCCATACCCGCACCATCTGGATGTGGTTCTTGCGGGCTTCCAGCGTGGAGACGAACAGAACGTAGCTGTCCGGCGGCGGGAGGCGCGTCGGACGGTCGGATGCAGGCGCGGAACGGGGCAGGGGGGCGCCTATACCGATGGGGGCCGGCTCGGATAGCAGAGACATCCTTTCCTGTCGGGCATATTTCTGAACATCACGTGCCGTGGCGGCGCTGGTTGTGAAAACATGATCCGCCAGCGGCAGCACGGTCCTGTGCCAGATTGTGAAGTTTGCGATCACACCGCGGTCGCACCATTCAGGATTGAAAACCGGGATCATGTCATGAATCAGCAGCCCGAATGTCATTCTTCGACTGTCGCGTAGCCAGCGGACAGTTCTGGCATAGTCAGCAAAATTCCAAGGAGAGCCGGGAACCAGAAATACATCACCGGGGCGGGCCTGTTCGGATAGCAGGAGACCGGAGGCACTATGCGGAAGAGAGTTCTGAGAGTGAAGCGAGCTTTGACGAAAAGCCCTTCTGAACCGGCCAGTCAGATTCTCTCCAAGCCGGTTCAGATGTCTGAAGACCGACGCCTGCATGTTGACTGCCTCCCGGATGAGAGCAAACAGTCCCTGTGGGGGGATGAATGGACCGGTCCCAGCCGGTGAAAAAGGAGCGGCTTGGACAACCTGTCGGGACACGGTCCTTTCAGAAGCTTCTGCAAAAAGAACCTCCATGTCCCGCCAGCTTACAGTTTCAAAGTCATATGGTCCTGCAAAACGTCTTACGAACCGTGTGCGTTCCGGCGCGCATTCCACAAGAGTCCGGGCGAGTTCGGATACAACGCGCTGGATGCCGCTTGGTCTGCTATGTTGACCAAGGTAGTCGAGGAGATCGGTTATATCGATCCACAGCATGGACATTATGCTCTTGCCTCCGGACAGGATGTCGCAAGGCAGGCGTCCAGCAGCATGTCGGCGGATTTTTCCCATGAGGTCGGTGTGAAGCCTGTCCTGATCTCGTTTTTCCAGAAAGAGAGTTTTTCATGATCTCCGAGAAGATCACGGATTTTCTCCACAGCCTCCGTAACGTTCTCGGGATCAAAGTAGCGGGCGAATTGTCCCCCGGCTTCAGGTAGGGATGAGGAATGCGACGCGAGGCAGGGAGTGCCCATCATCAGGCTCTCGGAGACAGGCAGACCCCATCCTTCTGACAGGGAGGGGAAGATGGTAAACAGACTGTTCTGATAAAGATGTTTCAGTTCTTCATCCGTCGGGTCGGAAATCAGCCTGATCTTGCCATCCAGCCAGTCGCTGTTATCAAGCTGCTGCATCAGGTCGCGTACCATCCAGCCGACACGTCCTGCGAAAATCAGTGTCGGAATGTCAGCCTGATTTCCATCACCAAGAAGACGACGCCAGACCCGCAGAAGGAAGGTATGATTCTTGCGGGCTTCCAGCGTGGAAACGAACAGGACATAGGAGCCTGTAGCAGGGAGTCCGACTGGAATTGTTTGTGATTGCATCGGTATGCTGCTGAAACCGGACCCCATGGGCATCACCGGCACAGGTGAGGGAAGCTCCAGTCCGTGTTCGGTTGCGTAATGCTCCACATCGCGTGCGGTGGCGCTGCTGACGGCCAGAAGTCGCGAACAGTATGGGAGGCTGGTTCTCAGCCAGTGCTGAAAATTCCTGACAAGAGAAGGATCGCACCATTCCGGATGACGAAACGGAATCAGGTCGTGGATGAGCAGTACCGGATGCACGCCATACTGTTCGCGCGCACGATGAAGGCGTTCACTGAAAAGAGGGTCGCACCACGCCGCGCCGAGAGCCAGAAAAACATCTTTCCGTGAGGATGACGTTGTTTTTCTGGAAAATGGCTTTGGGTCGCTGGTGAACAGCTCAGGAGCTTCTTTCATGTGAGAAGCAGCCGGTCTGTTCCGTGCCGGTCTGAAGCAGCGTCGCAGCAGGCGGATCGCACGCATCTGCGCGATGCCCGATGCCAGAAGAGGTTTTCCTATATCCTCCGGCATGGACTGAAATTTTGAAATCAGGGTTCTGCGCAGGCTTTCCCCAAATTGCGGCTGACGAAGAAGAGGCTGTCCGGAGCGACGGATGCCGCCTTGTCCTGTGACTGTCTGTTCCGTGCCGGTCAGTGTGCTGAACAGATCCGCGATGTCGGACCATGAGACCTCGGCAAAGGGATCGCCGTTCCGGCCGCAGCGCACAAACAGAATGCGTGGCTGCTGAGGGTGCGTGAGCGCACGCGCTTCCAGAACGCTCAGAATTTCATGAACGACGCGCTGGATTCCGCTTGGTCTGGGATTGGCCATCGCATACTGGAAAAGATCATCGACATCGACGCGGATCGTGCATTGAGAAGAGGATCGGATCATAAGGCTCAGGCCTGTTGTGTGACGGCGAGAAAGTATCCACCATCACCTGAGGGCGTCCGTCAACCAGATAGAGGGTTGAAATATATTTGATACGAAAACGATATTTTGAGACTCGCATGGGCAGGTTTGCGTCACTTTCCGCACGGCAGATTCATGAAGCCGTGCTTGTCATGGGCGCGATGTTTCGCGTTGCGCTGAAACGCCTACCTGACCAGAGCGAAATCAGGCGACTCATGCACCACGCGGTTGATCGCAGGACGGGCGAGGTGACACAGGTTTCGTTGCAGTCACTGGCGCGGATTGTGGTGCGATCGGATGAATTCACCCGCCTGTATGAACGCAAGGACGTTACGGCTTCTGGCAATGCAGAACTGAAACAACGCTTCTGTGACGATCTGGCGAGGCTGGCCCGGCTGCCGGAAAACCACATCGGGATCATACCGTTTCAGCTATGTTATCCGGAAAGCGCTTCTCCCGGCTATGATCGCGCCTATGCGCTATGGTTTCTCTCGGTCGTACAGGCTGAAACCGGATCTGGACTGAAAAAAACCTCTCGAAATCGTCTCTCTTTCGATGTCTACATGAATGTCGGGGATGAGAGTGTTGAAGCAGCTCGGCTCACCCTGAACGCGCTCTATGGGCAGAATGACGCAGACTGGACGCTGCATGTGGCTGCCTCTGCCGAAACATTCCAACATCTGTTGTCCACTGCCGCTCAAAGATGCATCCGGCGCACAGAGGAACCGCTTGAGGGTGTAGCTCCTTATCTTGCTTTCATTGAACCGGGCGATACGCTGGCGGACGGTGCGCTGGTCCGCATCGCCTCTGTGCTGGAGACCCAGCCTGAGACTGTTCTGCTTTTCACGGATGAAGACAGGATCGATCGGAGGGGTAATCACGTCGGAGCCTGCCTGAAACCGGGCTGGAGTGATGACCAGTTGCTGCTTGGTGATACGCTTGGACAGTTCTGTGTCTTTTCAAGACGGCGCGTGCAGGACGTGATGGAGCAACTCGGTGATGTTGAGGGATTGTACGACCCGCGAATGACTTCGGCCTGCTGGTTGTATGCGCTGAAACTCGCTGTCGTGGAAGGCGTGGAACCGCGACGGGTTGTTCATCTGCCGGTCGTGCTGTTCCATCGTTTCAGAGAGGAGCCTGACGGCGTCCTGCTTCGATCGCGCCTCCGCAGATTGGCGGAAAAGCATCTTGCCCGGCATCGGCCTGAGGTCGTGCTGACGGAGATGGCTCTGGTTCCTGAGCGGGTCGGCAATCAGAGCCATGTTCGGGTCTGCTACCCGCTACCGCCCGAGCCTCCGCTTGTGTCGATCATCATCCCGACAAAAGACAGGCCGGATTTTTTACGACTGTGTCTGCGGGGACTTCTCACGGAAACGGACTATCCGCATTTCGAAATCATCGTGGTGGATAATGGCAGTGTCCGTCCTGACACGTTGGCGCTGCTGGAAGACCTGTCCCGTCATCCGGCCGTGACGGTTCTTCGGCAGGAAGGAGCCTTCAACTGGGCGTGGCTGAACAATCAGGCGGCGGCGCGTAGTCGGGGCGAGATGCTGCTCCTGCTCAACGATGACGTGCGTATTCTGCATCCGGACTGGCTGGAAGAACTGGTAAGGCAGTGTCTGCGCCCCGGAGTGGGTGTTGTGGGCGCACGGCTGCTTTATCCGGATGGCACGATCCAGCATGCGGGGGTGATGCTGTCGCGGGATGGTGCGACGCATCTGCTGCGGGGGGCGAAAGCGCAGGATACGGGGTATCTGAACGCACTGACCTGCCAGCGGGATCTCAGCGCCGTCACGGGAGCCTGTCTGATGATCCGTCGGGATGTTTTTGATCAGATCGGTGGAATCGACGAGTCTTTTGCCGTGTCCTGCAATGATATTGATTTATGCCTGCGCGCCAGCGCCGCGGGATGGCGCGTGGTGTGGACGCCATATGCGACCCTTACGCATGTTGATGGTGGAACACGTGGGCGGGATGCGAGCCCGGCGCAGATTCTGCAACACTGGCAGGAGACGGCGCGGCTGGTGGGACGCTGGAAGGGATGGATGGAGTGTGATTTTGCGCTGAATCCGGCTCTGCGTGTAACGGATGACGCGCTGCTCCTGCGCTATCCGTGCCCGTTCGATACAATGAACGGGTGAGTGGCATGATCGTCTGTATCAGCAGGTAAGTCGGAGGTTGGTGGAAGATTATTTAACATATTGTTTTAAATAATTTTTATTGCTTCGATGATTCTGTTTGACAGTGATGTTTTCGGGGCTGTCCAGTCAGGAGAGAGGCGGTATAGCTTGGAAACGGTTTGGACATGTCCTTGGCGTAGCCTCACGCTACTGTCAGTGAGGATAACAGGTGATGCTTGAGAGGGTAGTCATGGACGACGCAGCGCAAACAGTCGTGGCCGACAGAGGGTTCATGACCGATTATCTGCGTCAGTCAGCCGATGCGATGGCGGCTTTCGCGCAGGATGAAGCGTCTCAGGCCGTCATGCTGGACATGGGCGCCCGGATTGTCGCTGCGCTGGAAAAAGGTGGTCGCTTGCTGATTGCCGGTAATGGTGGCAGCGCCGCCGATGCGCAGCATATCGCCGGAGAGTTCACGGCGCGGCTGATGTATGATCGCCGCCCGCTGAGCGCGGTCGCGTTGACGACCGACACGTCCGGCATCACCGCCATCGGCAATGATTACGGGTTTGCGGATATTTTCTCACGTCAGGTCATGGCGCTGGGACGGGCAGGGGATGTCTTTCTCGGTATCACCACCTCAGGGCGTTCTCCCAATATCCTGCGGGCTTTCGAGGCTGCGCGCGAAATCGGTCTGGTGACGGCGGCTTTCACGGGGCATGCCGGTGTGCAGGGCGCGCATTGTGACGTGACGCTCGCGGTGCCAGCCAACTGGACGCCGGTGATCCAGCAGCTTCACATTACCGCCGCGCATATTGTCTGCGGACTGGTCGAACGGGCTCTGTGTCCCCGTCCGGTCGGTGTGTGAGCAGAAAACGGCGGTGACGGACGAAGGCAGGCGGCAATCCGGAGAGTGCCTTGCTGTTCCACCACCGGTTGATCCGGCGGAGGAGCAGGCGTTTCTGGAACGGCGTTTACTGGAGTTGCTGGAGAAGCGTCAGGCTGATGACCAGCATATTCAGGCGCTGGAAAACCGTGTGGTCGCTCTGGAAAAACAGCTCGCGGAGGCGCGTTTTGGCCGGATCGGTCCTGTGATGCTGCTGGTCGCAAGAAAGCTGCTCGGACGATTGCGGCAACGCGGACGGCTGTAAAGGGTGGCTCTGGAAAGCTGACAGGAGGGGATTTCAAAAAGGCTGCCTGTGGCGCTCTCTGTCAGTTATGGAGGCGTGTTTGGTGAAGCTTTTTCAAAAAGCTTCAGGGATGCCGCCCTTGTGAGAAAGGCGGCGTTCAGGATCATCCGGTCGATACACGGCAGGCGCGGGAATCAGATCTTTTCCGCGCAGTCTTTCAGAGGGGCTGGAGGATATGGACCGCCAGCGGAGCGGCCAGAAGCGGTTCCAGAACGGCGGCCATTTTTTTGAAATGCGGCGTTTCCATGTGGGCCTGCAACGCCTCGCGGCTATCCCAGCGTTCAATGAAAATCATCGTGTCGGGCGCATCGAGATCACGATGCGGTGTGTAGGCATGGTTGGTGCTTTCAGCCCGTGAGGGTGCCACGCAGGCCTTCATGGCTTCGGCAGCTTCCGCTTCCTTGCCCGCCTTGACCTTCACGATGGCGACAACTTCGATCTGAGACATTCAACAATTCCCTGATGCATGGAGAACCAGTCGGGGACCGACGGCGTATGAGGTCGAGTGTGAACGCAAACAGAATGTTCGCCAAGGGCCGTCCCTCTATGGGGCGATCACGTCCTGTCGTGTATAAGCTGTTCCCTATCAGCATTGAACGCGGCACAGGGTGCTGGCGGCGTGGTTTCCACGGCATGGGAGAGAAAATGGCAGATACGCTTACAGGGTTCCCTGCATGACTCAGGATGCGGCCTTCCTGATCTTCCTTGTTTTCTGCGGCGGCATGGCCGCGCAGTGGATTGCCTGGCGTTTTCATCTTCCCGCCATCGTGCTGCTTTTTGTGCTGGGACTGGTGCTGGGACCGGGGCTCGATATCCTTCATCCCTCCACGCTGATCGGTCCGTTGTTTCACCCTGTCGTCTCGCTCGCCGTGGCGCTGATCGTGTTTGAAGGCGGTCTTGCGCTGGATTTCCGACAGCTCAGCGTAGCCGGTGAGGGGGTGATCCGACTTACTCTGGTGGCGTTGCCCATCAACTGGATTCTGGGTTCCGCCGCCGCGCATTATGTCGGCGGTCTGGCATGGGGGCCTGCCTGTCTCTTCGGGTCCATTGTCGTGGTGACCGGCCCAACGGTCGTGCTGCCACTGCTCCGTCAGGCCAAGCTGAAACCACGCATCGCCGCCTTTCTGCGTTGGGAAGCCATTGTCAACGATCCGGTAGGGGCGATCCTCGCGACGCTCGTGCTGGAAATTCTGCTGATGAAGCCGAATGAAGGCACGTCGGTCTATTTCACGGAGATGATGCCGCATCTCCTGATCAGCATGGTCGTGGCGATCGGGCTGGGGATCGGTGGCGGCTGGAGCGTCAAGCAGCTCTTTGTCCGGGATCTGATGCCCGAGACGCTCAAAATGCCGCTGCTGCTCACGTTGGCGCTGGCGGTCTACGGGCTGGGCACCCTGTTCATGGACGGGGCGGGCCTCATGGCGGCGACGGTCTTCGGCATGGCGCTGGCCAACATGCGTGTGCCGGGTCTGGGAGAGTTGCAGCGGATGAAGGAGAGCATGGTCGTCCTGATCGTCTCGCTCCTGTTCATTCTGCTGACCGCCGATCTTCATCGTGTCGTGCTGGCCCGTCTGTCGTGGTCCATCTTCGGGCTGACCCTTGCGATGATCTTCGTCATCAGGCCGTTGGGCATTTATCTGGCCACGTTGCGGAGCGGCCTGAGCTGGAGCGAACGTATCTTTGTCGGCTGGATCGCTCCCCGGGGTATCGTCGCTGCGGCCGTGGCCGGCATGTCCGGGATTCGGTTGAGCGAGGCGGGGTTCGCCAGTTCCGAATTCGTTATGCCCGCCGTGTTCGCGCTCATTGCGGCGACCATGCTGCTGCATGGATTTTCGCTGCGGCCACTGGCGCGAAAGCTGAAACTGACCCTCTCGAATGTGCCCGCGCTGGCGATTGTCGGGGCGAATCCCTGGACGCGCAATCTGGCTGAGGTCGTGATCAAAGCCGGAACGCCGGTGACCATGGTCGATACGGCGGCGCGGGGGCTGGTTCCCGCGAAACGGGCGGGCATTCCGGTGTTGCACGCCGAGATGCTGTCGGACGCCGGTGCGGAGAGTCTGGAGGAACTGCCCGCGGATTATCTGATCGCGGCCACGCCGGACGCGATCTATAACGGCATGGTCTGCGCGCACCTCGCGCCGCATTTCGGGCGGGCGCGCGTTTATCAGGTGAGCCCGGGTCTGAAGAAGCTGGATGAGTACCGGGGGTTGAGCCGGGACGCGCGGGGTAAGCTGCTTGGTGAGCCTGAGTGGAATTTCACGCTTCTGGATACGCTCTATCAGGATGGTTGGCGCTTCGTGGCGTTACCCGTCACGCCAGAAACCGAAATGCAGCTTTCACGACGTGTTGAAGAACGGCTTGATTTTCTCACGCTGCGACCGGGTGGCGGGATCATGATTCATTCAGCAGAAGAAGGGCGGGGTGCGCCGCCTGCTGTTGAAGAGGTGATCATCGCTCTCGTGCCGCCCACGACATCGCTGGTTATGACGCCGCCTCAACCGTGATCGAGGCAAGGCCCATCGCGAGCGCTTCCCTCAGATCAGCTTCCGTCAAGGCGATGCAGCCCTCCGTGGGAGCCCTGTCAGGCGACTGGAGGTGCAGAAAAATCGCTGAGCCGCGCCCCGGAACCGGAGGGTCATCGTTATACCCCAGCACGCCGATGATGTCGTAGACATGGTCTTCATGCCACAATTTTTCGTGACGGGCAGGGTGCGGCAGCGTGATCTGCCGGTTGTAGTCGGCGTGTGACGGATCGTCGCACCAGCCATCCTGTCGGGTGACCGGCTCAAGCAGGAGACGGGCGCCGTCAGAGGAGGCTGGCCCCAGTATCGGGCGGCTGACCCGGTCCGCGCGATAGAACAGTTTGCGTAGGGGCAGGGCGCCGACTGGGGTGGCGTGATCTCCTTCCTCCTTGTGGTGTGTGACGCCTGCGGCGCCGATCACAGCCGGGAAAATCCGGTTTGCGCAATGCAGTCGTGCAGTGCAGCCGCTTTCAGGAATGAGTGTCGCATGTATCATGATCACGGTTCCGGTTTCAGATCAGATTCTCGGGGAGGTGGCCTACTGACGGGTCTGCGCCGCTCTGGAAGACTGTCATGGCTGGCCGGTATTCTGCATCGGGATGATGGTGGAGTGGAATTGGCGTTATCCTCCGTTTCATGCCAGTCTGTCACGACGCCGTGAAGCAGGGGTGCGGCACCCGTCCGTCGGAGGGAGGGACGTGAGTCGGTTGCCTCTTGCCGTGCTGGTAAAGGGCGCTTACTGAGCCCGCAAAGAGAAGAGGTAGTGAATGTCGGGCGCACGTCCAATCCTGATCGTTGATGATGACCAGACGCTGCGACAGATGCTGGTCGAGCAGCTTCAGGTCGAGGGTGAGTTTCAGTCTGTGGAGGCCGATTCCGTTGCCGCCGCATGGGAGGCTCTGAAATCCCCTGATGCGCGTTTCGACGCCATTATTCTCGACGTGACGCTTCCGGACGGGGACGGTCGTGATTTCTGTGTGGAATTGCGGCGGGAAGGACTGCGTATGCCGATCGTCATGCTGACGGGGTCGGATGACGAGGCCGATATCGTGCGTGGTCTGGACGCCGGTGCGAACGACTATGTCGCCAAACCCTTCCGCATCGCCGAACTGCTGGCCCGCCTGCGTGCCCAGCTCCGTATCTTTGAAAACAGCGAAGACGCGGTCTTCACGGTCGGGCCTTACACCTTTCGCCCCTCAGCCAAGCTGCTGGTGGAGACGACCCGCAACAAGCGTATTCGTCTGACGGAGAAAGAGGCGGCAATTCTTAAGTTTCTCTATCGCGCGGGGACACGTCCCGTGCCGCGTCAGGTGCTGCTGAACGAAGTCTGGGGCTACAACGCCGCCGTGACGACGCACACGCTTGAGACGCACATCTATCGCCTGCGTCAGAAGATCGAGCCTGATCCTTCCAATGCGACGCTGCTGATTACTGAAGGCGGCGGCTACCGTCTTGATCCGGAAGCTGGCGTTCCGGCTGTCTGATTATTTACGGAAAGCCGCTCTTCCCGTTCTGGGGAGAGCGGCTTTTTCATTCGTTAAAGACTGTCTCCTGATTTGATTTGTTGGCCAGACCTCTTTCCATGCGCTGGTCCCAGTATTTCCATGAAAAAGCGACCTGCTCCACGGCGATGAAGGCCACATCGGGATCGTCCGAAAAAGCCTGTCGTGCGGTCTGAAGCGCATCGTTGCGGATGACATCAAGAAAGCGTGGTTTCGACCATGTTTCATCAATGACATGATTATGCTCGAGCACGCGTCTGGCAGGCTTATACCAGCGGCTTTCGCGCTCCCTGACCCTATCCATCAGATTTTTAATGTTGGCTGCTTCGGACACCTCGACAATAACAATCTCTTTCTTGGGTAGATCGAGAGCTATGAAGTCAGGACAGGCGCCTCCTTCTTGTAATTTTTTGTCGTAAGCAATCGCAAATTGCGGAGCGATAAAGACTTTCCCATCCAATGTAAGATAAGTTGCAACGTTTGATTCAGAGTCTGACATTGTATGCCTCCGTTTTCTGATTTTTTTTAGACATAAAATTGTAATTTCTGATCGGCCTTGATCTGATCATGATAGATCGAACACGCCAGATGGGTGTTCGATTTTGGAGCTGTTCTGACAAGATACCTTGAAACTTTGTCGGAAGGACAGACTCTCAGGATGCGTGAGGGCTGGCATTTACATCGTGGCAGTCTTTGGGGATGATCCTGCTTCGAGTTCGTAATAATGATGCCAAAGACAGGAAATATGACCGATTCAACGATGCCCGGATCAGAAGAGACCACCGCGCCTCATGAGTATTCCCGTCGGCAGTTCGCCCGGCTGGCAGGTCTCCTCGGAGCCGGAGCATCCTTTTCCCGGATTGTCCCATCCGCACGGGCGAGTGCGCCTGCGGTCGGACAGAAGGCGGACACCATTTTTCTGGATAAAAACGAATACTGGACAGGCCCTCTGCCGCAGGCGGCTCAGGCAGCGCAACGCGAAATCCTCTCCGGAAACCGGTATGATCCGGACAATCTGCATCATGATCTTCTGCAAACCGTCGCCAGTGTGGAACATGTTCCGTTCGATCGCGTGCTGGTCTGGCAGGGATCGACGGACCCGCTGATCCGGAGTGTGCCAGCTTTCTGCACACCGGAACGGGGACTGGTGACAGCCGATCCGACCTTTGAGGTGGTATGGGAGGTGGCGAAATATCTGGGGATTCCGCTTCAGCGCGTGCCGCTGACGGCAGCGGACAGTTATGCGACAAACGCCAGAACTCTGCTGGCAGCCAACCCGAAGGCCGGTCTTTATTATCTCTGCGCACCGAACAACCCGACCGGCACACCCACATCGCTGGATGAAGTCAGGTGGCTTCTGGACAACAAACCTGCCGATGCTGTCGTTCTGGTTGATGAAGCCTATATTCACTTCACAAACAGTCCCAGTGCGCTTTCCCTGCTGGGGGAACGTAGAGATTTACTGGTTCTCAGAACATTTTCGAAGCTGTTCGGTATGGCCGGTCTCAGGGTGGGGCTGAGTTTTGCCCATCCCGATCTGCACCAGCGCATGATGCGGTATGATGGCGAGGCTGCGACAGGCTACACCAATGTTTCCGCGCTCGCAGGTGCAAAAGCCAGCCTCCTGCTGCCGGAGCAGATCAGACAACGGCGTGACAGCATGACGGCGGTCAGAAACTCCGTCGAGCAGCATCTTGCAAAGAGAGGGATCAAATTCATCCCCGGCAGTCAGGCCAACATGATCATGGTTGACTGGGGCCGTCCGGTGGCGGAAGTGACCAAGGCTTTTGAACAGGGCGGTATCGCCATTGGTCGAAGCTGGGCAATCTGGCCGAACATGTCGCGTGTCACGATCGGTTCAGCAGACGAGATGCAGCGTTTCAACCGGCAGGTGGACCGGATTTTCCGGAGTTGATGGGGACTGACACTGGGACGTTGCGCTTCACTATCCGGCATCACCAGATCATGGTCTGATAGTGATGTTCTGTCTCGTGCCTGCTGGATGCCCCTGATAAACATCGGCTCGATAGTACAGAGAATTGGACGTCAAGAGATTGCACTGGGTTCTTTTAACGTCACACCACTGATTCCGTAAAACCGCCCTCTCTAAAGGAAAGCGGTTTTCTGTTGATTATTTCTCTTTCATGAACAGCCTTCAGAAAGTCGCGTTGATCCGTCCGTAATAATAAGCGCCCTCGAAACCGATATTGGCGCCGTGCGCGTCATAGATCGCAGCACCGAGATAATTATTGACCGGATTGACCTTTCGGGGACGCATGTTGAAGATATTGTTGGCTCCAACAGCAAGATGCCAGTGCGGGTTGACACGGTAGCCGACCTCCAGATCCGTGATCCAGATCGGCGTGTTCACAAAAGGTGCGAACTGGGTTGTTGAATATCTCAGATTGGCTGGGGCAAGATCAGAATAGCTGAGCATGGAGGACGTTTGTCCATAACGGGTTTCGCGGATATTCACGTCCCAGTTGTCCTTGGTCCAATAGGCATTGAGGACGATCTTGCTACGCGGAGAAGCTGTTGTCAGATAGGCGATTGTCTGGGCACTGGCGAGAGACTGTCCGAACGCATTGCTGTTGATGTGCTGCATGCGGGTACGGTTCAGGTTCAGCATGAGCGAGAGGTCAAGCGTGCCATAGCGGTGTAAACGCCAGCGATAGTCAGCCTGAATATCCAGTCCCTGCGTGCGGGTGCTGCCTATGTTGGCCAGATAGTTAGCCTGAACATTGCTCAGATCGAGACCCGATGGAAGAGTAATGCCGGTCTGGGAGATGGCGTCATACGCAGTTTGTCCGCTGGTGTAGTTGGACCCGTTGATGCGGTTACGGATATTGATCTGATAGACGTCAACGGACACATGAAAATCGTCCACGGGCTCGAGAATGAACCCTCCTTCGACGTTGGTCGATCGTTCAGCCTTGAGTTTTGTAGCACCAATCTGCGCAGCCGCCGCGTCAGTTGCACCCAGCAACCCGGTGGCTCCTGTGGGGCTGACGTTCAGTGAACTGAAATAGGATTCAGGCAGGCTTGGCGCGCGAAAACCATTGCTGATCGTGGCGCGAACGGCGATACGCTTGGTGAAATCATAGCGTGTCGATATCTTGCCTGTTTCGGCGTTGCCCGCATCCGTATAATGCTCGAAACGACCAGCAAAATCGAGATCCCAGTGTCGGAGTGGATGGAAATCACCGTCCAGATAGCCGGACCAGACATGTCGTTCCCATGAACCGGCGCTCTGCTCGGTCAGCCCGGCCCACGCTGCCGTTCCGCCGTTGAGATAGGAAGCAGGTTCACCAGCCTGAATATGATACATCTCCAGACGGTGCTCGGCACCAAGGGAAACGGTTACCGGAATCGTGTTGGCGATAGTGAAAGCACGATGCGCGTCAAAATTGCTGGTCCATTGGGAAAGCCGATAGCTGGAGGTCCGAACGCGGGTTGGACTCCAGCCCTGATTGGCCAGCATATTTGAATTGATCGTGTTCTTTACACCCAGATCTTCATCATCTTCGCCATACAGCGTGCTGAGATCCCAGTCGAAGCCAAGCAGGTTGTGGCCTTTCACGCCCAGATTCGCCTGAAAATCGTTTTCCTCGATCGTTTCAATGGGGGCAAATCCTGCCGGGTAAACGGCCGGAGCCGTGCTTGGAAGGCGATAGTGCTGGTTGGTTTCGGCATGGCGATGAGCATAGGTGATGAGACCATAGGTTTCGATTTCATCAGTGATGCCCTTCCCCCATTCGATGGAAAGGTTTTCGCGCGTTTCTTCGGGCGTGCTGACACTGTGATCGGAATAAGGGTTCCACGCGTCTCCCTGTGTCCATCTGTGGTCTCGCGTTGACCGGGATTTCGAGATGAAAAAATCCTTATGATAAACTTCACCGCTCAGATGGAGAAAACCGTCATTTCCCCATTTCAGGCCGCCATCAGCGCCAATCCTGTAACGCCACCCATCGCCATTATAAGCATCCGCTCCGGTGTCCGTGACCACATTCAGGCCATGTGCAGCTTTTTTGGTGATGATGTTGATGACCCCCGCGACAGCATCTGCTCCATACCGCGCGCCGGCTCCGTCACGCAGCACTTCGATGTGATCAATGGCGCTGGCAGGGATCATGTTCAGATCCACAGGAGTTGAGCCCTGCAAAGGGCCTGCATCCGTCACGATATTTCCTGTGGTGTGCCGCCGCTTCCCATCCACGAGAACAAGCACCTCGTTGGGGTTGAGACCGCGCATACGGATCGAAGAAGTCAGGGCTGCTGAATCCCATCCCTGCGCCTGTGTGGTAATCGAGGGATCAACACGCGCGATGGCGTCGGCAAGGTTGATCTGACCTGAGCGTCGAAGTTCTGCGGAAGAGATAACAGTAACGGGTGTGGTGCTATCCCGTGCGACCCGACGATAGGTATGTCCTCCCGATACATGGATATCTTCCGCATTATCCTTTCCGGCATCACGGGATTTTTGTTGTGAATAAGAACGGTGGGCTGATGGTTTCACGGAAACACTCTGAGCAGCCTGCCTGTTGCTGGCAGACAGTGGATGCTTTGTCCGGTGCAGGGTTGTTTGAGAGACTGTTGAGGCGCTCAGGGCGGGTGTTGTTATGCTAAAAAGAGAAACGGTACTCATAAGAAAAACAGTAAGGCGCATTTTCTATATCCGGATTCTATGGTTTCCTTATAAAAAGTTTAAAAATTTATATTATCAATTAAATACTAAATACACATTATATTATTATAATTAAATATTTTTTACATTATATCTTTTATAAAGTATTTAGAATATATTATATATACATTTAATTGTGATATTTATATCAATATTTTGAAATACATCATATTTTCATTTCTAAATGAACTGAAGGTCTCTGATTCATAGAGGAGATTTTTTGTAGAGCATCAGCAATCCGCCTTGGTGAGGAGGCCTGTATCGCGAGTATTGAATGTGCGTGCTTGTCTGCAAAAGAGAATGTTTTGAATTTCTCATTATCTGAGAACGTATTTTGGTGTTGTTCTGCTGGAAGATGCAATCAGGGACAGAAACATGACCAATCCAACTGGCTCCGGCCTTGCAGAATCTTCTATTCCTCATGAACTTTCACGTCGGCAATTTTCCAAACTGGCTGGCCTTCTGGGAACAGGTGTGTCTTTTGCGCAGCTTTTTCCAACGGCTCAGGCACGGAAGCCGGTGGACGAAGGCAGGTGGGCGAATGTTCTTACCTCTATAGACAAAAATGAATACTGGACTGGCCCCTTGCCTCAGGCTGCTGTGGCGGCTCAGAAAAAAATCCTGTCAGGCAACAGATATGACCCGGATCATCTGCATGCAGAGTTTCTGCAAACCGTTGCCAGTGTTGAGCATATTCCGGTTGAGCAGATTCTGGTCTGGCAGGGTTCGATGGACCCGCTCATCCGCAGCGTTGCAGCCTTCGCTTCTTCAGAAAAGGGATTGGTGACGGTTGATCCGACCTTTGAGGTGCCTTGGAGGGTGGCGAATTATCTCAATATTCCAGTCCAGCGTGTCCCTCTGACCGCAGCAGGTAATTATGCGACGGACACCAGAGCCCTGCTGAAAGCAAATCCGAAAGCTGGCCTTTATTATATATGCTCACCAAACAACCCGACGGGTACCTCAACCCCTCTGGAGGAAATCAGATGGCTTCTTGATAACAAACCCGCCGACGCCGTTGTGCTGGTTGACGAAGCTTATATTCACTTCACAAACAGTCCCAGTGCGCTTTCCTTGCTGGGGGAACGTAGAGATTTACTGGTTCTCAGAACATTTTCGAAGCTGTTTGGTATGGCCGGTCTCAGGGTGGGACTGAGTTTTGCTCATCCCGATCTGCATCAGCGCATGATGCGGTATGATGGAGAAGCCGCCACAAGACTGATCAATGTCTCGGCGCTCGCAGGTGCGAAAGCCAGCCTCCTGCTGCCTGATCAGATCAGAAAGCGGCGGGAGGATATGACGATAGTGCGAGAGGCTGTCGAACAGCATCTTACAAGACGAGGCATCGCATTCCTCCCCGGCAGTCAGGCGAATATGCTTATGGTGGACTGGAAGCGTCCGGCTGCTGAGGTAGCGGCGGATTTTGAAAAAAATGGAGTGATTATTGGGCGGAACTGGCCGATATGGCCGACTATCTCCCGTGTCACGATCGGTTCAGCAGACGAGATGCAGCGTTTCAACCGGCAGGTGGACCGGATTTTCCGGAACTGACGATAGCAGGCTGAATTCTACGCCCCGAAATCCAGCATCACCGGCACATGGTCGGACGGCGAGACCCAGTTCCGTGCCTCCCGGATGACCTGCATGCCGTGGAGCGCATCCTTCAGGTCCGGCGTCACCCAGATATGGTCCAGCCGTCGTCCACGATTGGAGACGCTCCAGTCGCGATTGCGATAGGACCACCACGTGTAGAGCTTTTCCGTCGGTGGCACGAAGTGGCGCATCGCATCGACAAAGCCCGTATCGAGCCACGCGTTGAGACGCGTCGTCTCTGGCGGGGTGTGGCTGACGATCTTGAGAAGCTGCTTGTGGCTCCAGACATCGTGCTCAAGCGGGGCGATGTTCAGATCACCGACAATCACCGTGCGCTTGCGGTGATGGGTCTGGAACCACTCGGTCACCTGATCCACGAAAGCCAGCTTATGCGCGAACTTCGGGTTTTCCTCGACATCCGGAATGTCGCCACCAGCGGGCACATAGAAATTGTGGATTTCGACCGGACCATGCTCGCCGTCGATGCGGGCCGCCGCGTGACGGCAGTCGCCGCGCTCGCACCAGTCGGGCGTGTCTGTAACAGGTGTCAGCGGATGACGGGAGAGGATCGCCACGCCGTTATAACTCTTCATGCCGCGCCGGACCTGATGCGCGTAACCCTGTTCGGTCAATGCCTCGGACGGGAACAGCTCGTCCGGCACCTTGGTTTCCTGAAGGCAGATCACGTCAGGACGCAGTTGTCTGTCCAGCTCCGCCAGTAGCGGAAGACGGAGGCGAAGCGAGTTGATGTTCCAGGTCACGATACGCATGGGGCGTGGTGGATCGCCCAAACGCCGCGCCGAGGCAAGGGGATTCTGTCAGGTCTGGTCAGCGCTGTGTCACACGGGGCACAGTCATGCCAGTGGCCACCTGTCTGAACTGCCTGTCAGAAACCGTCTGCCGTGACAGACTTGTGGGGCGTTACTCCGTGCCCAACCAAAGGCCCACCAGTAGAAACCCATTTGTAATCAATGAATTGGGGCCGTGGTTTCTTTGCGGGCAGGAGCAGAGGCCGCATCGGCCTCCGGAAAGGTCAGCCAGTTATGGCGACCGAATCAGTCCGTCCGGTTGCCGGGCTGCTCTTGCAAACTGCCAGCACAGCCCCGATTTTTCAGCCATGACATTCGACTCCAGCCGTCAGGCCGCTCCCGCTCCGATCACCGAGGAGGTGCTCGCCCTCCATAACGCGCTGCTCACACTCGACAGCCACATCGATATCCCGTGGCCGGACCGGGATGACGCGTTCCTCGACACACCGGATCGCTTTGTCGATTTCCCCAAGATGCAGCGCGGACACCTCTCGGCAGGCTGCTTTGTCGCCTATCTGCCGCAGGGCAAGTTGGACGCGGAAGGGCACAGGGCCGCGCAGGAACTGACCATCGCCATGCTGGAGGCGATCAACCGGATGCAGGGCACGCGCAACGGCATCACGGCCCGTGTCTGCCCCACGGTGGATGAGATCGAAGCCGCGTGGCGTGACGGAGCGCTGGCGGTCGTGCCGGGTGTGGAAAACGGCTACGGCATGGGCGACGACCTCAGCATGCTGGCGAAGTTCCGGGCGCTCGGGGCCCGTTATGTCACGCTGACCCATAACGGGCACAATGCGCTTGGGGATTCCGGCCAGCCCAGTCGGGCGCTGGGCGATCCGGCAGCGATGCATGGCGGCCTGTCCGCACTGGGCCGTGAAGCCATTGCCGAGATGAACCGCCTCGGCATGCTGGTCGATGTGTCCCACACCGGCCGCGAGACGATGTTGCAGGCTGTCGAGGTGTCTGCGGTGCCGGTGGTGGCGACCCATGCCTGCGTGAAGGCCCTGTGCGATCACCCGCGCAATCTGGACGATGTGCAGCTTGATGCGCTGAAGGCCAGCGGTGGCCTGATCCAGATTACCGCCATTGGTGGCTTTCTGCGTCCTCGTGTGGAACTGGCGGGCCGTCGGGCGACGGTCGCGGACTACATGGATCACCTCGACTATGTCGTGAAACGACTGGGGGTCGAGTATGTCGGGATTTCCTCGGATTTCGACGGGGGTGGACAGTTGGATGGATGGGAGAATGCGGCAGCGTCCCCTGCGTTGACGGCGGAACTGATGCGGCGTGGATACGACCGCAGCGAGATTCAGGCGTTCTGGGGGGGCAACTTCCGACGACTCCTTCGGAAGGGCGAGGAAGCTGCCACAGGAGGGGTGTAATCAGGGCGGATTCGTCTCTGTGAACAAACCGGGACCGTGGTGTAACGCGATGATCGGAACGGGATTGTCGATTTTGTCCACCTCCGGGATTGACTCCCTGTATTTCCATTCATTTTTGTCGATTCGACCCTTCGGGGAAAAGGTTCAGGTGATAAAGTCGTTTAAAAACAATAAGTTAATGTGGTTGATTAAAAAATATGCAATCCAAGATTCAAGGCGGAAGACCGGGGGGTCCATCAATCTGTCATCTTTTCTTCCACAAAGTTATCCACACGTTCGGTGGATGAATATTCTATGACAGACGAAATCCTTGGAGCGACTGCGGAAATGCCGGAGTCTCCCCTGACGGGTGTGGAGGTTATTCAGGCCGCGCTGAAGACCATGCCGCTGTCACCGGGCGTCTACCGGATGATCAACGCCAAGGGCGAGGTTCTCTACGTCGGCAAGGCGCGGGTTCTGAAGAAGCGGGTGACCTCCTACACGCAGCTTTCCCGCCTGCCGGAGCGTCTGCGCCGGATGGTGTCCGAAACGGCCTCCATGGAGATCGTCACGACCCATACCGAGGCCGAGGCGCTGCTGCTCGAAGCCAACTACATCAAGCGCATGAAGCCGCGCTTCAACATCCTGCTGCGTGACGACAAGAGCTATCCGTGGCTGATGCTGACCGGTCAGCATGATTTCCCTCAACTGGCCAAACATCGCGGCAGGATGGACAAGGGAAACAGTTATTGGGGGCCGTTCGCCTCGGCATGGTCGGTCAATCAGACCATCACCATTCTGCAGCGGGTCTTTCAGTTGCGGACCTGCACGGATTCCGTGTTCTCGTCCCGCACGCGGCCCTGTCTGCTGTTCCAGATCAAACGGTGTTCCGCGCCGTGCGTCGATCGGATCAGTCAGGAGGATTACGGCCACCTTGTCACGCAGGCGAAGGAGTTCCTTGCGGGTGAGGGCGCGACGCTGAAAGCGCAGTTCGCGGCGGAAATGGAGCAGGCGGCGGAGGCTCTGGATTATGAACGGGCGGCGATTCTCCGTGACCGTATCCGGGCTCTGGCCGGGATGCAGGACTCGTCCGTCGTCAATCCATCCGGTATCCGCGACGCCGATGTGATCGCGGTCTGGCAGACGGCGGGACAGGCCTGCATTCAGGTGTTCTTCATCCGTGGCAGTCGCAACAACGGTAACAGGGCCTTCTATCCCGCCCATACGAAAGACGAGACGGACGCCGACATCCTCGCGGCTTTTCTGACGCAGTTTTATGATGACAAACCGCCGCCCGCGCTGATCCTCGTGAACCGGGAGCTTGAGGAAACCCCGTTGCTGAGCGAGGCGCTCGGGATCAAGCGTGGCCACAAGGTCGAGATTCTGCGTCCCCAGCGTGGCGAGCGCCGCGAGGTTGTGGAACACGCCGAGACCAACGCGCGGGAGGCGCTGGAGCGCAAGCTGGCCGAGAGCGCCGGTCAGGCCAAGCTGCTGGATGGGGTGGCCAAGGTGTTCGGCCTCGATGAGCCACCGGGCCGGATCGAAGTGTATGACAACAGCCATATCATGGGGACGAATCCCTATGGTGTGATGATCGTCGGTGGACCGGAGGGCTTCGACCGGCGATCCTATCGAAAATACAGCATCAGGAGTGGCATCACCCCCGGCGATGATTTCGGGATGATGCGCGAGGTGCTGGAGCGACGCTTCGGGCGTGCGCTGAAGGAGGCGGCGGAGCAGGGACACGAGAAGTCAGCCGACTGGCCGGACGTGCTGTTGATCGACGGCGGCGCGGGCCAGCTTTCCGCCGTGCAGGGCGTTCTGGACTCGCTGGGTGTACGGGATGTGAAACTGGTGTCGATCGCCAAGGGACCGGACCGCAACGCCGGACGCGAGTGGTTTCACACGCTGGACGCGCCGCCGTTCCAGCTCGAACCCCGCGATCCGGTGCTCTACTATCTCCAGCGGTTGCGTGATGAAGCGCACAGATTTGCCATCACCACCCATCGCGCCGGTCGTTCCAAGTCCTTCGTGAAGTCGGAACTGGACGAGATTCCGGGGATCGGTCCGACACGCAAGCGGGCGCTGCTGAACCATTTCGGCTCGGCGCGGGGCGTTGGTCAGGCGGGTCTTGCGGAACTGGAAGCTGTGTCGGGCGTAAACCGGGAGACGGCGCGCGCCGTTTACGGTCATTTCCACCCGGACTGGACCCCGGCCTGACAGGAGATCGCTCCGGCTGGCGTTACCGGAGGTTGGGGCAGCCCGAAAAGGCGGCATAATTCTCCGGACCTCACAGGAGTAAGGGCAGGGGGAGATATCGCAGGGGTTCAAAGCCGGAGCGGACTCCTGCGGCGATGGCTTTCCTGCTGATAAAAAAGGCAGATGTCCTGCTGTGTGCCGTTCCTGTTCGCGGCAAAGTGGAGTAACGTGGTCCCCATGATAACCGATCTGCCGAATCTACTGACGCTGTCGCGGATCGTCGCCATCCCGGTTCTGGTCATGCTTGTGGCCCTGAATCGTCCGGAGGCGGCTGCGGGGGCGTGTCTGCTTTTCATTGCAGCGGCTGTGACGGACTATTTTGACGGCCATCTGGCGCGGTCCCGCCAGATGCAGTCGGATCTCGGACGGATGCTGGACCCGATTGCGGACAAACTGCTGGTCGGCGCATCGCTGATGGTGCTGGCGGGGCTGGGCAAGCTGACCTACGGCGCGCTTTGGCCCGCCATTGTGATTCTTTGTCGTGAGATTCTGGTCAGCGGTTTGCGGGAATATCTGGCGGGCACCCGTATCAGCCTGCCCGTCACCCGGCTGGCGAAGTGGAAGACCGGCTTTCAGATGACCGCCATCGGGTTTCTTCTGGCTGGTGACAGCACCGCTGTTCTGCTGCACATGCCCTGGTTGCCGGTCAGTTTCATGGGGTCGGTGATGCTGTGGGTCGCTGCAGTTCTGACGCTGATGACGGGCTGGGATTATCTGGTGGCCGGATTGCGGTATGTGGAAAAGGCCGGAGGCGCGGAGAAAACAACGGTCTGAGCGTGATCTGTTCGCCACGTTTTATCGTTCTCATGATATCAGAATGCGAAAGAACATGACTTTCAGGTAAGCTGGAATTTACCTGTGGCTGTCACGCTTGTATCAAAGACCGCACTACGCGGACCATCTGGACGAGGAAGAACTTATGCGGAAAGCCGCTCTTGTAGCGTCATTACTGGTGTTGAGCGGTTGTTCCGGCTTTGACAAATGGCTTACCGATACGGCGACTCTTCCGGGAGCCAATCCCAACGAGCCTCATGGGGAATCGGAGACGCTCCGACGCGTGCGTGGCTACGCGACGACTGAAACACCCCTGCTGCCTGAAGCTGGCAATATCTGGCCGGGCGCGCCCAAGCCTCTGCCTTCCCTGTCGGATGTTGCGTCTGATCATGATTCCCGGGTGGGAGGGGCTGCTGGTGATCTTCCTGATGGTGGCAAGCTGTCTATCGGCGAGGATTTTCAGGACTCCTTCTCTGGCGCAGGCACTTCCGCCGCCCTGCCCAGCGTAGAGCCTGACGTCGCCTCCAAATTTGGTGGTGGAAAGTCGGCCAGTTCCACCATCGAAATCCCGAACGGGGATGGCACGACCACCCTGATTAATCCGGATGGTTCGATCAGGACGGTGAAGAGTTCTTCTCTCCATCATGACGCCGCTGGAAAAAACAAAGCACCGTCTTCGACACCCACCAAGGGAGAAAAAGACATGGTGATACCCGTGACGCCGCTGCTGTCGACTGATCCGGCGGCCAAGCACTGACAGACATTATTGCCGCCAGAGGAATAACGATCTGGCGGCAATGTCGGCTACGACAGGGCTGATGCTGGCTGATCGCTGAATGTCTGCCCTTCATTGAAATGTGTCAGGCAGCCGGAACAGGAATTGGGTATGAGTGGTAGTGTGATAGTTCTCTATTTCGCCGGTCTGCGCGAGCAGGTCGGGCGGGGCAGTGAAACGGTCTCCCTCCCTCCTGATGTTCTCACGGTAAAAGACTTTCTGGCCGCCCGATGTCGGGAGGACGCCTCTTTTGACGCTGTTTTTTCCCAATTTCCCCGTATGCGGGTGGCGGTGAACAAGGTCATGGGAGACTTTTCGACCACCGTGCGCAGCGGCGATGAGATCGCCTTCTTCCCTCCCATGACCGGAGGATAAGGGCCATGCCGCAGCCGGAGCATTTCAGCAGAATCCGTGTTGTGGTCCAGACCGCGCTGTTCGATATGGCGACGGAAACGACACGGCTGCTGGCTCTTGGTCCGGACACGGGTGGTCTGGGATCGTTTCTCGGGGTTGTGCGTGGCGGCGACGGGCTGGTGGCTCTTGAACTGGAGCATTATCCCGGCATGTGCGAGCAGAGCCTGACGATGCTGGCGGAAGACGCTTTAGAGCGATTCACTCTGGTTGGCTGCACGATCATTCATCGCGTGGGACGGCTGGTTGTCGGAGAGCCGATCGTGCTGGTGCTGGCCGCTGCCGCCCATCGCGGCGCGGCTCTGGACGCCACGCGCTTTCTGATTGACCGACTGAAAACAGGCGCACCGTTCTGGAAAGCCGAAGAGTTTGCCGATGGGCGACGGGTCTGGGTGGAAAGCCGGCAGGAAGATGAGGCGATCGCCGCCGGATGGTGACCTGTCGCACGTTATGAAAAGACGGAAAACAGTATCCCGGCTTGGATTTCCCGGCGAATTTTCATTATGCAATCAGGACAGCAGGACCGGCAATAGTGCTGTCGGGAAAGAGTTCCGGGGCGCTCCTCCGAACTCCACCAAAGGAACACCTTCGGAAACCATCCCGTGATCACTCACCGGGTCAAGGGACCGATGGTCCCTTGCTGGTGCGGGCAGAGCCCGCATCAATCCCGACAGGGCTCCCGTCGTCCGAAGGGCCTATGAAATGCACGGAATTTCAAACTGAGACCCGACCTGAAGCTCCGGCACGTTGCGGAGAATACCGTCCATTCAATAACGGAGCTTCGAGCCCTACCGTTTCCCGCCTCTACGCCACCAGCACGGTGTGCACAGCCTGCGTCAGCGCCCGCACCTCTTCCGGCGCGATGGTAAAGGCCGGTGTCAGATAGACGATATTCCTGAACGGCCTGATCCAGACATTCTCGGCGATAAAGCGTGTCCGCAGCGCCGCAGGATCGGTGATCCTGTCCAGTTCCACCACACCGATGGCCCCCATGACCCGCACATCCTTCACACCCGGCAGTGTGCGGCAGGGCTCCAACTGTTCCCGAAGCGCTGTTTCGAGAGCCGCAACCTGTTCAAGTCGTGGTTCCTGTTCGAACAGGTCGAGTGACGCGTTCGCGCAGGCGCAGGCCAGCGGATTGGCCATGAAAGTCGGACCGTGCATCAGGGCGTGTTCAGGATTGTCGGAGAGAAACGCCTCATACACATGACGGCGCGCCACGGTTGCGGCCAGCGCCATCGTGCCGCCGGTGAGCGCCTTGGAGAGCGTGATGATATCCGGCACGATCCCGGCCTGCTGACAGGCGAACATCGTTCCCGTCCGACCAAATCCTGTGAAAATTTCATCCAGAATCAGCAGCAGTCCATGCCGGTCGGCAGCGTCCCGCAGACGACGCAGCACGTCCGGTGAATGAAACAGCATCCCGCCCGCGCCTTGCACCAGAGGCTCGACAAGAATGGCGGTGACTTCGTGAGCGTGAGCGGTCAGAAATGTCTCGAACGCCGCCGTGGTCGCCTCATCCCTTGGCAGGTCAATCACATGCTGCGCGGGCATCACGCCTGCGAACAGATGATGCATGCCTTCCTCAGGGTCGCAGATCGCCATCGTGGCCAGCGTGTCGCCGTGATAGCCGCCCTTGAACGCCAGCAGTTTCGTGCGTCCGGCTTCTCCGCGATTGAGGCGATACTGGATCGCCATCTTCATCGCCACCTCGACGGCGACGGACCCCGAATCTGTATAGAATACCCGCTCCAGATCGCCCGGAAGCAGGGCGGCCAGCCGGGAAGAGAGCCGGAGCGCGGGTTCATGGACCATGCCGCCGAACATCACATGCGGCATGCGGGCAAGCTGGGCCTCCGCACAGGCGCGGATGTGCGGATGATTGTAGCCGTGGCACGCCGTCCACCATGCCGACACGCCATCTACCAAAGAGCGTCCGTCCTCAAGCGTGATCCGGCTGCCCTGCGTCGCACGGGCGGCCAGCGGGGCCGGAGCGGTCTTCATCTGGGAATAGGGAAGCCAGATATGGGGCAGACCGTCTTCGTACCAGTCGGATGAGGACAACGCAGGCTTCCTTTCGGGGTGGAGCGGCTCTCGCAATGGAATGTATCTCATATCAGGGGAATACAGGATTGCTATTCATGCCGTTGAATCAGGGCCGGTTCCGGGATGAGAAGCTCTGAGGTCACGCCAGATTTTGTGGCCGGAAGAACTGGATCGCCTCTGAAACAGGGGGCCGCCCGTCACATGGCTGCGGGATTTCTCCCGCAGGGCAGGGGCGTTGCGCGGCCCGCCTCTTTCTTGTCCTGCCTCTGTCTCTCAGGGGGCAGGTGGCGGTGATTATAGTGGCCATCCTGATTGCATGATTGACCCGTTCTCCACCTTCCGGCACCACATTCGCCCCATGACAGGTTTTGATCCCCTTTTCAGGCAAGCCGTCGATGCGCTTCAGGTGCAGGACCGGCGACGCGTTCTCCGGCCCATGACAGCCGTGGGCAAGGCGCGTTTTGAACGTCCGGACGGTGCGTGTCTGGTTGATTTTTCATCGAACGATTATTTGGGCCTGTCGCAGCATCCTGCTCTGAGGGAGCGGGCTGCCGACTGGGCAATGCGTTATGGAGCCGGTAGCGGCGCCTCGCGGCTGGTGACAGGCACACGCCTGCTGCACGAACAGGTCGAAACGCGGGTCGCCCGCCTCAAGAAGACCGAGGCTGCTCTGCTGTTCGCTTCCGGCTGGCAGGCCAACGCCTCGCTGGTTCCGGCCCTTGCGCGGCTGTCCTCCGAACAGCTTGGAGCGGCTCCGCTGATTTTTGCGGACAGGCTGAATCACGCCAGCCTGCATCAGGGATGTGCGGCGGCGGGCGTCAGGCAGATACGGTTCCGGCATAATGACCTCGACCATCTCGAAGCCCTCCTGAAAGCCCGCGACACTGAGACGGGCCTGAAGCTGATCCTGACCGAAAGTGTCTTCAGTATGGATGGCGACCGGGCCGATGTGCCGGGACTGGCGGCTGTGGCGGAGCGGTACGGCGCTTTCCTCTGCCTCGACGAGGCGCACACCACGGGTGTTCTTGGGGCTCACGGCGCGGGACTGGCGAGTGAAGCAGATGGTGTGCATCTCATCATGGGCACGTTCAGCAAGGCGCTGGGCGGAATGGGCGCTTACATTGCCGGTTCGCGCGCTCTGTGTGACTGGTTGATCAACAGCGCGTCCGGGTTCATCTATTCCACGGCCCTGCCGCCCGCCATGCTCGGGGCTGCGGATGCGGCGCTGGAACTGCTGCCGGATCTGGATGAGGATAGAGCCCGTGTCGCGCGTCACGGAGAGACGCTGCGGCAGCGTCTGCACGCAGCCGGACTAATGACAGGCGCTTCCAGCACGCAGATCGTGCCGGTCCTGCTGGGTGAGGCGGCGACCGCGCTGTCTGTCGCGGCGAAGTTGGAAGCGGAGGGTATGCTCGTCGCCGCCATCCGGCCGCCGACCGTGCCGAAGGGGGAGAGTCGTCTGCGGATCACCCTGTCAGCGGCTCATACGGAGGACGATGTGCGGCGTCTTGCCGATGGGGTCGCGCGTCTCTGCGGCGTGGTCTGATGCAGATTGTTCTCGTGCATGGCTGGGGTTTCACACCCGCGATGTGGCAGCCGGTGCAGGACAGGCTTGGACGGGCAGCCGCCATGGTGGATCTGGGGTTTTTTGGACCTGCGGAGATGGGCCTGCCGACCGGTCAGCCTCTGCTGGCGGTTGGACATTCGCTCGGCCTTCTCTGGTTGCTGACCCGTGCCTGTCTGCCGGAAGGGAGTGTCGTGCTGGGGATCAACGGGTTTACGCGCTTCAGTCGGGCGGAGGATTTTCCGGCTGGTGTCATGCCGCGTGTGCTGGATCGCATGATGAAGGGGCTGGAACGGGACGCAGCGCCGGTTCTACGGCAGTTTCGTGAGAACTGCGGTCTGTCCGGACAGGAAGCGGAGCGTATCGGAAATCCTGAAACGACGCGTCTCATGGAAGGGCTGAATCTTCTACAGACAGGGGATGCCCGATTGCAGGGGCATCATGTGCAGGCTGCTCTGGCCAGTCGGGATGATGCGATTGTCAGCCTGGCCATGACGGAGGCCTCGTTTCCGCCGGAGCGGATCGAGTGGCTTGAGACAGGTGGCCATCTTCTGCCTCTGACCCATCCGGATCGATGCGCGACATTTATTCTTGAAGCCTGTGAGGAGTTTTCTGCCGATGGTCGATAAACGTCCGCAGACCGCGCAGGAGCGCACGGCCATCGCGGCGCGTTTCGGTGCGGCCGACGCGTATGATTCAGCGGCGACCATCCAGCGTCTGGTCGCCCGTCGCCTGCTCGACAGAATCGTTCGGATGCTTGGTGACCGCAAGCCTGCGCGCATTCTGGAGTTTGGTTGCGGGACCGGCGCGTTTACAGCGCTGTTGCAGGAGCGCTGGCCGGAAGCGCAACTGCTCGCCACGGATATTGCTCCCGAAATGCTTGATCGCGCCCGGGCGCGGTGCGGAGAGGGTGTGAGGTTCGCTGTCATGGATGCAGCGACACCGGCAGTCGACGGCTCTTTCGATCTCATCTGCGGCAATCTGGCCCTGCAATGGGTCGAGCCCCCGGAACAGGCTTTATCAGCGCTTTATCGGCTGCTGACTCCGGGAGGGCTGTTGGCTGTTTCCACGCTTGCCGCAGACTCTTTTTCGGAGTGGCGGCAGGCGCATGTGCAGCAAGGTGTTGCGGCGAATATCCGCGTTTATCCGAAACGCTCGACCTTCCGGAAAGGATGGCCTGAAGCTGCCGTCGGACCAGCATTTCAGACTCCGTCCGGGCAGTGGACCTTTGAAACGCTTGTCGAGCAGACGCACGGAGGACTGGCTTTTCTGCGTGGCCTGAAGCGGATCGGTGCGACAGCGCCGGTTGCGGGCGGACATCCCCTGACGGTTGGTGTCCTGCGGAACGTGGTGCGCCATTTCGACGCAGCGGGTTCCGCGCTGACATGGGATATTGCGTTTGGCCTTTTCCGCCGCGCACCGCGCGCCGGAGTTTTTGTAACGGGCACCGATACCGGGGTCGGCAAGACCTTCATCTCAGCCTGTCTGACCAGAGCCTGGGATGCGCTGTACTGGAAGCCGCTCCAGACAGGACTGGCGGACGAAGCGGGCGATACTCCAACAGTGACGGAGCTTGCGGAAGCGTCTGCGGACCGCATCCTGCCGCCTGCCGATACCTTTCTCGCCCCTCTGTCTCCACAGGCGGCGGCAGCGGCGGAAGGTCGGAGAGTGAATGTGAGCCGTCTGATTCTGCCGATGCTCCAGCCGGAGCGGCCTCTCGTTGTGGAAGGGGCTGGCGGCGTGGATGTGCCTGTGACTGAGGACGGGCTGCTGGTTGATCGGATCGCGGAATTTGGCCTGCCGGTGGTGGTGGTGGCGCGCAGCGGTCTTGGGACGGTCAACCACACGCTGCTTACGCTTGAAGCGTTGCGTCGTCGGGGTATCGGTATCGCCGGTGTTGTGCTGAACGGACCACTCAATCCGGGCAACCGGGCAGCAATCGAGGAGCATGGTCGTGTCGCTGTGCTGGCGGAAGTGCCGTTCCTTGAGAATGTCACAGCGGAGAGCGTGGCGGAGGCGTCCCGGCTTATGCCACGCTGGAGCAGCGTGGAGACAGGATCGCCTGATGGAACAAGCAGGCTGGATCATCAGACGAGCGAAGCCTGATCGCCTTCATGTCCCGTGCCGCTGTCCGGTGATGGGGCTATAGGAAGACTGCGAAAATCGACGGCGGATTGCCTGTGTCCAGAAGGGTCGCGCTCACTTCATTGCTGGAAAAAGATTTCCAGAGGCCGCGTTTTCGGAGGGACGAGAGGAAATCTCAAACTCTCTTTCCCAGAAACGATCAGGCATTCCACAATAGAAGACGGTCAGTGTTTGCGGGAACGGGCAGGGGTGTCCCGTTCTGGGTTGTCCCGTGCAGGAGTGTCCTGTGCAAGAGTGGGCACAGGAAGCGCCACCAGCTTGAGACCAAGCGTGCTTTCGACTTTCCGCATCGTCTTGCGTTCTTCCGCGGAGCAGAGTGTCGCCGCCCATCCCATGCGTCCCGCTCTTCCGGTGCGTCCGATCCGGTGAAGATAGGTATCCGGCTGCTCGGGAGGGGACATGTTGATGACCTGCCCGACCTGCTCAACGTCCAGACCGCGCGCGGCGATGTCGGTGGCGACAAGGACTGTGGCCTTGCCGCTGGAGAAAGCGTCGATCGCGGCATTTCTTGCGGGCTGGGTGAGGCCGCCATGCAGTCCGACGACTTTCAGGCCCCGTTTCCGAAGCTGTTTTGTCAGCAGATCGACTTCATCTCGGGTTGAGGCGAACACGATGGCGCTGCGATCTGGGTGGCGACGCAGAAGCGCTTCCGTGGCTGTCGGCTTGGATGCCTTGTCCACGAACAGCACGGCCTGCCGGATGCTCGGTTTTTCGCCCTTTTCCGGCTCGATCCGCACTGGTCTGTGCAGAAACTGCCGGGCTGCGGCCATCGTTTCCGCTGAGCCGGTGGCGGAAACGAGAACGCTCTGCCGGTCTCGTGGCAGAAGGGCCAGAATACCCTGCATTTCGTCACGGAACTCCGCCGTCATCAGCCGGTCGCCCTCGTCGAGGACGAGAAAACGGCAGCTTGCGGACTCAACCCGTTCCGTGCGGAGCATATCCAGCAGACGACCGGGCGTCGCCACGATCAGGCGTGCGGTTTCAGGCGGGACGTCATAATCCCTGTCGGGATCGTCCTGTGTGCCGCCGTAGACGGCAAAAGGCTCAAGCTCCGGACGTGCGGCGAGCAGGGTGCCCATTTCGGTGACCTGACGCGCCAGTTCACGGGTTGGGACGATGATCAGGGCCGTGTTTTTCTTCTTGCGCAGCAGATGATCGAACAGCGGGAGCAGGTAGCAGGCGGTCTTGCCTGTTCCTGTGGGCGCAAGGATTTCCGCGTCATGCCCGGCCAGCAGAGCCGGAATGGCGGTTTTCTGAATGGGGGTAGGTTCTTTCAGGCCAGCCTTTCCGAGCCGGGCGAGCAGGGTGGCGTTCAATTTTAGAGAAGAAAAACTGCCGTTTTCCGCGCTTTTCTGGTCGGTGGATGTCTGGGAAGAGGCAGCGGTCGATGAAGGCATGACAGGTATCCGAAGGAGTCCGGTGAATGTAATCGCGGCGCGGACCATGACCGGTCCGGGCAGACTGCCGAAAGCAGGGGCAGGGCGTTACGGCAGACATATGCCAAAATACCATCGCGGATGCCACGTTTTCATGGCACCCGTTTTGGCTAGAGGGATACTATCCTGAGAGTCGTAACTGTTCACACGATCGGTCTGTTCTGGATAGACTGTTCCGTTTCGTTTTTCGAAACGGGTTTATGGCGATCAGATATCAGGCCGCCTCTGCAATCCGGCTGAGATCCTCATTGTTGTTGTGATTATTGTACAGGCGGGCCTGCCGGGGAGTCTGGATGGCGAGCCAGCTAATGGGGTGGCCTGCGGCAAGAGGTTCAAACCCGGCCTGTTCACGAACAGTACTGCATGCACGAAAATGGATTTCGCTCTGCATTTTCTGAGATTTTCTATGAATAAAACTTCTGCTTACCCCAAGTTCTTTTGCAGCACCTCTAAGTGTCATCTTTTTTTTATTAAGAAGAAATGAAAGTTTTTCGTCCTGTTCGATGGACCATATCAGTGCACGAGGCATTAAATACTCTCTTTCTTTTGTGATCGGGTGAACATCTCCATTATTGCGATACCAGCTGAAAAACGAAGGCAATATTTAACGATGAATTAACGGAAGGTGGGGTGTTGCGATAATAAGTGGTATAATTTTATTTTTTGTTTTTATATTTATACATTCATTTCTGTGTATATTAGTTGTGTTATAGAGATACGGTGTATCGAATAATATGTTTTTATTTATAAGGAAAAATATCGAAAAAGATAATAATCAAATAAAAAAGAATCGTTCCGCAATAAATTGTCTGTTCTGAAAAGGGTTATGATACGCTATCTCATTGAAATAGCTTGATTAAATCCGGGGTGGTTTCTGTGATGACACATAACGGGAAAGTTGCTCGGAAAATGGCGCAAAAAGAACGACTTCGTCATTTTTATTGTGCCATATTCTGAAGCCCGTCCGGATGAGAACAATGCGGCATTCTTTCCTTGAAAATGCCGTTTTATGCGTCTCACCAGATGAGACCTGCCAGACAGGCCAGAGCGAATCCAAATCCGATATCCCTGTTGGCCCGGAACTGAGCGAGACAGAGACGCGGGTCCTGCGGGTTAACGGTGCAGGCCTGCCTTAGCAGCAGGACGATACAGATCAGCGCCACGGGATAAAAACCGATACCGGTATGCGCGAGAAAGCCAGCCCCCAGAAAAGCGAGACCGGCTCCGGCGTAACAGACGCCGACAAACTCTCTGGCGCGGCCCTGCCACAGAAGGGAGGTGGATTTCACCCCGATCCGGGCGTCGTCATCCATGTCCTGAAAGCCGTAGATGGTGTCGAAGCCGAGCTGCCAGAGAATGGTCGCGGCATACAGGAGCAACTGGGTCGTGTCGCAGCGGTCCGCCACGGCGGCGTAGCCCATCGGTGCACCGAAGCCGAACGTGAATCCCATGACAAGCTGCGGCCACCATGTGAACCGCTTCGCCAGCGGGTAAAGCGCGACCAGTATGAGGGAGGACGCTCCGAGCAACTGGCTGAGCGGATTGAGCTGGAGCAGGATGCCCAGTCCGATCATGAGCAGCAGCAGCAGAAATAGCGCTGCGTGCCGCATTCGCAGGGCGCCGGATGCAAGTGGTCGCCCTGCGGTGCGCGTGACCTGCCGGTCAATATCCCGGTCCCACATGTCATTGACCACACAGCCGGCGGACCGCATCACCAGACTGCCGATTCCGAACAGCACCAGAAGGCGCACACGTTCAAGCGGCGCGGTTGTTCCTCCGGCGTCCGGCAGAAGGATGCCCCACGCGCCCGGAAGAAACAGAAGCCATGTGCCAATCGGCCGATCCAGACGCGCCAGAAGCGCATAGGGGCGTAACGGAGCGGGAAGGCGGGAAATCCAGCCGGTGCTGCGGATATCCGTGTGCGGAGTGGCTGTAACTGACACTGCAATCCCTCTTCACTGGCTGTCTTGCCGGGCCTTTCCGCAGAACCGGACTGTCCGCCAGCCCGGTTCTGCGGAAATAATACTGGCCCGGGCTCCATAGGGCTTCGGGCGCTTCAGACTTGACCGGCGGACGAATCCCGCCGAAACCGCGCCGATTGATGCGGGGCAGACCCGCCGGGGTCAATGGTGTCGGGCTGTCCCGACGGACTCATGACCGCCGGACTGCCCCGAATCTGCAGGAAAGCGCCCGTCGATGTCAGCTCATCATACCCTTCCTCGCCTGTACCTCCCTGCGGATGCGCCACTGATCAGTGGAGCCGTCATCCCGATGTCTCCCGAGCAGGCGCGGTATCTCGGGACTGTCCTGCGCAAGGGGGAGGGAGATTCGGTCCGGGTCTTCAATGCCCGTGACGGGGAGTGGCTTGCCCGGATCGCGTCGGTCAGAAAGGACAAGGGCTCTTTCACAATCACGGAGAAGCTTCGCCCTTTTATTGATGAGTGTGGCTGTGCTCTCGCTTTTGCACTTTTAAAGCGTGATGCGACGGACCTCGTCATCCGGATGGGAACCGAGCTTGGGGTGTCCCGGTTCATCCCCGTGATCACGGAGCGGACGGTGGGGCAGAGAGTGAACGAGGAGCGGCTCGAATCGATTGCCATCGAGGCGGCCGAGCAGTGCGAGCGGCTGACGATTCCGCAGATTTCCTCACCTGTGCGTCTGCTTGATTTTCTGGGAGCGTGGCCTGCCGGAAAGCGTCTCTTTATTGCCGTCGAGCGACTTGAAAATCAGACGGACACGCAGAAAACCGGGACGGTTCTCTCCGGGAATCCTTTCGCGGACGCAGGGGATGGAGACGGTATCCTGACAGGTCCGGAAGGGGGATTCAGTCGGGCGGAGCTTGACGTTACGCTGGCGCGCCCCTTTGTTACACCCATCACATTGGGAAACAGAGTTCTGCGCGCGGAGACAGCCGTCGCCGCCGCGCTTTCCTTGTTCGATTCCCAGCTCCGAAATATCCGAGATCAGGCACAGGCCTGATCGCCCTGAGTGGAAGCACAGAAGCCCAATGTCGAATCCTGCCGATCAGGACACCCGTTCCATCACGTCCATACGCGATCTCGTGGATGTTCTGGCGGCGGGAAACAAACCATGTGATCTCTGGCGGATCGGCACGGAGCATGAAAAATTCGGTTTCGTCCGCCCTGAAGCGGCAACGGCTGAACGTGCCGCCTTTTCCTCCCCGGACTATGATCATCAGGGGATCGGCGCTCTTCTGAAGGGCGTCGAGCAGCAGGGTGAGTGGCTCCCCATTACGGATGGTCCCGCTGTGATCGGCCTGAAGGGGAGCGGCATCAACAAGGGAGCCGCCATCTCTCTGGAGCCCTCCGGTCAGTTTGAACTCTCGGGCACGCCGCTGGCCAGCCTGCACGAGACACGGACGGAACTGGAACGTCATTTCGACACCATCCGCACTCCCGCCCGCGCTCTGGGTCTGGGTTTCGCACCGCTCGGCTTCCACCCTTTCGCCACACGCGCCTCCCAGCCGTGGATGCCCAAGAGCCGTTACGCGATCATGCGGTCCTACATGCCGAAGGTCGGCACGATGGGGCTCGATATGATGCAGCGGACCTGCACCGTGCAGGTCAATCTCGATTTCTCCTCCGAGGCCGAAATGGTGCGCAAGATGCGCGTCTCGCTCGCGCTTCAGCCCGTCGCAACCGCCCTGTTCGCCAATTCGCCGTTCTATGAAGGCAGGCCGAACGGTCTGCTGTCCAACCGGGCTCAGGTCTGGACCGACACCGACAATGCCCGCTCAGGCATCCCGGCCTTCTGCTTCGAGGAAGGTTTCGGTTTCGAACGCTATGTCGAATGGGCGCTTGATGTGCCGATGTATTTCATCGTGCGTGACGACAAGCTGATCGACGTGTCCGGTCGGTCCTTCCGGGCGTGGCTCAAGGGTGAAAGACAGGATGGGCTGGACGGTTTCACTCCGACCATCGGTGACTTTGAAGACCATCTGACGACGCTGTTCCCTGATGTGCGCCTCAAGCAGTTCCTTGAAATGCGGGGGGCTGATGCGGGATCGGCGGAGATGATGCTGGCGCAGTCCGCTCTGTGGGTCGGGCTGCTTTATGACGATGCGGCGCTGGCGGCGGCGGAAAGCCTTGTGCGCGAGTATGACTGGGAGACCTACCGCGTGCTGCGCGGCGATGTCCCGGCGCGGGCGCTCAATACGCCCTTCGGAACAGGAACCGTGCGGGATATTGCGTCCCGTATGGTGGAGATCGCCACACAGGGGCTCCGTGCCCGTGCGCTGCGTGATGAAGCCGGTCAGGATGAAACGGTTCTGCTGGCCCCTCTTCAGGCGCTTGTCGCCGGTGCGCCGACACAGGCCGAGCGCTGGCTGGAACGCTATAACGGACCGTGGGCGGGCGATGTGACGCGAATCCTTCTGGAAGCGGAAATCTGAGGTTCGGACTTTCTTTCTTTCTTTTCACGCCTGACGATACAGGGTGTTGAAAGTAACCTGTAGAAGGATGCGTTCATGGTGCGGCCCTGTCCCGATTCCGGAGCCGCGACAAAGGCAGAAATGGATGACCGGCGTTCCGTCCGGCTGCGTCTGCTGGAGACGTCCGATCTCCACATGTTTCTGCGTGGATGGAATTATTATCAGGCTGAAAAGGATCATGGTGTCGGCCTTGCCCACATCGCCACCCTGATCCGCACCGCCCGCGACGAGGCGCCGAACTGCCTGCTGTTTGACAACGGCGATAGCTGTCAGGGATCACCCGTCGGTGACTTCATGGCGGGCAGTGGCGGCGGTGAGCGGACGCATCCCATGATCCGGGCGATGAATCTGCTCGGATACGATGCCGCCACGATCGGCAATCATGAATTCAATTATGGACTGTCCTTTCTCAGGGAACAGATCAAGGACGCGGCCTTTCCGTTTGTTTGCAGCAACATCACGTTGTGCAATGGTGCTCCGCTCCTGCCGCCGTCCGTCGTGCTGGAGCGGGAGGTCATCGACGATCTCGGTCGCAGGCACGATCTGCGGATCGGCGTGATCGGTCTGGTCCCGCCGCAGATCATGGTGTGGGACGCCATCCATCTGCATGAGCAGCTCATGGTGAGGGATATGGTGGAGGCCGCCCGGCAGGTCGTGCCCGAGCTGAGAAGTCGCTGTGATGTCATCGTGGCGCTCTGTCACTGCGGCATTTCCGCGGACCAGCGACAGGGCGGCGAGGAGAATGCCGCGCTCTATCTGGCCGAAATCGAAGGGATAGATGCGCTGCTGCTGGGGCATACCCATCATGTCTTTCCGGGTGAGCATCATGACAACCTCCCCGGTGTGGATGCCGTGGCCGGAACCCTCCATAACGTGCCCGCCGTCATGCCCGGTTTCTGGGGCAGCCATCTGGGTGTGATCGATCTGACGCTCAGGGAGGCGGAAGCAGGCTGGGTCTGCGAGGATTTTCAGGTTGAGGTCCGTCCTGTCTGCCGCCGGGAAGAAGGGCGCGCCCATCCGCTTGTCCCCGAAGATCCCGCCATTATCGAAGAAGTCCAGCCTGAGCACGAGGCGACGATGGCCTGGATGGACGAGCCTGTCGGCTGGACTTCCTCCGCATTGACGAGCTGGTTCACCTTTCTGGAGGCTGACCCGTGTCTGGCTTTGGTGAATGCGGCGCAACTGGCGTTTGCCAGACCGTTACTGGCGGGGACGGAGTGGGAGCATCTGCCGCTCCTGTCCGCCGCCTCGCCATTTCATGCCGGAGCGATGGCGACAGACGCTTTTGTGACCATCCCCATCGGTGAACTCACCATCCGCGATCTGGTGAATATCTATCCTTTCGCCAACACGCTGAGCGTGGTGCGGTGTCGTGGGGCTGACCTGCGGGAATGGCTGGAACGTTCCGCGACGGTCTTCAATCACATTCTGCCGGAAGAGGACGCGCCCCAGCCGCTGCTGGACCCGTTGCCCCCGGTATATACGTTCGACGTGATCATGGGAGACGCGGTGAGCGGCGCCCTGACCTACACGATCGATATCAGTTCTCCCCGTCGCTACTGCGAGCAGGGACGGCTCGTCGATTCGTCGGCCCGGCGTATTCATGATTTGTGCCTCGACGGGCGGCCGATTGAGGATGATCAGATCTTCGCTGTCGTGACGAACAACTACCGCGCCTCGGGCGGAGGACATTTTCCCGGCACGGGAGCGGACCGGGTTATTGTCACCACACATGAGTATAACAGGGATATTCTGGTCCGTTATGTCCGGCGGCAAGGGCACCTGATGCCGCCTCATGCCGGAAACGGGTGGCGTTTCAGACCGCTTCCCTTTCCTGCGACAGTCTGCATTGACCTGCCAGCCAGCGCGTCTGTCGCCGCCAGCCAGCGCGGGGACCTGACCTTTATGGAGCCTGTTGAGGGCGGCAGCCGGTATCGGGTCGGACGTCCGCATTTTACCCTGTGAGAGTGCTTGACGCCTGCCGGTTCCCGCTCTGGATGGACGTTCAGCGACGGAAGTTGGTCTGAACAGTCCGAACCGGCTTGACGTGCGCCGCGCCTCCGCCCATTCCTGCGCCATCATGCGTGTCGCCGCCATTCTTCTCGCGGCCGGGACCGGCAGCCGTTACGCCGCCGCAACCGGCTCCACCACCGCCAAGCAGTTCATCCCGCTTGCCGGTCGCCCTGTCATTCGCCATGCCGCCGAGGCGCTGGCCCCTCATGTCGCGCTGATCCAGCCCGTCGGCGATATCGCATCGCTGACCGAAGCGCTGGACGGCATGACGACCCTGCCGCCTGTCGCGGGCGGTAAGGAGCGTCAGGACAGTGTCCGCGCCGGTCTTGAGGCGCTGGCAACCCTGCCGGACGCCGAACGTCCCGATGTCGTGCTGGTGCATGACGGCGCGCGCCCCTATGTGACGGCCACGCTGATTCAGGGCGTGCTCAGCGCGCTGGAAGAGCATCCCGGCGCAATTCCGGCCGTGCCTGTGGCCGATACGCTCAAGCGTGGAGAGGGCGGCGTCATCACCGACACCGTGCCGCGCAAGGACCTGTTCCGCGCCCAGACGCCGCAGGGTTTCCGTTTCAACATCCTGCTTGATCTGCATCGCGCGGCTGAAAAATCCGGCGATTCCAGTGCGACCGACGATGCCCTGCTGCTGGAGTCCGCTGGTCTCAGCGTGGCGCTCACTCCCGGTTCCGAAGACAACATCAAGCTGACCTATGAGGAGGATCTGGTGCGCCTCGAACGCCTGATTGGCCCCACCCTGCTTCCCCGCACCGGCTTCGGCTACGATGTCCACGCCTTTGAAGAAGGTCGTCCGCTCATCATGTGCGGCATCAATATCCCGTATGATCGCGGCCTCGCCGGGCATTCGGACGCGGATGTCGGCATCCATGCGCTGTGCGACGCCATTTACGGCGCGCTGGCCGAGGGGGATATCGGCCGTCACTTCCCGCCCAGCCAGAACGAGTGGAAAGACGCGGACAGCGCCCGCTTCCTCGTTCACGCGGGCGAACTGATCCGCAAGAAGGGCGGCATGCTGGTCAACGCCGACCTGACCCTGATCTGCGAACGCCCGAAGATCGGCCCGCACGCACAGGCCATGCGCGAGCGTCTGGCCTCGCTGCTTCAGGTCGATGTGGACCGGATCTCGGTGAAGGCCACCACGTCCGAGCGGCTCGGTTTTACGGGGCGTGAGGAAGGGATTGCCTGCACGGCGACGGCGACGGTGCTGGTCCCGTAAGAAGGGGGCTCCGGCTGGTGGAGTCTGGAGGGAGTGTTCTGCCCTTCTTCTTCCCAGAAAAAAGAGCCCGACATTTCCGGCTGAGGGGATGACGTAACATTCTCTGAGCTTGTGGAATGGGGCAGGCAGTGTTGTCCCCGCTGTCACCTTGTTCCGGGCGTTCGACAGGACCGCACAGATGCCTTCTGTCGAACGCCCGGATCACTATTGGAAAACCCCGTGTCTGTGATGACCGTGCCAACCTGAACCACAGATGTTTTTTCTTCTGACCTGAAAAATCCAGGATTGCTTCCATTCTGGATGGAATGATCTTCTAACCTTCCCGTAGATACGAACGGCTTCGACAGACAGGGTACTGTTCAGTTCATGGCCCGGCCCGGCACTCCGCCACCGTGATCATATCGGTTTTCTGGAAGGATCATTCCATGCGTTTTTCCCTGTCTCGCGCTGCGTTTCTCGCTGCTTCCATCGTGGCCCTGCCTGCTCTCGCCTCTGCCCAGACGGTGACGAGCGCCGCTCAGGTCCAGTCGGGCGCCTATGCCATTGAACCGGGCCACACACAGGTCGGATTCTCCCTGCTGCATTTCGGATTCACCTACTACAGCGGCCTTTTCTCCAACGTCTCCGGCACGCTGGAACTGGACGTCAAAACGCCGTCCTCTTCCAAGCTGGATGTGACCATTCCGGTCGCCTCCGTCCAGACCACCAGCGACAAGCTGACGGAAGAGCTGAAGAGCGACCAGTGGTTCGATACTGCTAAATTCCCGAACGCAACTTTTGTCTCCACTGAAGTCAGGCTCAACGGCAGGAACGACGCCATCGTCACCGGTAACCTGACCCTGCATGGCGTCACGAAGCCCGAGACGCTGAAGGTGCATTTTGTCGGTGCAGGCATCAATCCGATGGACAAGAAGTACACGGCCGGTTTCGAAGCCACGACGACGATCAAACGTAGCGACTTCGGTGTGAAGATGTATGTGCCGTATGTCGGTGATGACGTGACACTGCGCATCGCCGGTGCATTCGAAAAGCAGAGCTGATTCATGAGCACGATTCCGATGCTTGCTGAAAAAGCGTCGCGATATGGGACGGTGGCGATCATCCTGCACTGGCTGATCGCCGCCGGTATCCTGACCCTGATCGGCATGGGGCTGATCATGGATCATGTCGCCCTTGAGCCGATGCGCCTGTTTCAGCTTTACCAGTTGCACAAATCCATCGGGATTTCCGTCCTGCTGCTGGTCTGCCTGCGGGTGGGATGGCGTCTGACCCATGCGGCGCCAGTTCTTCCTGCGGACATGCCGGTTGCTGAACGCGGAGCGGCCCATCTGGCGCATCTGGCCCTGTACGGATTGCAGATCATCCTGCCCCTCAGCGGCTGGGCCATGGTTTCGGCGTCTGTGCTCGGCATACCAACCGTGCTGTTCGGCACGATTCCCTGGCCGGACCTTCCTGTTCTGGCAACTCTTCAGAACAAGGCTCCTGTCGAGGCTGTTCTGAAAGAGTTTCATCACTGGGCCGCGTGGACGTTGGCCGTTCTGATCATTCTGCATGCCGCAGCCGCATTGCGACATGCCCTGATTTTACGGGATTCCGTGTTTGAACGGATGCTGCCCTGGCCAGTCGGATCGTCACGCCGCAAGTAATCGGAGGATTTTTACAATGGTATCCATTAAAACAATCGCCGCCCTGAGCCTGATGACGGGTCTTTCCCTACCTCTTTCCGCCATGGCTGCGGACTGGACGATTGATCCGGCGCACAGCACGCTGGCCTTTTCAGGCACGCAGACCGGAGCGCCGTTCAGTGGTCATTTCGGATCATTCGACGGAACCATTTCCTTCGATCCGGCTCATCCGGAAGCTGGTCAGGCCCATGTGACGATCGCCATGTCGAGCGCCGTCACGGGTGACCGGCAACGTGATGGCGCTTTACCGGGCAAGGACTGGTTCGACGTAGCCGGGTTCCCCTCCGCGGTGTTTGACGCGCAGAACTTCAAGGCCAAGGGCGGCGATGCCTATGAGGCCGCCGGAACGCTGGTCATCCGGGGGATCAGCAAGCCGGTCACTCTGCCATTCAAACTCGACATTGATGGCGCCACGCTCCACGTAAAGGGGCATCTTGATCTCGTGCGCTCCGCGTTCGGCATTGGGCAGGGAGTCTGGGCGACCGGACAATGGGTTGCGCTGGAAGTGGGGGTTGATCTCGACGTCACTGCGCAGCGTAAGCCTTGATTGATGAGGTATAGCTTCCCTGAGGGGTGAAGTGATAATTCGGAAGAAGCAGCCATGTCGTCAGACGATCGTTTTCACACCTACCGACCTGAAGACGGACATGGCCTTCAGCATGACCCGTTTAATGCCATCATCGCGCCGAGGCCGATCGGATGGATTGCGACGGTCGATACGGAGGGAGCAGCCAATCTTGCTCCCTATAGTTTTTTCAACGCATTCAATTACACGCCACCGATCATCGGATTTTCCTCGACCGGCTGGAAAGATACGGTCCGCAATGCGCAACAGACCGGCGAGTTCGTCTGGAATCTGGTTACGCAGCCGTTGGTCGGGCGCATGAACCTGTCATCTGCCGCATTTGACCGACAGATTGATGAATTTGATGTGGCGCGACTGGAAAAGGTACCATCCTGTCGTGTCCGACCGCCACGGGTGGCAGCCAGTCCTGTGCAGTTCGAGTGCCGCGTGACGCAGATTGTTCGGCTTCAAGCAGCTTCCGGAGAGTCTCTGGAAACCTGGCTGACACTGGGCGAAGTTGTGACTGTCCATATAGACCGGACTTTTGTGCGTGATGGCGTTTATGAAACCGCCGAGGCGCGCCCTGTGCTGAGAGCAGGTGGGGCAGGGTGGTATTCAGAGGTGACGGAGGCTTCGATGTTCGACCTGCGTCGACCGGTATCGCCTGATGCCGCTCTGGATGAGGGTGCCGGATTGCCGATTCTGCCTCCCGCACCCTGAGAGACGATTACCAGCCTTCGTCCCATTCCGGCCGGTTCTTGAAGTAGCCTGAAAGAAAATCGGACAGGGCCCGTATTTTGGCGGCAAGGTGCCGTGCGGGTGGATAAAGCACATGTATGCCCAACGCCTGCGGCTCGAAGTTTCGCAGTAGGGGGGTGAGTTTGCCTTCCTTCATGGGCTGGCCTGCGATGAAACTGGGCAGGTACGCGATGCCAAGCCCCCGCGTGGCCGCAGTCAGGCAGGCTTCTCCATTGGAAAAGGCAAAGCGCCCGCTGACGGGAACCTGAACAGCCTGTCCCGATGGCGCATCGCGGAATGCCCAGCTACGGGGAGTCCGAAAATTGGTGTCGATGATACAGGTGTGCTGCGACAGGTCTTCAGGGCGCTGGGGCGCGCCGTGGGTCGTGATGTAATCAGGGGAGGCGACGGTGACGATCCGCGCGTCGCACAGTCTGCGAACAATCAGGCTGCTGTCGGACAGGTGGGCGATACGAATGGCGACATCAAAACCGTCCTCCACCAGATCCGCCAGCCTGTCCGAAAAACTGATATCGAGGCTGATGCCGGGATACTGTTCCGCAAAGACCAGCAGCGCGGGTACAAGCTGGGCGGAGCCGAAGTATATGGGAGCTGTAATACGCAGTCGCCCGGAAGGCGCGCCGGATGTCTGCCGGATGGACGCGTCAAGCGCGTCCCGTTCTTCAAGCAGAATCCTGACCCGTTCGTAATAGACCTGGCCAATTTCGGTCGGAGAGAGGGCGCGTGTCGTGCGTTTGATCAGTTGTACGCCCAGATCGGTCTCAAGGCGTGACAGCATTTTGGATGCCTGCCCGCTGCTGACCCCCATCCGCTCGGATGCCGCAACAAAACTCCCTGTTTCAAGGACAGCGACAAACAGGCGATCAAGGCTCAGACGATCCACATTACAGATCCCTAGATCGTGGGAGAGTCCGCCAGCAGGACTGTCTTCACAAAGCTCAACGCCTGAGCCACTCCCGAGGCAGTCAGAGTATGGTCCACGCCCGGGAGAATGTCACATGTGACGCTCATGCCGATACTGGTCAGAATCTCTGCGGCTTTCGAGGCTTCCTGCACCGGCATGATGGGGTCGGCATCTCCGTGGATGAGCAGGATACGTGTCTGTCGTGCGGGTGTGTAGGGAGCAGGTGAGGCAAGGCGTCCGGAAAACGCCACGACACCCGCGACCGGCCAGCGGCCCGAGACCACGGCATCCAGCGCCATGATCGACCCCTGCGAAAACCCCACAAGCGCCACCCGGTCCAGCCTGTCCTCGAAACCGGCTTCTGTCACGCAGGCCCGAAGGGTCTCGTCAAAGGCCTGACGGGCCGCGACAATACGCTCCGCCCGGTTGGCCTCCGTCACGCCCTTGACACTGAACCATTGGCGGCCGTTGGGGGCCAGATCGAATGGAAACGGCGCATCGGGAGCGGTCAGGGCGACCACGGGCAGATCAGTGCGCCATTGTGTCAGCAGCGGTGAGAAAGAAGCGCCCTGACTGCCGACCCCGTGCAGGAAGATGACCAGTCCGTCACTCATGCTTCTGTCTCCGTGAGGTATCGTGGCGCGGGCAGGCTGGCGGCCCATGCAAGGTCAGGCCCGAGAGGCACGATGCCATTGGGGTTGAGGGCCTTGATCGAATAATAGCCGTGCTTGATATGATCGAGGCTGACAGTTTCGGCGACGCCCTTTACGGCCAGCATCCGTTCCAGATGGCGCGTCAGGTTGGGATAGTCCGCGATGCGTCGGCGGTTGCACTTGAAGAGCCCGTGATAGGCGGCGTCAAAGCGGACGAGCGTTACAAACAGGCGGATGTCGCTTTCCGTCAACTGGTTGCCGACCAGCCATGAGGCGTCTCCGGACAGGCGCTCTTCCAGACTGTCCAGCATACCGAAGACATCTTCGAAGGCTTCTTCATAGGCCTGCTGCGTCGTCGCGAACCCGGCGCGGTAGACACCGTTGTTGAGGCGCGCATACAGCGCGTCGTTCAGTGCGTCGATTTCGCCGCGCAAAGGTTCGGGATAGAAGTCGTAATCCGGGGACGCCAGCGGGCCGAACCCGGTGTTGAACATCCGCACGATATCGGCGGACTCGTTGTTGACGATCGTCCGCTTTTCCCTGTCCCACAGGACCGGCACTGTGGCGCGGCCTGTATAATGCGGGTCGGCGCGGGTGTAGAGTTCGTGTATCCATGTCGCGCCGTTGAGCGTATCGAAATCCGCTCCGGGATAATCGCCGAAGCGCCAACCCTGATCGGTGAGCCGAGGTTCGACCACCGAGACGGACACGACATCCTCCAGCCCTTTCAGACTGCGGGCAATGAGCGTCCGGGACGCCCACGGGCAGATCAGCGCGACGTAGAGATGATAACGCCCTTTTGCGGCTGCAAAGCCCCCTTCGCCCGTGGGGCCAGGACTGCCATCCGGCGTAATCCAGTTGCGGAATGACGAGGTCTGCCGGACAAAGCCTCCCTTTGAGTCGCTGGCCTGAACGGGCTGCCAGTTTTCAACCCATCGTCCATCAACCAGCATCGGAAGCTCCTGTTCTTGCAGTATCATGATGACCCTGCCGACGACTGGCGATATCGTGGTCTGTCAGTGTCATCGTCTCTCTACATGTTTTAATCCGGTTGGTCGTGAAAGATTAGCGGCTGCGATAGCAAGGAATTCCTTCCCCGGAGGAAGGAATATGCCGGAAAGCAGGATCGAGAGTCTGCGGGGTTTTGGGAAAGCACGGCATCAGCGCCTGTTGCCGGAAACATGAAGGGCAGACGTTCCGCTTTGACGCACTGCCGCCGGTCTGCTTTAAATTCATTGAGTAGACAGGTAGATCAGGGGGGAACTGAAGGTCCGGTTTGAAACAAAACTACTTGGAAGCCGACATGTTCTTCGATCCATACACCGTGCAACAAAGCCTGTCCAAGCATTCGCTCACTTCTCAGGCGGAGGTGTCTTTGACTTTCTTGCTTTAGTGTCACGCTTTCTTGATAAAGCCCTTCGAGGTATTAATGACTTATATTCATCGACATCGTGATAATGCCAAGATTGGTCAAACGGTTCGAGCATCTCACGATAAATGGTGGACTCAAGCAACTTCATCAAGGTAGCTAGAACTTCAGCTCCGGGCTCCCACCCTCGATGGGCTGCGGCGTTACCCACCTCGACAAGCGTTTTGAAGGCCTCGCTTTCTTGTTCCCCAAGAATACCTCTCTCCTTAATATGAATGACAGGTCTCTCTTGAGGCGATAGTTGCGGTTCAGGAGACACATGCTCTTCTACTGTAATTTTGTGTGATTTTAGCCAGTCAATCTTTTGAGGAAAGGTGAGTTGTTCATCAACCCCAAATATATTAACAAGAATTTCGAATGCTGCGCGAATACCTATGGCGGCCAACACATGCAATTCGTTATCAAGCGCAATGTAGATTTGTTCCAGAACGGAACGAAGGCGGTCGTGATTGTCATCTTCGCCAACGAAGAAAGTGAGACGTGTTAGCCATTCAGGACGAGGCTGCCGAACAATTCCAGGAAAATAGATGAATTCCTGACCGGCAGAATGAAACTCCCCAGTCTCATCATCAAATGAACCATACTCTTTTGGATGTGTGATAACGCACATACAGAAGATGTAGTCACAACCCGCACAAGACATAAGCCTGTAATTGAAATCACGCCGTAAACCGCCTAAAAACTCTACATTCGTGCCGTCAGCGCGAATGTAGCAGTTTCGTTCTGCATTACAGCGGCCACAATGCGCTTTGACCGTTTGTCTTTCTATCGGCATCACATACCTCACTCAATAACTATGGTCACGTTCCGACGCGTCGGACACCTTTATTGAACGGTGCAGCTATTGAACGGTGCAGCCTGATTGGACTTGCCATATCTGGCAAGGTCCATATCGCATTTGTGGGGTGACATGAAGGACTGCTGGAATGCACGCGAGCAACAGCGTTGTTCCGAGATACTGCGAGCTAATGTCACACATGTTCTCTATCCATATTTTCATGCGAATGGATGGCCGCTTTCGGGAAGCCTCAACGGCTTCTCTAATGATTGACATGAGGGCAAAATCAGCCATTTCCCGGTCAGAACCCCGAACATCCCCGGTCCACACTCACCCCGACCGACTGCTGGCTGAACCGCACGCTATAAGAGTGGCGCACAGCCTCAATCCGCTCCGCAAGGTGCGCGTCATCAGGCGTCACGATCCAGACCAGTCGTGAAGGCTCGGAGCCCACCCGCCCGTTGGTCCTGTCCCGCCAGAACCCCTGGGCAGGAAGAACCGTCAGACCATCCGGGAAGCGTGGGGCAATCTCCGTTCGTAGAAAATCCTGCCAGTCGGTGTCGCTCACCGGGCGACCGTCAGGCCGGGTAAGACCGAACATCAGCGTTACATGCTGGTCGTCGGTCGCCGCCAGCCTGTGACAGAGAGAGTGTGTCGGAGCGCATCCGGCCATCAGAAATCCGAGCAGCAGGGCAGAAACGACATTCACCCGGGTCATTTCAGTGCGTGCCGCCCTGCAATCCCTGCCGCAGCGCCACACCCTCTTCTGACAGTGGATCAATCAGGCCAGTCCGCAGAAACAGATCGATCAGCACCAGATTGACGTTGAACTTGAATTCGTCCGTATCCCGCACAAGCCGGAAGACCTCGCCGATGGGGAGTAGCAGGAATTCCTCAACCTCTCCGTCCGCAGGGGCAGGTTGGAAACTCTCCGCCAGCACAAGGTCGTAGCAGACCAGCCGGTCGCGCCGCAGCCCCTCGAGGCGTTCGAGCGCATAATGCAGCAGGCCGACCTTTTTCGCATCCCGCTTCACAAGGTACGGCGGAAGGCTGGCTTCTTCCTCGGCTTCCTTGATGATCGCGATATCGGGAGTGAGGCCCGCCGGGACGCCACCCGCGACAAGGTGATCCAGCTTGCCGGGATCGAGCCGCTTGTTCCGCGCCCGCCGACCGACCCAGAGATGCAGCCCGTCTTCCTTGCGCACCAGACCATTGAGATGCACGCCGACGCCGACAAAACCGAACAGCGGCAGTGCGCCCCGGTCGATACGCCCGAGTGGAGGCTGGCCGTCATCGCCCCATACGTCGAACAATTCATTGTGCGTGCGGTAGAATCCCTGCCGGGCCAGTTCCTCGCCGATGGATTCGAGGCGGGTCGGATCGCTGAGGGACAGACCGCCTGAAGTGCTGTCGTCTGCAAGGCCCATTTCTTTCAGGGCGGCGGCGATTTCAGGGTCGGCATAGCCCGCCAGCACGCCGTTGATCCGCAAGGGCAGGCGTTGACCGGGGAGTGTCGCGGTGTTGCAGGCTCTGATGTGCCGCATGAAACCGTCTGTGGAGAGGAGGCTCATGAGCGGTATCCTGTGAACAGTCCGTAAAAGGTTTCTTCGGAGACTGGGAGCATGATGTTCTTCCGACGAAGTCTGGCCGGGACTGTCCGGCCTGTCTTTTTCCTACGGGGCGACGCCTGACCTGACAATATGATGCCGTGACGGCCTGTTCGGTTGTCCGTGGGGTTGCAAAACGGCGACAACGTGCCACATCGGAAACAATGAGCCCGCCATCACGATCCGATACCGCGCCCGGCAAGCCTGCCGGCGTGACCGTTGCCCGTCTGCTTCCCTATCTCTGGCCGCGTGACGATCCGAAGCTGAGACTGCGCGTGACGGCGGTCGCCCTGCTGTTGCTGGCGGCCAAGCTGGTCACGGTCGCCGTGCCGTGGGTGTACAGCCGGATCATTGATGTGCTGTCCCATCCGGCGGGTGTCGCGACCGTCCCGATCCTGCTGATCATCGGCTACGGTCTGGTGCGGGTGCTGACATCCGGTTTCAACGAGCTGCGCGACGTGGTGTTCGCGCCGGTCCGCTATCAGGTGGCCCGAGACGCTGCGCTCCGCAGTTTCATGCACATGCATGATCTGTCGCTGCGTTTTCATCTTGACCGCCGCACCGGAGGCGTCACCCGCGCCATCGAACGCGGCACGGAGGGCGTCGAGACTCTCCTCAGGATGGGGCTGGTGATCCTGCCGACCCTGCTCGAAGCCATTCTGGTCATCGGTCTGATCTGGGAGGTGTTCGACTGGCGTTACGCCGGGCTCGTTCTGGGGGCGGTGATTGGCTACGTGGTTTTCACGTTTTCGTTCACCTCATGGCGAATCGGCATCCGTCGTCGGATGAACGACATCAACAGCGAGGCGACCGGCAAGGCTCTGGACAGCCTGCTGAACTATGAGACGGTCAAGTATTTCGGCAATGAGGCGCACGAGGCGAAACGCTACGGCGATGCCCAGACCCGCTACGCGAAGGCCGCCGTCCACACCCAGTATTCTCTCAGCATCCTGAATTTCGGGCAGGTGGCGATCATCTCTCTGGCGCTTGCGCTGGTGATGCTGCTGGCCGGACACGATGTGGCGGCGGGGCGTCTGACGGTCGGCCAGTTCGTGCTGATCAACACTTATCTGTTGCAGCTTTATGCGCCGCTGAATTTCCTTGGCTCGATCTATTCGTCCATTCGCACGTCGTTGGTTGATCTCGAACATATGCTGGGCCTGTTGGATGAGACGGTGGAGGTGGCTGATCCTCCGCATCCACTCCCGCTGCCGGCTCATCTGAAGGAGGCGCCGCCCGTCAGCGTCGCCTTTCAGGATGTGCATTTCGGGTATCGCAAGGATCGTGAAATCTTGCATGGCGTCAGCTTTTCCGTGCCGCCGGGTGGTCTGATTGCGATCGTGGGTCCGACAGGGGCCGGAAAATCCACCATCAGCCGCCTGCTGTTCAGGTTTTATGACACATGGTCCGGGCAGGTGATGATCGATGGACATGATGTCCGCGATTACCGGCAGGCTGATCTGCGGGAAGCGATTGGCGTGGTGCCGCAGGATACGGTGCTGTTCAACGACACGATCGGCTATAACATCGCCTACGGACGCCTTGGCGCCACGCAGGACGAGATCGAGCAGGCGGCGAAGCTGGCGCGCATCCATGACTTCATCCTGTCCCTGCCGGAAGGCTACCGGACGCGGGTGGGCGAGAGAGGGCTGAAGCTCTCCGGCGGCGAGAAACAGCGCGTGGCGATTGCCCGCACGATCCTGAAAGACCCGCGCCTTCTGATTCTGGATGAGGCGACGAGCGCCCTCGATACACATACCGAGCGGGAGATCCAGTCGGCTTTGCGGGCTGTTTCCGCAGAACGTACTACAGTCGTGATCGCGCACCGTCTTTCAACGATCGTCGAAGCAGACGAAATACTGGTTCTGGGTGACGGGCTTGTGCAGGAGCGGGGGTGTCACGCGGACCTGATCGCTCGTGGCGGTCTGTATGCCGCCATGTGGGCGGCGCAGGACGCAGGGCAGGAGGTTGCGCCGGACTCCGGTCTGGCGGCATCGGCTCCTGTTCACGGGTAACTGTTGTACTGACAGAAACAATCACACTCCGGCCTGAAGCCGGAGCAGCATGGGAGAATGAACATGGCGGAGACCAGTCCTCAGGACAGCGGGCAGATGGAGCAGGTATCGGAAGAGCTGACCAAGTGCGCGATGGTCATCGAGCACGCGATTGATCATCTTCTGGAAGAGAATCATGCGCCTCTGGCTGTCGCATCGGCGTTGCTGGGCGGCTCGCTGGGTCTTCTGTCCCGGACGATGGATCGGGAGACGATTCTGCGTATTCTGGACAGCGCCGTGCAGAGCGTGCGTGCGGGCGAGCTGGAAGAGGCTGAAAAAGCGCGCAAGGCCGGGAGCGCCTGAGAGCAGAGCCTGTCTCCGCGAAACCGTGGAGAAAAGCGGGTGTGCTCTGTGAAAAAGTGACGGAAAGACGGCTTTCCGCCACTGTTTGCTTGACGGGACGCGATGCCTCCGTCATAAGCCGCGCCTGATTGTAAGGATGAAAGCCGGGCTCCGCCTCGGCCCCGTTCTGTTTTTTGACCGAGGATAAACCGATGTCCCGCCGTTGCGAGATCACAGGCAAGGGTGTGCTGACGGGCAACAATGTCAGCCACGCCAATAACAAGTCCCGCCGCCGTTTCCTGCCGAACCTGCAGGAAGTGTCGGTTCTTTCCGACATTCTCGGCGCGCCGGTGTCCATGCGTGTGAGCACGCGCGGCCTGCGCACCATCGAACATAATGGTGGGCTCGACTCCTACCTGCTCGATACGCCGAATCGTAACCTGACCACCGAAGCTCAGGTGATCAAGCGTCGCATTCTGCGCGTTCAGAGCAAGAAGCAGGCCGCAGCCTGACTGTTTGCCGGCCCTGTTTGTGGCCGGCGTTTCTGATCGCCCCCGCATCAGCGGGGACCGCGTGATCACACAGCCCGTCAAGAGCACGGATCGTGTTCGAAAGGGTCGAGGGCGCGGGGAGATTTTCTCCTGTCGCGCCCTGTGTGTTTTCGCTTTCCTCTGAATTTCTGGTTCAGCCGTTTCCCGGAGAAGCCCCGTGTCAGCCCAGTCCGAACTCTCGAAAATCCGTAATATCGGGATCACCGCGCATATTGACGCGGGTAAGACCACGACGACAGAGCGTATTCTGTACTACACGGGCGTGTCCCATAAGATCGGTGAGGTCCACGAGGGCAACACCACGACCGATTACATGGCTCAGGAGCGTGAGCGCGGCATCACCATCACCTCCGCCGCCGTGACCTGTGAGTGGGACAACCACCGCATCAACATCATCGACACTCCGGGCCACATCGACTTCAACATCGAAGTGAACCGTTCGCTCCGCGTGCTCGATGGCGCGATCTTCATCATTGAAGGTGTGGCTGGCGTGCAGCCGCAGTCCGAGACCAACTGGCGTCTTGCTGACCGCTACAACGTTCCCCGCATCATCTTCATCAACAAGCTTGACCGCACGGGCGCCGACTTCTACTATGCTTTCAGCACGCTGAAAGAGAAGCTGGACATCGTCGCCATCCCGCTGCAGTTGCCGATCGGCACAGAAGATAACTTCATCGGTGTCGTCGATCTCGTCGAGATGAAGGCCATCGTCTGGGAAGGCGGCGAACTCGGCGCGAAGTTCCATGATGAAGAAATCCCGGCTGATCTGAAGGAAAAGGCTGAAGAAGCCCGTCAGAACCTGCTTGATACCGCTCTGGCCGTCGATAACGACGCCATGGAAGAGTATTTCGAGAAGGGTGACGTTTCCGTCGAGACCCTGAAGAAGTGCATCAAGAGGGGCACGATTTCCGGCGACTTCCGTCCGGTTCTGTGTGGCACAGCCTTCAAGAACAAGGGCGTTCAGCCGCTGCTCGACGCCGTCATCGACTACCTGCCGGCTCCTGACGACGTGGAAGGCATCCGCTGCGCCCCGCCGGAAGGTGAGGAAGAGACCGATTCCAAGAACCTGCCGATCATTCCGGTTGACCCGAACGGCAAGTTCGCTGGTCTGGCGTTCAAGATCATCAACGACAAGTATGGCACACTGACCTTCGTCCGCGTCTATCGCGGCGTGCTGAAGACCGGTGACACCATTCTGAACACGACCAAGGGTCACAAGGAGCGTATCGGCCGTATCTATCAGATGCATGCCGACAAGCGCGAAGAACTGTCCGAAGTGCATGCCGGTGACATTGCCGCTTTCGTGGGTCTGAAGGACACACAGACGGGTGACACGCTGGCAGATGGCGCTGATCCGGTTGTTCTGGAGCGTATGAGCTTCCCTGTTCCGGTTATCGACATCTCCGTCGAGCCGAAGACAAAGGACGCCGTCGAGAAGATGACGCTGGCCCTGCAGAAGCTGGCCGCGGAAGACCCCTCCCTGCGTCTGAAGACCGATCAGGAAACAGGTCAGACCATTCTGTCCGGCATGGGCGAACTGCATCTCGACATCATTGTTGACCGTCTGCGTCGTGAATACGGCGTTGAAGCCAACGTTGGCGCACCGCAGGTTGCCTACCGTGAGACGATCACGAAGGCGCACACCGAGACCTACACCCACAAGAAGCAGTCCGGTGGTTCGGGTCAGTACGCTGAAGTGAAGATCGAGTTCGCTCCGCATGAAGGCGAGATCGAGTTCGAGAACAAGGTCGTTGGCGGAACGGTTCCGAAGGAATACATTCCGGCTGTCGAAAAGGGTATCCGCGTTCAGTCCACCAGCGGCGTGCTGGCTGGCTTCCCGACCGTGGATTTCAAGTTCACCCTGCTTGACGGTAAGTACCATGACGTTGACTCGTCCGCTCTGGCGTTCGAAATCGCGGCAAAGGCCTGCTTCCGTGAAGGTATGAAGAATGCAGGTCCGGTGATCCTTGAACCGATCATGGACGTGGAAGTCACGACGCCGAATGACCATGTTGGTGACGTGGTGGGCGATCTTAACCGTCGTCGTGGCATGATCCAGAGTCAGGAGACATCGGGCTCGACCGTTATGGTTCGTGCACAGGTGCCGCTGAAGGAAATGTTCGGCTACATCTCGCACCTGCGTTCGATGACAAAGGGCCGTGCTTCCTTCACGATGCAGTTCCATCACTACGATCCGGTGCCGCGTAATGTGGCTGAAGAGATCATGGCAAAATCTGCCTGATCCCTTCGGGAGCCGAAACGAGAAAGCCGACCTTATAGGTCGGCTTTTTTTATGTCTGCCGCTTTGCCTGAAGCCGGTCTCGGCGGCTGGTTTCAGCGCTGACGATGTGTTGCCTGTCGAGTATTGATGGGTTTTTCAGATTATCTAAGTAGAATTTTTATCTCATCAGGATATTCTGATGAGGCTTGTTCTTGGGGCAGCGGAATACGAGGAAAGTCGTATTGGCGGCCCATGAGATAATGAATGTTTTATAAATACGAACTGGAATTTTAGATGTCGTCAATCTGCAAAACAGATACGGTTTATGGCGAGACGGTTATTCTGGAGTCAGAACCTGCCTTATTTGATTTGTGTGATGTCGTTTATGTGCCGGAGCAGGACCCGAATTCACCAAGCGGAATATTTGACCCGAGCCGTAAACGTATCTTTCAGGCTTCCTATTTCCGGGGGCCAAGGATCGAGGATGTGGCTCCATCGCTGACGATGGGCTATCGTTACGACGACATCAAGGAGTATGCTCCTGATGACGTCTATATCTATTGCGGTTCTATCCATCCGCATTTCGGGCACTTTCTTCTGTCGACATTCAGCCGTTTCTGGTCTGATGCCCGGGAGCGGTTCCCTCATGCCAAAATACTGTTCAACTCCGATCAGAGCATGGAGTTCTGGTATGAGCATAACAGTTTTATGCCCAAACTGTTCGGTGCCCTGAATCTTTCCATGGAAGATTTTGTCCGGTTTTCGTCACCAAAGAAAATCAGACGTCTGATTCTTCCTTGTGCGGCCTTTGAAGAAGCAAGTTTTGCTCATCGTCGCTATGCGACATTCTGCCATGATGTCGGACGAAAGCTTGCTGGGCATTTGATGGATAAACCTGATTTGCGTCCGGCTTATATCTCAAAGTCGAAACTCGGGGCTGGTGTCAGGCGTCTGATCAATGAGGACGTCATCTGTGATCGGCTTGAAGCAAACGGTGTCGAGATCGTTTATCCGGAAACGCTTTCGCTTGAAGAGCAGATCGCTTTCTGGGCCAACCGCCCGTATGTGACCGGCTTTACCGGTTCAGCATTTCATACAAGTATTTTTGTGCCTCGCAAGAATATCTTCATGATCAACTACAATATGTCTATTTACAGCAATTTTACCCTGATTGACCGGGTAAATAACGCGCAGGCTGATTACTACGGCGTTCCCGACAACGGAATTGTTGATATTGATCCAGAGAAAAACCCGGGGCAGACACATGGGTTCTCCGCCGTCTGCATAGCGTCCGACCCTGTCGGCATTGCTGACGGGATTCTTCGGATATTTGATTACAAGATGAGAGCCGATAGAAGCCGTGCTCACGGACATGTTGTTGTCGGAGCATTCCAGTGGCAGAAGCAGAACGAAGAAAATGAAGCCGATGCTACTGCATTGAGAAATGTTGCTATAGATAAAGAAACAAGACAAAGCTCGCTTCATCCTTGGATTCCGGATCAGAAGCCCAATGCCACCAGCGGCATTCTTACCGGTACGTTCCAGTTCCATACGGATGTGGAACAGAATCCCTGGTGGGAAGTTGATCTGGGCGAGCCGTGCAGGATCAAGAGCATCCGACTGTACAACCGTTGCGACTCTGCTTCTGAACGTTGTAGTCGTCTTCGTATTGAAGTTGGAATGGACGAAAGCTCCATGAAAACCATTCTGGAAAAACAGGACGCCAGAATTATCGGTGGCGTTGATGGAATGCCTCTTGAGTGGCAGGCGTCAGAGCCACTTGTTGGGCGTGTGGTCCGTATTACATCTCTAGTGAATGACTATTTTCATCTTGATCAGGTTGAAGTGCTGGGGTGGCCCGTCTCAGAAGACTGAGAATACAGAGACATATCTGCACTGAGGCTGAGAGACTGTTTCAGGAATATTGCTCTTCAGTGCGGGGGAATCCAGATTTTGATTTTCTTGTGCTGCATGGGATGTTTGCAGATTTCAGGGTGTAATCTGGCTGGTTGGTCGTTTGGGATTCCTCTCTTGAAAGCAATCTGTTTCGTCTTGATTGGCGGAAGGAGGGCTGGCACTTATGGCCCGATACGCTATCGTCTGATCTGCGGTAATGCGCCAACGTCGTGGCTCCTGTTGCATGACCGCCGGCTAGCGGTCGAATGCTTGGGGTTTTCTTCTCCGGCGTAACATGGTGGACGGTGGATCGGCGTGCAAGCAACCGAAAGCACGGTCTACAACAGGGTAACGACGATTACGTCGAAAACGCTCTGTAGGAGGCCGGTGTCTCATCCTCATGATTACTGGAAACTATGGTGTTCATCAGCGGATTGTGCCTGTCTACCCAATCCCGATGGATAAACAGGTCTGATATTTCCTGCGTGTTTTTAGAACGGTGCGACAGCATCCAGTAATTGCTGACCATATCTCGGTGTTTGCAGAATGGTAAGCTGTCCGCGTCCACCATAGGAAATACGGGCTTCTGCCATCCGGTCGTGGGTAACGGTATTGTCTGCGGTGATATCCTGAGGACGGACAACGCCCGTTACCTGTAGTTCGCGGAGTTCACTGTTCACACGAACCTCCTGACGCCCCACTACGACAAAATTGCCGTTGGGAAGCACCTGCGTAATCGTTCCTGCCACTCGAACGGTCACTGTTTCATTTCTGCTGATTCGTCCGGTGGCTGTGTTGCTGTTACTGCTGGACGTTGAAAGTGCGCTGGAACTGGTGATGTGTGAAATGGCTTTTCCATGGAAGCCAAAAAGGCTTGGTATTCCCATGCTTTCATTGCCGCCACCACTTGCGCTGGTGTTATCAACCATCGTGGCGTTGTCAGTGATATCAACAATGACCGTCACAAGATCGCCGACCTGAGCCGCCCGCTGATCCTTGAAGAAAGCTCTGCTCCCCGGACGCCAGAGACTGGCGACTTCAACCGGAGGGGGTTGCAGGGGAGGCATGGGCATTGTGACCGGCCTGTAGGCCGTATCGCGGGTAGGGTCCTGCGTCCGTGTCATGGCCGGGGGATGGCCGATTTCGCTCAGGCTGCCAATTCCGCCGTTGCAGGCTGACAGGTTGAGAAGCGAGAGAAGCAATAAAGAACGTTTCATGAAAAAAATCTGATCCAATCAGGAAAATTCTAGATATTTTTCGGCACCTTAACTCCGGCGGAACGGAGATCTCTGGGGTCGGCGGGAGTTGGAGCGGTCCCGGGCGTTACCTCAATACGTGTCCTGTCGATAATCTGGCCGACGACGATCATGCGCGATATCGGATTCAGCGCGTGGATACGTTCTCCCTGAGCGCCGGAATCCAGTGCTACTCCTGATGCGGTAAGATGCAGACCGGATGAGGAAACATCGAGGATGATCGGAGCCCCTTTTTCAATAAGGTTGACGCGGGATGTCATATCGGAGGTGAGAGGAGTGTGGGCGCGGATGGACTGTCGTGTGGACTGGCCCAGAATGTCGGCAGGCTCCTGAATGGCGCGCGCCGGCATGGATCTTGAATCGACCTCTGCGACTTCGATATCCGCCTGTCCGATAATCTGGCCTGCGGGCAGGTCGGTGCGTGCTGTTACAACCTGAACACGGGAACTGACTGTTCCATCCGCACGGAAAGATTGTGTGTCGCTATCGGATGTAATGGAAAAAAAGGCTGAAAACCTGCCATGCGAAGCGTCGTAAACAATATTGGATAATTGCGGATTATTCGCCAGTTCAGCCGCAACGACCGGGCCTGAAAAGCTGCTGATGTCGATGGCGGCGTTGTCGGGGACACCTCGTGCTTTCAGCCCGTTAACAATCAGGGGCATGATGTCATCACGCGACACGGTATGGCTGGCGCGGGTAAGGGTGGCCTGCGCCAGATCGGATATGTCAGGCCAGTCAATGCCGTACTGCTGGGCGATGGCCTGCAACTGTGGAGCGCTGATGGTCAGGCTCTGTCCCGGTAAGGGGGCGGGGCCAAGATCGCAGTCCTGATCGGGTGCGATCCCGTTGAAAAGGTCTGAAAGCCGCACCTGGGAATGATGCAGCACGCTTGTCCGACGGAGGCTTGCCGCATCCGAGGGTGGTGCATTCAGACAGCCCCCCACGATGCATGCCGCAAAAAAACGATGGACTATACGCCTCATTTCAATCCTGTCAGGGTCTGGAGCATTTGATCGGATGCCGTGATGACCTTGCTGTTCATTTCATAGGCGCGCTGGGCCGTGATGAGATCCGTGATCTCTGTCACCACGTTGACGTTGGATTCCTCGACATAGCCCTGACGGATATCACCGAAGCCAACGCTCTGGCCCGTGCCGGTAATCGCGTTGCCCGAAGACTGTGTCTCGGTGAACAGGTTCTGACCCATGGCGGCCAGACCGTTCTCGTTCTGGAAAGTGGCCATCTGGAGCTGGCCGACAACCGTCGACTGGGTCTGGCCGGATACTGTCACCTGCACCTGACCCGTCTGGTCGATCGTGACGGTCTGGGCGTTGTTCGGGACCGTGATGCCGGGACTGACCGGATAACCGTCCGCCGTCACGATCTGGCCTGTGTCTGACAGGGAGAACGTGCCGTCACGTGTATAGGCGTATTCACCTGAGGGCAGGGTGACCTGAAAATAACCCGGCCCCTCAATGGCGAGATCCAGACTGTTGTTCGTCTGCTCCAGTGTGCCCTGCACGTTGATTCGGTAAATGCCTGCGGTGCGAACGCCAAGACCGACCTGAGCGCCGGCGGGAACCAGGGTGCCGCTGTCAGAGCTCATCGTGCCGACGCGCCGGATGTCCTGATAGATCAGATCCTGAAATTCCGGACGACGACGTTTGAAGCCGGTCGTCGTCATGTTGGCGATATTGTTGGCGATGACCTCCACATTCGTCTGCTGGGCCTGCATGCCGGTTCCGGCAATGTCGAGAGAACGCATCATGTCGGTAAGCTTTCGTTTGTGTCAGATCGGATGAAGAAACAGGTCAGGACTGGGTCTGGGTGATCTTGTCGATCGCGTTCTGGCGACGGGTCGCTTCATTCTCGACAAGATTGGCCGTAATCTGGAAATCACGTTGGAGCTCGATAAGATTTGTCGTCTCGGTCATCATGTTGACGTTGCTGCCCTCCAGCATGCCCTGCCGGAGTTCCTTGACATCCATCTGTGTCGTCGGAGTGCCTGCACGGAAAAGCTCGTTGCCTTCTCCGTGCAGGTCGTAATTACTGGCCACCCGCACGAGCCCTATTTCCGCCGCCACGCCGTTTTCCGTGGACAGGGTGCCGTCGGAGGAAATGCTGATGGTGCGGTCCTGAGGACGCAGCATGATGGGCTGCCCCGTGCGGTCCAGCAGGGCGTGACCGGCAGCATCCGTGACGCTTCCGTCCGACAGGCGCTGAAAGCGACCGTTGCGGGTCAGGCGCACGCCTTGTGGCGTCATGACGGAAAAGAAACCTTCGCCGGTGATGGCGATATCGAGTGCATTCCCGGTCTGCTGGAGAGCGCCCTGCGTGAAATCCCGATAGGTCGCGCGGTCCTGCACATAAACTTCCGGGTTCTCGCCCGGAGCATGCGAACCACCTTTCAGCTTGGAAAGGTAATCAGCGAACTGGACATGGCCCGACTTGAATCCGGCGGTTGAGCCGTTTGCGATATTGTTCGCGAGCACACTCATGGCGCGTTGCTCAGCGTCCATGCGTGACAGCGCGATATAGGTCGTGTTGTCCATGCGGCAGACGTCTCCTTCTGAAGACACCCTGCCGTGTAAAAATTGACAAACAGTTTCTTCGGACAGGAGTCGTCTGTCCGCTTCACCGCGCGTCAGGCTGCGGGAGAACGGTCCATCAGCATGCCGGTGACGGCTGACTTCAAGGGAGGAAGAGCATCCGCGACCCGCAGACCAAGGCTGCGGAGCAGACGGAACGGCGCGGCGTCATGTGTATAAAGCGTCGCAATGCCGTTCGTGGCGGCAAAGAGCGGCATCGTGGCGGCGCGGTGTTTCTTTTCAAAACGACGCAGCACCGCCGCTGATCCGATATCCTGACCGTGCGAGAAAGCCGCCTCCACTTCGCTGGCCAGAACTTCCGCGCCACGCAGGCCAAGATTGAAGCCATGCGCCGTGATCGGGTGCATCCCGACCGCCGCGTCGCCAAGCAGCGCCAGCCGTCTGGCGGTAAAGCGGTGGGCGTAGACGCATTTGAGCGGATAGGCGTGGCGCGTGCTGACCAGCCGCATGGCGCCCAGCCGGTTGCCGACACGCTCCATGATCTCGGCGTTGAAGGCATCCTGTCCAGTGTGCATCAGGCGCTGGATATCGGCAGGGGGAAGCGTCAGGACCAGCGATGAGGCATGTCCGTTCACCGGCAGAAGCGCGATGGTCTGCCCCTCGGCGAACCACTGAAGCGCGACGTTATGGTGCGGTAGGTCATGCGCCATGCGGCAGACCATCATCATCCGTTCGAAGTCGTGGATCACGGCTCCGATCCCGGCCCGCCGCCGTGTGGGGGAAAAACGGCCATCGGCGGCGATGACCAGCCGTGTCCGCAGCCGACGCGGCTGCGCGCCCTGACAGTGGACCACCGCCGTCATCGTGTCCTGCCGCACGGTCTCGACGCTGACGTCCGGCAGAAGGGTAATTCCCGACTGTCCCGAGGCTTCGGCATGCAGGGCGCGGCGGATCATGTTGTTCGATACCAGCCAGCCGAGGGGCGCTTCCTTCGTTCCGGCAGGGCGATCCGCTTCAAAGATCAGGGGGTGATTGCCCCGGCCAGTCTCGATACGGGCCTCGTTCAGTGGGCAGATCACCGTTTCCGGAATGTGCCGCCATGCGCCCAGCCGTTCGAGCAGCGCCCGCGCGTGGTAGGTCAGAGCGATTTCCCGACCATCGAATGCCGGTTCTGCCCAGGCCGCATCTGGAGCACGCTCCAGAACGGCCACCGAGAGACCGGCGGCATCCAGCGCCAGTGCTGCGGCAAGCCCGACCGGGCCGCCTCCAATGATGGTGACGTCGTGGTCCGGGGTCATGTCGTGATCGGGAAAGGTGCTCATGACACCCGCTCTTAATCCTTGTCAGCGTCGAAGGAAACCGGCTCGCCGGTCCATTCGGCCACGTAGGGCGCGACGGGGCGGCGTTTGGTTTCGTGGTCTTTCTTCTCCGGTGTACCGACAAAGAAGAAGCCTGCGAGCGCGTGAGGCGCCGGGAGCCCCAACTCTTCGGCCAGAACAGGATCGTACGCGACATCGCCGGACACCCAGACGGCTCCATATCCGGCGGCATGAAGGGCGTTCAGAAGATTCATACCGGCGGCGCCGACTGCAAGCTCCTGCTCAAGCAGGGGAATCTTGTCATCAGGACGCAGATGCATGCCCAGAACGATGGTCATCGGCATGGTGGAAAATCTATTGTAGCGCTTTTCCAGCTTCTTTGGGTCCGGTTCCGCATGCAGCCGTTTCATGCTCTCCACGATCCTTTCCGCGAGTTTGACACGGGCATCGCCCTTCACGACCACCAGCCGCCAGGGACGCAGCTTGCCGTGGTCAGGCGCGCGCATCACGGCGGAGAGGATGGTCTCCAGTTCCTCACCCTTGGGGGCGGGCTTGGTCAGGGCATCCGTGGAAGAGCGGGACAGAAGCGACTCAAGCGCGATGTGGGCATGTTTGTTCATCTGATCGGTATCCTGTTGAAAGGACGATGGGATGGAGGAGATATGGTGATGGATCATGGAATAATCAGGACATAAAGCCAACCATCAGTCATGCCTCCGAGTGGCAGACCGTAATTTTCAGGTTGGCAATTTCAATGATAGCTTTCAGGAAGAAAATGTATCTGATGCTGCCTGTACTGTGCCGTATTCATGTCGGCGCATTGCAACTTTGGAATAACTGTTTTTTTGAAAGTAAGACGACGAATATGAAATCGGTATTTCTCGGTTGGGTAGTGCTTTTTGGGTTTGTCCTGTTTTGGCTTGGGTTTCCGATCTTTATTGTAGAGACGTTGGGAGTAAATTATCTTGTCTGTAGCTTTGTTCGTATGTCATTGATTCTATGGATAGCTCTTTGGGGTGGTATTGTTTTCGGAATATTAATGTTTTTATATGTATTGTTTTGTGGAGAACGAAAGGGTGTGAATGAAAATTCACCACTGCCCCCGTTGGTATATGGAAACTATATCTCCAGCGGCACGATCCTGCATCGCGAATGTTTTCTTTATCCGCAAGGAGTGACTGCTGGTTATTATATTGCAAAACGTGATTTTGATTTCGATCATGAAAGACGTCAGTTTGAATATTCGCTTCAGGATGAACGAAGACCGACGAGAGTGGGGGAGTTCACCGAGTGGTTGCTCAACGAAGAGTTGATAGAAGATCTGTCATCCGGTCGATTGAGGGATTATTTTGACAACATGATGTCTGAAGGTGTGTGTCTGACGTATAAGGACTGAATATCTGTCACGTCGTCGAGACTTTGTTCTTTCAGGTAGCGTGTCAGTTTCTCCCGCCTTCGTTCATGCTGCATTATCCGGCAGCGTCGATCCACGGGCTGGCAGTGTTAGCGCAGTGATCAGCGTGCAGCAGGCGCAGGCCGAGACATACCACGCAAACCAGCTTTCATGTCCCGCATGGCGGCACCAGAGCGCGATATATTCCGCTGTGCCGCCGAAAACCGACACGGTGACGGCGTAGGGGAATGCGACGCCCAGAGCGCGGATACGGGTCGGGAACAGTTCGGCTTTCACAATGGCGTTAATCGAAGTGTAGCCCGACGCCATCAGCAGGGCGAGGGTGATCAGGGCGAAAGCCCCGAATTTGGAGTGGGTGTCCGCCAGCAGGGTCATCAGCGGAACGGTGCAGAGTGTGCCCAGCACGCCGAATGAAACCAGCAGAGGCTTGCGACCAATCCGGTCCGACAGAGCGCCGAACAGCGGCTGGGCCACGGCGAACACCAGCAGCGAGGCAGAGGAGATCAGCGTCGCTTCATCCTTGCCGAAGCCCAGCGAGTTGGCGAGGAATTTCTGCATGTAGATGGTGTAGGTATAGAATGCGACCGTTCCGCCAAGAGTCAGGCCCACGACCGTCATCACGGCGCGCTTGTGGCGGAGCAGCACTTTCAGGCCGCCTTCCTCCTGCGCCTGTTCAGCTTTTTTGAAGGCGCTGCTTTCCTCCATGTTCCGCCGCAGCCAGAAGATCAGGACAGCTCCGGCGGCTCCAAGAAAGAACGGGATGCGCCAGCCCCACGCGTTGATCTGTTCCGGTGTGAGAAACAGATATTGCATGAGCAGAAGCACGGCCATCGCGCCGAGCTGGCCCGTGATCAGGGTGACATAGAGAAATCCTGACCAGAAACCACGGGTTTCGGGGCTGGACACTTCCGCGATATAGGTGGCCGAGGCCCCGTATTCTCCGCCCAGACTCAGTCCCTGAACCAGACGGGCCAGAACGAGGATGATGGGCGCGGCCAGACCGATCTGGTCATAGGTCGGGCAAAGGGCGATTGCGAGAGAACCGATGCACATGGCGGCGACCGACAGGGTGAGGGCGCGTTTACGGCCATACTGGTCGGCGACGACGCCCATCAGCCAGCCACCGACAGGGCGCATCAGGAACCCGACTGCGAAAACGGCTGCCGTGTTCAGAAGCTCGGCGGTGTGGTCGTGTCCGGGAAAGAAGGCATGCGCGAAATAGAGTGCAAAAGCCGAATAGACATACCAGTCGAAATATTCGAGCAGGTTGCCCGCCGACCCGGAAAAGATACCACGCAGACGCTGGAGGTTTGTCATCTGGTCGGAAGCGGATGATGTCATTACGGCCTGTATTCCAGAAAAAAGCGGCGGGAAACTGTGGTTCAACTGGTCGGAACTGGGAAGCCCATAACAAGTTCCTTCCAGCAGATCCGGGTGAGCAGCCCGTAATGTCTGGTGGGGCTGCTCACGACAAGGGCTCGATCCATGATCAGAATGTCAGTTCAAGGTTGCTCTGCACGTAGGCGCCGGACGAAGCACCGGCCTTGATCATGGATTTACCCGCGAAGATATATTCTCCGTCGATACTGAACGTGATGTGGCGTGTCGCACGCCATGTGAAACTGGCCTGTGGGAGGGTGGCTGTATAGCCGCCATGAGGACGCAGGCCGTAAGGGGCGGTCGGGTTGGAATAGACGGCGTCGTTGGTGCTGTTGCGCCAGACGACGGGGACTTTCGCCAGCAGGGTGGTGTTGGGCGTGGGCGACATGGTCAGGATCGGCCCGACATCGATCAGGTTCTGGTTGCCCAGATAGGTGCTCATATCCAGATAGTAGGCCGAGGGCACGAAGGGCGACATATAGCTGCCCCACGAGCTGTTCCGCCCTTTTGTGTAGTCGCCGCCGGAGATGTCATCCGCCTGAATGCCGATGGCGGGGCGTCCCCACCATTTGGCGAAGCGCCACGAGGCCTGGGCGTTGAAGGAATAGGCGCTGACGGAGCGCGATGGGCCGTGATTGGCTTCGTTGAAATAGCCGCCCTGCCATGAACCGCCGACGGAGAATTCGAGTGGACCGGCATTGCCCCAGATACGCATGCCGGGCGTGTCACGACGTGTGGAGCCGTTGAGCACGCCTTTCTGCTGGGCAATCTGGGCGGAGGCCAGAAGAAAGCCAAGATAGTAGGTATCGACGAAAATCTGGCTCTTCCTACCCAGAAAAGTGAATGACGGCGCGGCATAGGATGTGTAGGCGCCAAACAGTCTCGTCCTGTAACCTACCTGATCCCTGAACGGGACATTGTTCAATGTCCAGTTGGTCATGGTCAGATCGAAGAAATCCACACGGAAATTTTTCCAGAATGAATAGACGCGTACGCCGTTCCATGAATAAGGAATCGTCGGATAGACGGAACCGGCGGTGAAGTAAGCTGGCGCGTCAAGGAAGGTCATGCGTCCGACCATCACGCCCATGTTGGCGTTGAGGAGATGCCCCTTGATTTCCACAAAAGCCTGCTGCGCGTCGAGCTTGCTGCGCCAGCGGCCGTTATTGTAGCCGTAATAGTTCGTGCCGCCGGCCTGTCCGCTCATGAGTTCGCCATACAGACGGACATGCTCGCCCAGATGCAGGTCCGCGCCGACATTCCAGCGGAAATTGTTGCGGTAGGCAGGGTCTTTCTTGGTCTGTCCGAAACCTGCCCGCTGGTCATAGAAATTGTGCTGACGGAAGTTGCCGCTGAAGGTCAGATAGATCGAGCCGCTGTTATTCAGGGGGATGTATTTCAGCGGGTCCATGAAGTCGATGCGGTTCTTCTTGTCCCGCAGATTGGACCAGTCTTCCGCCCAGCGGGAGATCGCGTAATAGCCTACGGTGCCCCAGCCGGATGCCGCGCCTGTGTTGGAATTGAAGATCCCCCACGGTCCCTGATGAAGCAGGGCGGGATTTGACTGCTGTTTTGTCAGAATCAGTGTCTGCGGCTGGGCGTAGTTTTCCGGGCGTGATTCCAGCGGCGGCAGAAGACTGCTGCTCCAGGGATTCGGCTTGCTGACCCGTGGCGACTGTGTCTGGGGAGCACTGCGAAATTCCTCCGGAATCTGCGCATGGTGGTTCACGTTGGCGTTTGGCGCCGTTTCCGCCATTGCGGGCGCAGCAAGCACGCACGGAAAGCCGGTCAGCACAGTCGAGAGGACCAGATGCCGCAGCGGAGAACGGAACTGTTTTCCTGAGGAGGGATGAGTGATGCGATGTTTGTTTTTCATTCTTTTTGCAGCCTGACGCCGTCGAAACTCATGCTGCTCTTGCATGGCAGCTCATACATACGCTGCACGCATATTTATGTTTCGTCACATCGAGAAAACGTGTGCTCATCAGGAAGTTAAGTTATGTGGTAAAATTATCACAATTATTCATTTTATAAATAAATAAGTTTTTGCGGACAGACGAGAATCCCCAGACATCCAGCACAATACCCGATAACGGGAATCTTCTGTCTATTCGACAGATCAGTGAAAAGAATACTGCTCATTGCGGGTTTGGGCGTACTTCGTGCGCTGGTGAAAGATGGACAGGTTTTTCCAGATGGCAGAGTCAAAACGCGCGTCCTGCGGTCCGGGAGGCGTGAACAGGACGTAAATTCACATCCATTTCGTCATGTTTTGACATAATTTGTGTGCCGTATGCAGAGGCTCCTGTGGTCGTCGGTACTGCATGGGGAGCGGGCCAGTATCACGCCGACGCTTGCAGAACAGTCTGCGAGCTGTGCTGACAGGCTTGCCTGAAGTGCGCCTCTGCCGCCTCATGAAAGAGGTAGCTGAGTGAACATGGCTACTGCGCTTCCGTCCATGTTCTCACAGGATGATGCGGGTCTCTTTCAGTCAGTGAGGCAGTTTCCGGATCACGCCTGTCATCCTCATCCTGAATATGAACAGTTTCGATGCGCTGGATGTCGCAGGCAGTCAGGAGACCGACAATCTGAGCCATTGCGGCGGGTTCCTGTCCACCGTACCCGGCAGGCATTAAGATTGGCAGAATATGTTCCGTTCATTATGAGCCACACAGAGGGCTATCAGCTTTCCCTCCCGGTTTTCAGGCTGGTAGTGCGCTTGCTCGACGGCTTCTCCGTTACATTCGATGGTTTTCTTTTTCGGAAATGGACTTTTGTGCATGACGACGCTCTCTCCCGGCAGCAAAGGCTACATTCTGACGCTGAGCTGTCCGGATCAGCCGGGCATCGTGGCCGCCCTGAGCCAGACCCTGTTCGAAGCTGGCGCGAACATTACCGAAGCGCAGCAGTTCGATGATACGGGCAGCGGCAGCTTTTTCATGCGGATCATGTTCGATATCGTGAAAGGTGGGCGCACGGAGGCCGATCTTCGCGGGATTGTCGAGACGCTGACGGGCCAGTTCCAGATGCAATACCGTCTGAACTGTCAGTCCTATCGTCCCAAGGTCATGATCCTTGTGTCGAAGTTCGATCACTGTCTGGTGGATCTTCTGTATCGCTGGCGGATCGGCGAACTTCAGATCGACCCTGTCGGTATCATCGCCAATCATCCTGAAGAGACATACAGGGATGTCGATTTCTACGGGATTCCGTTTCATTATCTGCCGATTACCAAAGACACGAAGACGGAGCAGGAGGCCCGCATTTTCTCGCTCGTGCAGGAAAGCCAGACGGAACTCGTCGTGCTGGCGCGCTACATGCAGATTCTATCCAATGAGATGGCATCGGTCTTTTCCGGGCGCTGCATCAACATCCACCATTCGTTCCTGCCGGGATTCAAGGGAGCGCGCCCCTATCATCAGGCGTGGAATCGCGGCGTAAAACTGATTGGCGCGACAGCGCATTATGTCACCAGCGATCTTGATGAAGGCCCGATCATTGAACAGGATGTCGAGCGCATCTCGCATGCGGACAGCCCGGAAGATCTGATCCGCAAGGGGCGCGATATCGAGCGCCGGGTTCTGTCACGGGCCGTGCGGTATCACATCGAGATGCGCACGATCCTGAACGGGAACAAAACCATCGTGTTCACATCGTGATCTGAACAGACGCCTCCTTCGGCAAAGGGTTTGTTCGCCGGAGGGTTCACGCACATGACTGTATTTCCCAAAAGGGAATGTCACGAGACAGGCGAGGATACAGGTTCCACGGACAGGCCTGAATCCTCTCATGCCTTAATGAAAATCGTTTGCGCCCTTCAGGGTGATTTCCTCATGGCCGGATACGAGGTTGTCCGGAATGCCCGCTTGTGGCGGAGGCAGCCGACCGGCCAGTGCGTCCTGTAGCCTGTCCATGTCCAGCGCGCCTTCCCAGCGCGCCACGACGATGGTTGCAACGGCATTGCCGACAATATTGGTGAGAGAGCGGCACTCGGACATGAACTTGTCCACGCCGAGGATCAGCGCCATGCCCGCGACCGGAATGGACGGCACGACGGACAGGGTCGCGGCCAGCGTGACAAAACCGGCTCCCGTAACGCCCGCGGCGCCCTTGGAACTGACCATGGCGACGAGCAGCAGGGCCAGTTGTTCTCCCAGGGACAGATGTACATCCGTCGCCTGCGCCACGAACAGGGCTGCAATCGTCATGTAGATGTTGGTGCCGTCAAGATTGAAGGAATAGCCCATCGGCACGACCAGCCCGACGATGGGGCGGTCACAGCCTGCCGCTTCCAGCTTCGCCATCAGGGTGGGGAGAGCGGATTCAGAGGAACTTGTTCCCAGAACGATCAACAGTTCCTCGCGCAGATAACGGAGAAGGCGGATGATCGAAAAACCGCACAGACGGGTGACAATGCCCAGAACCAGCAGAATGAACAGGATGGAGGTGAAGTAGAACGTGGCCACCAGCCAGATCAGGCTGATGACGGAGCCGATGCCGAACTTGCCGATGGTGAAAGCCATGGCGCCGAAAGCGCCGATCGGGGCTGCCAGCATGACAATCCGGACCACGCCGAACACAAGCTCGGTCAGTTGCTTGAACAGCTTGAGAACGGGCTCACCACGCGGTCCCATCTGCGACAGGCTGATGCCGAACACGATGGCGACAAACAGAACCTGAAGAATCTCGCCGGAGGTGAAGGCGCTGGCGGTCGTCGTCGGGATGATCTGGAGCAGGAAGTCGGAGAAGGAGTGGTCCTTCGCCCGTTCCACATAAGTCCCCACGCTGGCTGCATCGAGCGAATGAACGTCCACATGCATGGAAGCGCCCGGCTGGACGACATTAGCGACGATCATGCCGACAATGAGGGCGAGCGTCGAGAAAAACAGGAAATACGTCATGGCTTTCGCGCCGATCCGTCCCGCTTTTCCCAGATTGCCCATCCCGGCGATGCCGGTGGAGACGGTCAGGAAGATGACCGGCGCGATCACCATTTTCACCAGTTTGATGAAACCGTCGCCCAGTGGTCGCAGGGAGGCTCCCAGCCCCGGATCGAAATAGCCAAGCAGGACACCGGCCACGACGGCGACCAGAACCTGCACATAAAGGCTTTTCCAGAGTTGCCGCCGGGGGAGAGGAGAAGATGTTTCTGTCATTATCATGGCTCTTTGAGTGATCCCGCGCAGGAGAATTCTTGTTGTTTGTTGGTCCTGTCACAGCAGCAAGGCAGTGGGCGTAATGGTTTCGATAACAGGACAGGGGCCTCGCACCAAATCCCGGAGCACTTTCTTGTTTTGTTCTGATTTGTTAGAGGGGAGGCGTTCGATCGTTCAGAAAGCACAGTGAGTCATGGTTCCAACGTCTGCGGGCTCCCCTGAAACCGGTCTGTGGCTTGGGCTGCTGGTCTGCGCCAGTCTGATAATCGTCTTTCTACTCTTCATTCTTCTGCGTCGTCGTTCAACTTCTGGTGGGGGGAACGACAGCGACCTGCTCGCGCGGCTCTATGTGCTGGTGGAGAGGGAGGCCGGTATGCGTCATGCCGAAGCCGAGCAGCAGCGGGTCAGGCTGGCGGAAACCGAGCGGGCGCTGATCGGTCGTGTCGAGCAGATGCGGGCGGAACTGATGGAGCGTGTGGCGCATCTGTCCGGCGCGCTCGGCAAGGATCAGGCGGAGGTCCGCGCCATGCAGTCGGAGGCGCTCAGGGAGATGGCGGAAGCGAGCGCGCTTCAGTTGAACGCCATTCGAGGCGCCGTGACGGAACAACTGCATGCGGCGGTCGAGCGTCAGATGCAGACGTCCTTCCAGCGGGTTCTGGAGCAGTTCTCGGCCATGCAGAAAGCCATGGGAGAAGTGTCGGCCATGACGGCGCAGATCGGCGACCTCAAGCGCCTCTTCGGCAATGTCAAAACACGGGGCGGATGGGGAGAGGCGCAGCTCCGGGCCATTCTGGAGGACGTGCTTCCTCCCGGCACCTTTGAAGCCAACCGCCGCCTTGGACAGGGCCGCGATGTGGTCGAGTTTGTCGTGCGGATGCCCGTGCGCGGGCCAAATCCGCCGGTGCTCGCCATAGACAGCAAATTTCCGACGGAAGCCTATGAGCGGCTGCTCGATGCTGTGGCGCAGGACGACAGGGATGCGGAGCGAGGCTCGCGTCGGGCTCTGGAAAACACGGTGAAGATGGAGGCGCGCAAGATCGCCTCCAAGTATATCGTGCCGCCGGAGACGGTCGAGTTCGCCGTCCTTTATCTGCCGACGGACGGTCTTTATGCGGAGGTGGCGCGGGCGCCGGGACTGATTGACGAGATTGGCCGGACATGCCGCGTTCTGATCATGGGACCGTCACTCATGCCGGCGCTCCTGCGGACCATTCATCTTGGTTATGTCACGCTTTCTCTTGAGGAACGTACGGACACGATTGCCCGACTTCTCGGCGCGACACGGCAGGAAATGCTGAAGATGGACGGTGTTCTCGAAAAACTGTCCCGCAACGCACAGGCGATGAGTTCGACGATCGAGGATGCGCGGCAGCGGACACGGGTCGTGGCCCGGCAGTTGCGGAGCCTCGATACAACGGATGATGGTGGGGAAGAGGTGCTGCTGTAGCATGGCGCTTTTCACGTGACTGATGCGAGACGAGAGGATTTCTGGTGAAGATATGTTCCGGAGGAGCAGACTATGAGTGATGAGCGTCGGCGACGCGGGTTTTTGAAGAGAATCTGCTTTTTATCAGTTATTCTTCCCGCATTTGCAGGGATGGGTGTAGCCCATGCCCGCTCTCTTTATACAACCAGCGGGTCATGTGACGGATTTCCGCGTGTCAGTCTGGAGACACCCGCCGGAACATGCATGGGACTTGTGACTTCTGGTTTGCGTTTTCCGCGGGATATGGCTGTCAGGAGCTCGACAGTTTATGTCGTGGATATGGGAGGCTGGCAGCGTAACCGTGGTCGCCTTCTGGCGTTCGGACAGAATGGCCATGAGGCGGGCAAGGTGCTTCTGACCGGGCTGGATCGTCCCAGCGGTCTCGTCTTTGCATCCGATGGGCAGCTTTATATCGGCCTGCCTGACCGTGTCCTGCGTGTGGTTCTGCATGACAACGGTTCGGCGGAGACACGGGAGGTTCTGACCGATCTGCCTTCCGTTGGCCGTCACCCTCTCAAGGCTCTGGCGGCGGACCATGACGGCGGTCTGTATGTCAGTGAGGGGTCTGCTACGAATAATTGTGAAACAGCGTCGGGTGGCCTGCCGGTCGCTTCGCAAGCCTGTCCCGAGACGCAGGGAAAGGTGCCTCGCGCCTCGATCCTGTGGTTCAGGCCGAACGATAAACCCCAGCCTGCTTCGGCTGCGACTGTTGTTGCTACCGGTATGCGGAATCCTGCGGCGCTGACTGTCATGCCGAACGGGGTGCTGCTTGCCGCAGTCAATGGACGCGACAGCATCAACGCCGTTGATCCAAAGCTGTCCGATGAAACACTTCCTCATGAACCATTTCTCGTGGTGCAGAAAGGAAAAGACTATGGCTGGCCTTACTGTTTTGATGACAGGAAACCAGCCCCCGAATATCCAAAGCATGACTGTTCAGGGGTAACGCCACCGGATCTCCTGCTGCCTGCCCACGCAGCGCCTCTCGGTATGCTTGTTTATTCTGGAAGGGCTTTCCCGGAATTACAGAATAAGATTCTCATAGCGTATCACGGTTATCGGGATACCGGGCATCGTGTCATGAGCCTGACGATCAATCCTGATGGCAAACCGCAGGGTTCTCCGCAGCCGCTCGTTCAGGGGTGGCGTAACCTCACCCAGCCGGGCAGCGATCCGACAGGTTCGCCCGTTGGTCTGGCCGTAATGGCGGATGGAACCCTGCTGATTTCAGAAGATCATAACGGCACGGTGCTGCGGCTTGCGCCGGATCGGTCTGCCGGTCATCACTGAACAGGCGGGTTGAGGCAGGGATAACAGGGGGGCAAGAGAGCAGCTTCCATGAATTCTCTGCCTTGTGCTCTTATAAAGGTGCTTCTTGGTTGCAGGAGGAGGGAGCATCCTGACCTGATCATGATGGATAAAAATCTTTATTTCTGAAAGATATTTCGGATCCGGCATAAGTAGATCACGGGCCGGATATGTCGGTTGATTCTGAAAGGGTAAGAAATTTTCGAAGGTTGTCTGCTGTCCATAGTTTTCCGCCATGTGTCTGAAGGTGCCGTTCATTCAGCAGGTCCGCCTGCTGGCGTAACGACAGACCCTCCTGTCTGTCCAGAGCGCGCAGAATGGTCTGTCGATGCTCCGGCTTTGACTGCATGTGGTTCTTTTCCCTCATCCTCCATTCCCGGAAATGCCCTTGTGGATCGAAGAGCATTCCATCCACGATCATGGGAGTCGGAGGCAGCGCCACACATCGCTCTGGAGGCAGGCCTTTTCTCAATGCAGGCTGGGGACGCCAGCCTTGAGCGGCTGTGAAGTCCACGCTCAGAAATGTGGCGTTCGGGGGGCATTCCTGCGCCAGTTTTTCAAGGGTCGCCAGACTCTCGGATGTCGCCCGGTCAGGCTCCAGTTCCAGCAGAGCCACCTCCCGCTCCAGAATGCCGTTCACCTCGCGCACGTATTGTCGGATCAGATCACGCTGATAGCGGATGGTGCGGCTTTGCTGTGCCGCGACGTCGATATCGGAGGAAAGAGTGTCAAACCCGGCCCACGGAACAGGGCGGGTCCACGTCAGGGCGACATAGGATTTGTGAAGAGGCATGCGGAAAATCCCGACGGTTCGATATTGCAGCGCGCTTTCATGAAAAACGGCTTCAGGAACAAAGTGCGCGGGTGACATTCTGCCCCGCCAGACCCGAGGAGACCAGACTTGCGAGATTCCTTGAGCCATCCGCTGATGATCGACAGTTTCCATCTGGCTGAAGGCAGCGTCGGCATGACCCTCTGTCCGGGGCGAAAGGGACCGTCCCTTTCCGGTCCCGACTGGAACCGTGATGTGCAGGCGGACATTCTGCGCCTGCGCCTTTGGCGCACGGATATCGTGATCTCCCTGACAGGACAGGAAGAGATGGACCACCTGCGGGTCGGCAACATGAGCGCCGCCATGAGAGAGGCTGGGCTGCTGTGGTATGTCATGCCCATCCCTGACGCTGGCATTCCGGATACTGACTGGTTGCGGGTGTGGCGTCGGATTTCACCTGTGCTGCATCAGCGGCTGGAAGCGGGAGGCAGGGTCGTGATCCATTGCAGCGCCGGACTGGAACGTACGGCGCTGGTGGCTGCGCTGCTTCAGTGTGAGCGAGGCGAAAGTATCTCCCGAGCTCTGAAACAGATTGCAAAAGCCCGTAATGGTGCCGGACCGCTGCCGCGTCAGAGGGCATGGCTGGAAGAGCGGCGGAAGGAACACAGAAGGGAATGTCTGTTGTTCCGCGCCTGCCTGTTCGGAGGCGCCATTGGCGATGCGTTGGGGGCGGAAATGGAGTTCTGGTCTCTGGATCGTATCCGTCAGAGCTTTCCGAACGGTGTTGACCGGATTCTGCCGCATGATGGGCGTCCGGCGGCCATTACGGATGACACGCAGATGACTCTGTTTACGGCGGAAGGACTGATTCGTGCCGCTGTCCGCGGTAGTCTGAAAGGAATATGTCATCCTCCGAGCGTTGTGCATCATGCTTTGCTACGCTGGCTGATCACGCAGGGGGAGACACCAAAAACGCATATTCTTGACTGGTGTGGTCTCGTCAGTGATCCACGTCTGCATCGTCGTCGCGCGCCGGGAATAACCTGTCTGTCTTCCTTGGAAGCCGCTGAGCATTTCGGGGAAACGGCTGTCAACGACAGCAAGGGATGTGGAACGATCATGCGTGTTGCGCCGGTCGCCCTCTATGCCGGTCTAAACTCTGATTCTTTGGCTGATACGTGTTCCTATCTGACACATGCTCACCCAGCCGGTCGTGGTGCCGCACGGGCGCAGGCGCATATTCTGGCGCATTTGCTGCAAGGCGTTTCTCTGGAAGAAGCCGTCCGGTCTCTGAATGGGCTGGATCTGGACGCGGCGACAAGAACGGCCGTGGAGCGGGCCGGGGTCGCCTTACCGGATGGACGGCCGGAAACGGTTGCAACGCTTGGGCAGGGTTGGGTCGCGGAAGAAGCGCTGTCCATCGCGCTCTATGCGGCCCGTGTCGCGACAGGTTTTGAGGAAGGATTGCGTATCGCCGTGACACATTCAGGGGATAGCGACAGCACGGGAGCCATCGCCGGAAACCTGCTGGGGCTGTTGTTTCCCGAGCAGGTTATGGCTCATGTCTGGCGCACGCGGATCGAGTGCGCGGATCTGATCGATCGGCTGGCCAGTGATCTGTGCGATGTCGTGCATGGCGGAGCGGGTGAGCGTCTCGCTCTGCTCTTTTCGGAATTTTATCCGGGCAGGTGATATCAGAATCCTTTGCTCCGGGGAGATTACGGGGCGCTGTCCCGAACCCCGCGAGAGGTGTGCTTTTGGAAGCTGTTTTTTTAGGGGACAAATCGGGTCAAGGAGCCTGTGGTCTCTTTCGGGTACAGGCAGAACCCATATCAACCTTCGCAGGCGGCAGTCAGTCATGCCGCCCGCACAAGGCAGTCTTCTTCAGGAAATGAGAGGACTGTGATCAACTGACCAGCCGCAATCCCCGCCGGCCGCCCGGTGGTGACGGTTTGGCGGCATCGCCGCTTTTGAAATCGAACGGTAGCAACGGCGAACCTCCCTGCTGATCGTCCTCATGCGGCGCATCGGGTAGACGCTGTTGCAGATACAGGTTGGACAGCGCTCTGAAGGCGTAATCCAGAATCGAGGTCGCATAGGATGTGACCGGGTCACCCTCGACGGTGCCGGCGGGACCGAATGATGAGTAGGCGAACCGTTCGACGAAGTCTTCCAGCGGCGCGCCATATTGCAGACCGATGCTCACGGCCTGACTGAAGCTTTCCATCAGACCGCGCACCATCGCGCTTTCACGGGCCGGTGTCAGGGCGATCTCGCCAAGCGTGCCGTCTTCATATTCCGCTGTTCGCAGGAAGAAGCGATGACCACCGACCGAGGCCTTCTGGGCGATTCCGGTATGGCGCTCGGGAAGCGGCTGCAACGTGCCGCGTGGCAGGATACGGGGCGGTGGCGCCATCGTCGGGTCCGGGCGAGCCGGAACACGGTCCACAAATCCGGCGAGGGCGCGATACATCCGCATATGCGCGTCGGTTGTCGGCAGAATCAGCGGGCTTTCGCCCGCGAGAGAGGCCGCCAGCGCCGTTTCCACGGATAGACCCCGAGCGGCCAGCCGATTGAGCGTGCTTGCGGCAAGACGCCCATCGGGCCGGAGCGGGGAAAAGACAGGCGCAAGGCCGCAGGCCTCGCAGCCCAGCAGCGCATCGACAGGTCCGGTTGAGGAAAAGCCTGTTTCAATCCGGGCTTCTGGTGTGTCGGTATCGACGGCGGCGCGCGACCATGCGTCCCGGATCGCGGCGGACAGACCCGGCAGCACATGGCGATGCGGCATGAGGGGGAGATGGTCGCACCCTGTGCCCTCGCGGGAGACGAGTGTTGTCAGCGCGACGATCGAGCAGGCCGCGTCACGTCCGTCATCGCTGTCATAGTCGAGACCGAGAGCGGCGAGGCAGGCGTCCAGATTGGTCAGCAGAATCTCGCCCACGATCGGAAGCGGTGCGTCCGGAAGCAGGCTGCCTGTGATGTCGGCTTCGGCCGGGACTGATGGCGTCACCGGTTTTGCCGGGGATTTCATCTCGGACGGTGTGGTCGGCAGATCGAACAGCGTCGGTTCGGTGGTCGTCACCTCGTCAAGCGGCAGTTCGCCATTGCGCCGGGCGGCCTTGACGCGGGCGTCCGTGCGCAGAACGAGGCACAGCAGGCGGAGCGCCGCCACAAACGTCTCGGCGGCGAAATCCTCGCCCGGCAGCACGAAGGCGGCGAGGTTGAGGACGAATCCCGGCCGTCTGTCTGATGCGCCATGCCAGACGGCAAGTGTCGGCGCGGCCTGCCTGAGGATCAGGAGCCATGCGAGCGAACGCCCGCTGATGATTTCTCCGCGTGATGGACCAGCGTCCTTTGCGCCCGGCTGCGCTGCACCGGATGTAAAGGAGTCGATCCAGCGTGCGGACTCCATCGGCAGAGAGACCGGCCGTGTTCCGGTGACAATGTCCGCAAGAGCGGCGGCGGCCTCGTCATCCCAGTCGGCGGGCAGCGTAATGGCGCGTGCCGGGGCGTCGGGGTCGGCGGAGGCCATGACGGTGCGCATTTCGACACCGTTCCAGAAATGATGAGCGTTCATGCCGGAAGCTTATCGTTCCGCGAGAGGCGGGCGGAAGCGGGGCAGGCTGAGGATAAGGAGGGGATAATGGTCGGGAAAGCGAGGATATGGGGGATAACTTTTATCAAGGCTGGAAAAGGAGTGGAGTGACGCTTCCGGGGCGTGCGGCGATACGTCCGGACTCGTTCTCGGGGAGGTGCTGCGTAAAGTGAACGCGAGGAAGCGCGTGAGCGGTGGACGGCGGCAGTTCGACAGCCTATGGTCGTGCTCATGGCAACGCTTGGCACCCTTCTTCATACCCGCCTGCATGGACGTTTTGTGGGCAAGGACAATGATGGTCGCGCCTATTACGAGTCGCGGCGACCTACCCGTAAAATGGGTGGGGGCGAGCGCCATGAGCGCTGGGTCATCTACAGGAAGGGTGAGGATGCATCCGCTGTGCCGCCCGAGTGGTGGGGCTGGCTGCATTACATGGAGGATCAGCCGATCCCCATGGAGACCCGCAAGCCCTGGCAGTTGCCCTACGAGCCCAACAAGACTGGCACGGCGGAGGCCTATCGTCCTCCCGGCAGCGCCTACAGGGGTGGGCGTCGTCCGTCAGCGACAGGTGATTACGACGCCTGGACGCCGGAAGGCTGAGCGGCCGAAGTTTCAGACATGAACGGAAGCCGCGACAAAAGGGCACGTTTTAACGTGCCCTGAATAGGCGGATATGCGGGCGCGGGCATATTCTTGCCAGAGAGTTGCGCTACCGGGCTTGTCAGGCTTCATCATTCCAGACGACAAGAACGGATGATCTTAAAGGCGTATGAGAACTCATGAGTTCTGTTTCGACCACTTCCCGGCCTGCGGAGGCGCTGTCACCTCTTCGCAGAACACGTTCGACCGTTGAGCTCCTCGCGGGTTTCGCCGTGATCATCGCCTTCGTGCTTCTGCTGGGGCTTGCCGTAGTCAGCAGTGGCCGCAAGACGGATGCGGGCTATCAGCTCAGGGCAGGGTTCTCCCACATCGACGGTCTCGATATCGGATCGGCTGTAAAACTGGCCGGGATTTCGATCGGCCATGTCGTGTCCGCTGGGGTCGATCCGAAAACTTTTCAGGCGGAAGTCGTGTTCACGGTGCGTCCGGACGTGCAACTGCCGGTGGACAGCGCTGCCATCATCACCAGCGACAGTCTCCTCGGCGGCAAATATATCGCCATTTCACCCGGTGGTGACACGAAAAACCTGAAAGCCGGTGGTGAGATCAGCGAGACGCAGGGGTCGATCAGTCTTGAGCAGTTGCTGAGCAAGTTCATTTTCTCTGTCACGGATACGCTGACGCAGGCCAATCAGGCGAAGGCGAAAAAAGAAATGGATGCGCCGAAGGGCGAGACGCTGCCGTGACGGAGGTTCCCTCTCTCTGGCCTCAGTCGGATGGAACGCCTGTTTCCTGCACGGAAAAATTGCTGGTTCTCCGTCAGAACTGGGAAGAGTTGCAGGGCGTCATGCAGGACGCGTTTGAAGACGCGGTGCTGATGGGTGTGGATGAGGCTGAAATGAAAAAAATGCTGACGGCCCTCGTGGGGTCTCTCACCAGCCCTCTCGGCAGGTCTTCGGTATGACGGGCAGGGTGAAAACGAAGATGTTGGTACGGTCCGGTCGGGCGTTTCTGGGGCTGGCGTCAGTTCTGGTCCTCTCTGGAGCGGCTGTTGCAGCGGAGCCGCTGGCGCCACCGGCGATGTATCCGCGCAACACATGGCAGGGGAAGAGTACAGCCGTCGTGCGGGTGCTCAATCGTCTCGATTCCCGTGTTGAGACCGTGAAAATCCCGGTTGGTGAAACCTCTCATTACGAGACGCTTGAAATCGGCGTGACGCGCTGCCTGCAACATGCCCCGACAGCGCGTCAGGATGCCGCCGCATGGCTCGATATTCAGGATCGTCGGGCTGAAGGCGCGACTTTCCATGGCTGGATGCTTGCCGCCGAACCGTCACTGGGCATTCTCGAAAGCCCGATCTATGATGTGCATGTCGTGACCTGTGAAGGGAACGATATTCAGCCCATGCTGCCGACGCTGGAGCAACCGGCGGTTCCGCCTCTGCCCGGGAAGAAACCTGACAGTTCACAATCGGGTCAGGAGCAGGACAGCGGACATGGGAGCGATACACCAGAAAATAACGAAATCGCTCCATCTTCTTCCGGTTCTTCAACGGATCATGACGCGACGAACGGGGCTCAACCCTGACGTTGTTGCGATGGAGACGCGGAGCAGGGGATCTGGTCCGTCTGTAGCAATGCCGGTGACGCTATGGTGAAACGGGACACTCTACGCAGCAGGCGCGGCTCCATCAGTGAAACGACCTGTACGCGCTGCCCTCCGGGATGAGCCGGGTTGGCGCAGGCTGAACAGGCGAGCAGGGAAGGTATTTTGTCGTGAACTCTTCGGACAAGACTTCAGCTCCTCAGGATTCAACCGCCAAACTGACACGCAGTCATATGCCTCTGGGGCAGGTGGCGTTTCTTTTCGATTTTGACGGCACACTTGTCGATATTGCTCCCACTCCTGAGTCGGTGGTCGTGCCGCCGGGGCTGAAGGAGACGCTGCTCGCGCTGCGGGAAGCGACGGGTGGCGCTCTGGCGATCATCTCCGGGCGGCCTGTTGATCAGATCGACGCCTTTCTGGGTGATATACCGTTCGCCGTTGCCGGGGAGCACGGCATCGCCATCCGTCATCGTCCGGGCGGCCCCATTGAGCGGGCCGCTCTTCCCTCCGTTCCCAGCAGGTGGGTGATCGAGGCGCAGGAACTGGTCGCGTCCCTGCCGGGCACGCGATTGGAACGAAAGATCGGCGGGTTCGTTCTGCATTACAGGGGGGCGCCGGAAACGGGAGGGCAGCTCCGTAAGGCAGCGGAGGCGTGGATGAAGGAAGAAGATGGCAAATTCCATATTCAGTCGGCCAAGATGGCGTGGGAAATCAGGCCAGCCGGTGTGGACAAGGGTTATGCGGTCGAACTGCTCATGGAAAACGCTCCGTTTGCCGGTCGCAGACCGGTCTTTGTCGGAGACGACGTGACGGATGAGGACGCCATCAGGGCTGCCGCACGTACGGGAGGAGCCGGGCTGCGTATTCCGGTTGATTTTCCGACGCCGTCGGTCTTCCGGGGCTGGCTTGCGTCTCTGGTTGAGGCGCAGGCCGGGGTGCAGGCTGGGGCGCGTCCGACGGACAGTGGGGCGGAGTGATGGGACGTCTTGTCGTTGTTTCCAACCGGGTGCCGGACCCTCGGGAGAGAAACAAGCCCGCGGGTGGTCTTGCGGTCGGTCTGGCCGATGCCCTGCGTGAGGATCAGCAGACCCTGTGGTTCGGCTGGTCTGGCCGACAGGTGGAGTCGGACGCGGATCCTGTGCCGTCTCTGGATACGCACGGGACGGTAACCTACGCCACGATTCCTCTGACCCCGACGCAGCATCGCGGCTATTATCAGCGTTTCTCGAACGGCATCCTCTGGCCCCTCTGCCACTACCGGCTGGGGCTCATGAATTATGGACGGGCGGACTGGCAGCAGTATCTTGAGGTGAACAGGATGTTCGCCCGGACGCTGGCTCCTCTTCTGAAGCCTGATGATATCATCTGGATTCATGACTATCATCTTTTTCCGCTGGCGCAGGAGCTGCGTGCGCTTGGCGTAACCGCTCCCGTCGGGTTCTTCCTACATATTCCGTTCCCGCCCTGGAGCCTGTTCCGCGCCCTGCCGCCGGCGACGGCCCTTCTGGAGGCCATGCAATCCTATGATCTCATCGGCGTTCAGACAGAAGAAGACGCCCAGAACCTATGGGAATGCCTGCGTGTCGAAGGCATGACCGACCCGTCCCGGGTAGTCGCCTGTCCGATCGGGATCGATCCCGTTTCCTTCAGCGAGGAGGCGAGGGAGGCTTTCGATGGGCCGGAGGTGCGTCGTCTGCGAGAAAGTCTTCATGACGAGCCGCTGATTATCGGCGTGGACCGTCTGGATTATTCCAAGGGGCTGGAAGAGCGTTTTCTCGGTTATGAAAAGCTGCTGATCCGTTATCCCGAGCATCATGGGCATGTCACCTATCTTCAGGTCGCGCCGGTTTCCCGTGGCGAGGTCGAGGAATACCGTCTGCTGCGCCGTCAGCTTGATGAAACGATCGGCCGGATCAATGGTGTCTTCGCCGCCTATGACTGGACGCCGATCCGCTATCTGACGCGACCTATCGCACGTCAGACACTGGCGGGTTTCTATCGTCTCGCCGATGTCGCGCTGGTCACGCCCCTGCGTGACGGCATGAATCTCGTCGCCAAGGAATATGTGGCGGCACAGAACCCGGATGATCCCGGCGCGCTTGTCCTGTCACATCTGGCGGGGGCTGCGCCGGAGCTGGATGAGGCGCTGCTGGTCAACCCGCACGATGCGGACGCGATTGCCGATGCCCTGCATCTGGCGCTGACCATGAAAAAGAAAGAGCGCAAGCGTCGCTGGGACATCCTCAACAGTGAGGTCCGCAACACGACAGCCGGTTCCTGGGCCCGGGATTTTCTGAAAGCCCTGAATCGTACCGGAAAGACCGGTACCGGGTGAAATTCATGTGGGGTGCTGCTATACGCACGTTTCCCGAAACACATGATTTCCATGTGGAACAGAAAGCTTGGCGCATGGTGCTGATGCCACGACGCAGAATTTTCAATAAACAGACACCCGGAACGGTACGCCTGCCCAGCCTCCTGCTGATAGTCGCGGGGGTTGTGGCGATGCTTTTCGTATGGTGGGTGCAGGACGGGCTTGGCATAGCGCCCTGTGCGCTCTGTCTGTGGGAACGCTGGCCCTGGCGTGCGTTGGTGGTGATCGGGGTGATCGGTCTGCTCGTGCCGCGACGCTGGGCCAGAACCGTGGCGTGGTGCGGCGTGCCGGCATTGCTGGTCGATCTCGTTCTTGTGGGCGTTCACGCCGGGGTCGAGTGGCGCTTCTGGAAGAGCCCGCTGCCCGAATGCCTGTCCCCGCATCTGACCGGCGCGACAATGGCGGAGCGGCTGGCCTCCATGCCGTTACGGCCCTCCAAGCCCTGCGACATGCCGACCTATCTTTTTGACGGGCTGCCGGTCTCCCTTACCGTGATGGAGGGAGTGGCAGCCCTGACTGTTCTTGTTCTGCTTGCTGTCGGGTTGCTCAGCCCCTTCTGCGGCCGAACAAGAGGCTGATGACGAACATGACGATAAAGATGAAGAACAGGATCTTGCCGATATAGGCAAAATTGGCGGCTATGCCGGAAAAACCGAAGACCGCCGCGATCAGGGCGAACACCAGAAAAATCAGGGTCCAGCGTAAAAGGTCCATGGGAAATACTCCTGTTCCGTTCCTTCCAGAACGCATGCCGGAGTTGAAAAGTTTCCCCACGCCCATACGAGGATTTCTCCTGATCAAAGCTTCTTCCTGATGGAAATCAGGGCTGTTTCCGGCAGGCCTGTCGCGTTTATGCGACAGAACGGACAAGCTGTTGTCACGAAATTGAGAGACTGAACCTGCGTATTTTGTAATCGGAAATGCAGGCGTGATGTGCTGCCGGGGCACGGCCGAAGCCGATGTCCAGCGGGAGGGGGCAGCATGACAGCATCAAAAAAAGTCGCACTGGTGACAGGCGCGGCACAGGGGATTGGCAGGGGCATCGCCCTGCGTCTGGTGCGTGACGGATTTGCCGTCGCTCTGGTCGATATCAAGCGGGAAGCGCTGGATGGGGTGGCCGGAGAGATTCACGAACAGGGCGGAACCTGCACCACTTTCAGTGCGGATATCGGGGACCGGGAGCAGGTTCGGGCCGCCGTGGATCACGCTGATCAGACGCTGGGCGGCTTTGATGTCATGATCAACAACGCCGGTATTGCACAGGTGAAACCGATTGCCGCCGTCACGCCGGAAGATGTCGAGCGAATTTATCGCATCAATGTGCAGGGTGTCCTGTGGGGCATCCAGGCGGCGGCAGACCGGTTCATGATGCGGCAGCAGAAAGGAAAGATCATCAACGCCTGCTCCATTGCCGGTCATGAGGGATACGCGTTGCTGGGGGTCTATTCCTCGACGAAATTCGCCGTGCGGGGACTGACACAGGCAGCGGCCAAGGAATATGCCAGCAAGGGGATCACAGTGAACGCCTACTGTCCCGGTGTCGTGGGAACCGACATGTGGGTCGAAATCGACAGTCTTTTCGCCGAACTTACAGGGGCTGAAAAAGGAGCGACCTTCAATAAATATGTTGAAGGCATAGCCCTTGGCCGTCCGGAGACACCCGACGATGTCGCGGCGCTCGTGTCCTATCTTGCCGGACCGGATTCCGATTATGTGACGGGTCAGGCGATTCTGATTGATGGAGGCATGGTCTATCGATGACCGTGTTGCAGAAACGCGATACGGCTTTCAGCCGGTAATGGCTGGAAGCAGCACGGCAAACACAGCCAGACAGAGGGCGATCAGGACAATGGTCAGGATGCCCTCAACTTTTGCCAGAGCGATATCCATGGACTTTGTTTCATTCAGCGCCGTTCTTACCTTGCAGAAACGCCAGTAAGAAACGGGAAGCAGGAGAATGCCTGTCAGGACAGTAAGAATGCCCACTTCCGAGGTGGATGCGAAGGACTGATGGACGGTCACGGCATGCTGGGCAGCCAGAAGGCGCAGGAACAGATCGAATTTTGCGAGAACACAACCGAAAGCGACCAGCGCCAGCGCCGTGCGTATCCACGCGAGAAAGGTGCGTTCGTTCGCGGCGTGATCCGTATAGCGTTCGATCATGAGAAGGAGTTCCTGTCGCGCCGGTGAAGGAGGCCGGTTTCCCAGACTGCGGAGGAAGACGCAAGTGACAGATGAGGCATAGAGCGCCTGAGCGCAGTGACTTTACGAGATTTGACGTTCTCCAAAAGAAAAAGGCTCCCCGAAAAGAGGAGCCTTTTTCATAACGTCAGTTCAGCCGGTCAATCAGGCGAGAACGGTCGCCGCTTCACGCCCGTTGATGATCAGGCCATCGCCGTTGGCCGAGACCGTGACCTCCTCGCCATCATGGATCGTGCCTTCGAGCAGCAATTCCGCGAGGGGGTTCTGCAGGGTGCGCTGAACCACCCGCTTGAGCGGACGGGCGCCATAGACCGGATCGTAGCCTTCGTTGGCCAGCCACTGATGGGCCAGATCGTCCAGCCTGATCACGATGTTCCGGTCGGTCAGCAGCGACTGGAGACGGGATATCTGGATATCCACGATCCGCGCCATGTCCTTCTTCTGCAACCGTGAGAACAGCACGATCTCGTCCAGACGGTTCAGGAATTCGGGGCGGAAGTGCGCACGCACGACTTCCATGACCTGAGCCTGCACCATGTCGGTGGTTTCGCCGTCCGGCTGGTTGGCCAGAACGTCGGAGCCGAGGTTGCTGGTCAACACGATCAGCGTGTTGCGGAAGTCCACCGTGCGGCCCTGACCGTCGGTCAGACGACCATCATCAAGCACCTGAAGCAGGATGTTGAAGACATCCGGATGAGCCTTTTCCACCTCGTCGAACAGGATGACCTGATAGGGCCGACGCCGCACGGCCTCGGTCAGCACACCCCCCTCCTCGTAGCCGACATATCCCGGAGGCGCACCGACCAGACGGGCCACGGAGTGCTTCTCCATGAACTCGCTCATGTCGATGCGGAGCAGGGCCTTTTCGTCGTCGAACAGGAATTCGGCGAGCGCCTTGGTCAGTTCGGTCTTGCCGACGCCGGTCGGACCGAGGAACAGGAACGAGCCGATCGGACGATTCGGGTCCTGCAATCCGGCGCGGGCACGGCGCACGGCGCTGGCCACGGCCTTGAGCGCAGGCTCCTGACCGACGACACGGCGACGCAGTTCATCTTCCATGCGGAGCAACTTGGCGCGTTCGCCTTCGACCATGCGATCCACGGGGATGCCGGTCCAGCGGGATACGACCGAGGCGATGCTCTGTTCGGTAACCGCTTTCGACACCAGATCATTGGCCGAACTGGTCTGTTCTTCGTTCTGCGCCTCGGTGATCTTGGCTTCCAACTGCGGAATGGTGCTGTACATCAGCTCCGAAGCGCGACCCAGATCGCCCTTGCGTTGCGCGACTTCCACCTGTGAACGGGCTTCGTCCAGTTGCTCCTTGAGCTTCTGAATGGCGGTGACCCGGTCCTTTTCCGCATGCCAGGCGGCGTTCATTGCGTCGGATTTCTCTTCCAGCTCGGCCAGTTCGGCATCGACCTTTTCAAGACGTTCGCGGCTGGCTGAGTCGTTTTCCTTACGCAGCGCCTCACGCTCAATCTTGAGCTGGATGACGCGACGATCAAGTTCGTCGAGGTCTTCCGGTTTGCTGTCGATCTGCATCCGCAGACGGCTGGAGGCTTCATCGATCAGGTCGATGGCCTTGTCCGGCAGGAAACGGTCGGTGATGTAACGGTTCGACAGCGTGGCGGCGGCGACAAGCGCGCCGTCGGCGATGCGGATGCCGTGATGGAGTTCGTACTTCTCCTTGATGCCGCGCAGAATCGAGATCGTATCGGCGACCGAAGGCTCGCCAACGAACACCGGCTGGAAACGGCGGGCGAGCGCCGCGTCCTTCTCGATGTATTTGCGATACTCGTCGAGCGTCGTGGCGCCAATACAGTGCAGCGTGCCACGGGCGAGTTCCGGCTTGATGAGGTTGGAGGCATCCATCGCACCATCGGAGCGCCCCGCGCCGACGAGCGTGTGCATCTCGTCGATGAACAGGATGACCTGCCCTTCGGCGGATTCGATTTCTTTGAGAACCGCCTTCAGACGCTCCTCGAACTCGCCACGGAACTTCGCGCCTGCAATCAGCGCGCCCATGTCGAGGGAGAGCAGCTTCTTGTTGCGCAGCGCCTCAGGCACGTCACCGTTGACGATACGCTGGGCCAGTCCTTCCACGATGGCGGTTTTGCCGACGCCCGGCTCACCGATCAGGACCGGGTTGTTCTTGCTGCGACGGGCCAGAACCTGAATGGCGCGGCGGATTTCCTCGTCACGGCCAATGACCGGGTCGAGCTTGCCCGCCAGCGCCACGGCGGTTACGTCGCGGGCATATTTCTTCAGCGCGTCGAACCCGGCTTCGGCATTCTCGCTGGTCACGGTGCGACCTTTGCGGACTGTCGCCACGGCTCTTTCAAGTGCTTCGGCGGAAGCACCGTTGGCCTTGAGCGCGCGGCCCGCCTGTGTGTCGGACGCCGCGATGGCGACGAGCAGCCGGTCCTGCGCGACGAAGGAGTCGTTCGCCCTCTGCGCGGCCTGTTCAGCGTTGTCGAGCAGGCGCACGAGGTCAGGCGTTGCCTGTGGCTGTCCGGCTCCGCCTCCCTGAACTTTCGGGAGTTTGGCGAGCGCTTCTTCCACGGCCGCCAGAGCGCCGGGCGGGTTGCCGCCAGCGGCTTTGATCAGTGAGGAGGCTGCGCCTTCACTGTCGTCCAGCATCGCCTTGAGCAGATGCTCGGGCGTGAGTTGCTGGTTGTAGTCACGGAGCGCAATCGTCTGGGCAGCCTGAAGAAAGCCACGGCACCGTTCTGTAAATTTCTGAATGTCCATATTCCTGTTTGTCCCTTTGAAGTGAGGCGACGGTCAGGGCCATGGGGGAGCGCCCCTCAAGGAGGCGGCGCGGCCATGGTCTTGATCTTGCCAAGGATATGGGCGCTGAAAAACAGAATGCAAGAGGCAGTGTGTCGTGCGCGACGGCCTGCTGTGACCGGCTTTTAAAGTGGGGAGCTTCTTTTTCGCACAGCCTCGGACGATGCATGACGCAGGCCTGACGATCGGACGCCATCCTGATCGTGTTGAGTAACACCTTAATTTTTCAGGTCTGAGTCAGGCGTCTGTGAAGCGGGCAGAGATATTCCAGTCCGCTTCTGTCTTCCATCCGTGCGGTGTGGAGCGTTCTGTTGCAGCTTTTTCCTGCCATTGTCGTTAGATATCAACGGTAGTGAGACCTTGCACGAACGGAGCCTGTATCCATGCGTCTGGATGATGAACGCGAGAGCACCAATATTGAGGATATGCGTGGGGCCAGTGGCGGAGGCAGGCGCGTGCCTTTGCGGGTGGGCGGAATTGGCGGCATCCTGCTGATTGTCGGGGCACTTTATTTTGGCGTTGATCCACAGATCGTTCTCAATCTTCTGGAAGGTGGCGGTGGGGCGGTCAGCAGCGGTCCCACCGTTGCGCAGGCTCCATCCCCCGCCGATGACGCACAGAAGCGTTTCATCGCCCGGGTTCTGGCGTCCACGGAGGATGTCTGGACAAACTATTTCACGCAGATGGGACGAACCTACCGCCCTCCGCACCTGGTTCTTTTCAGCGGCGGCATAAATTCGGCCTGTGGTTACGCCCAGACCGCGGCTGGCCCGTTTTATTGCCCGGCGGATCAGAAGGTTTATCTGGACCTTGGCTTTTTCCGGGAGTTGCAGGACCGCCTCGGTGCTGGTGGTGAGTTTGCCCGCGCTTATGTCGTGGCGCATGAGGTCGGACATCACGTTCAGAACCAGTTGGGCATCATGCAGCAGATGAATCAGCAATATGGCGCGACTCAACGTGGTGCGACCAGTCAGTCGGTCCGTCTGGAGTTGCAGGCGGACTGTTTTGCGGGCGTCTGGGCAAAACGTGCTGACGACGCCAGACATATCCTTGAAAATGGCGATGTGGAGTCAGGTCTCAACGCCGCTTCAGCGGTTGGTGACGACAGACTTCAGAAAGAAACGCAGGGTTATGTTGTCCCGGACAGTTTTACCCATGGCAGTTCGGCGCAGCGTGTCACCTGGTTCCGTCGGGGGCTTGGCAGTGGCGACATCAGGCAGTGTGACACGTTCGCGGCGTCATCGCTGTGAAAGGTTAAGGAAAATAGACAGGTGGAGGCTTTTCTGTCTCGACGATGTGAAGTCCATTCGTTCTGTTGATTTGCCACAGGTGAGGAAATCGGAATTGATGGGGTAGGAGGCGCGCACTTCCTTTCCGGGGAGTGATGCGTCGGTTTCTGGACGACCGTACTGTTTCTGAAAAGGATTTTAGTGGTCAGGTCAGCATGTGCAGGGCATCGGTGAAGGATGACAGATATGACCATTACAGCGCCTGATGGCGTCGAAGGGATCCGGGTTCTGCTTGTCGAGGACGACGCTGACATCGCTGAAGAAATTTCAGCGGAACTGAGGGGGCGTGATTTTCACGTGACCGTTGCGGAGACGGGAAGCTCTGGTTTGGAGCAGGCGCTTGCCGGTCAGTATAATGTCATGATTGTTGATCGTATGCTGCCTGAGCTTGATGGCCTGTCTCTGATTGAGGCAGTCCGACAGAAGGGGGGCCGTACTCCGGTTCTTGTCCTGTCAGCGCTGGGCGCTGTTGATGACAGGGTGAGTGGTCTTAAGGCGGGCGGTGACGACTATCTGACAAAGCCGTTCGCCATGGTGGAACTGATTGCTCGGATTGAAGCGCTGCTGCGTCGTCCGGATGACATCCGTCAGACCATCTTGCGCGTCGGTCCGTTGACGATGGACCTCATTGACCGCACGGTGAAACGGGACGGGCGTGAAATCGAGCTGTTGCCACGGGAATTCCGGCTTCTGGAATATCTGATGCGTCGTCCGGGACAGATTCTGACGCGGGCGATGCTTCTTGAGGAAGTCTGGAACTATCGGTTCACGCCGCAGACCAATCTGGTGGATGTGCATATCGGAAAGCTGCGCCGCAAGGTGGACGCCTCTGGGGAGCAGACCCTGATTCACAGCATTCGGGGAGCGGGTTTTACCCTACAGTCTTCGGATTAGGATCACCTTGCTGAAAAATCTTCTTCAGAGTGACCGGCTGGCTCTTTTCCGGACGGCACGTTTCAAATTGGGGCTGGCATTCGCTCTGGCAATGCTTGGCACCATCGTCGTGCAGTTCAGCCTGACCTATACCCAGATGACATCGGTCGAATTCCGGAGGTCCGGTCAGGTCCTGAACGGCGAAATGAAGCTGCTTCTGGCGATGACGACGGAACATCTCGAATATGTTATCCGCGAGCGCGCCACCGATGATTTGAGACTTGTCGTGAATGAGGCAGGGATTTTTACGGCATCCCATCAACCGGTTGTCGGTGAGCTGCGTACATGGCCGGATGGTCTGGTCGCGGATGGCAAGCTCCACAATGTTGTGATGGAGCCGGAAGAGGGGAGTCCCTATACGCTGAGATTTCTCGCGGCGAGCATGCCGGACGGGCATATTCTTGTTCTTGGGCGTAGTCTGCATGTTCTGGAAGAGCAGAAGATCATGCTCCGGCATGCTTCGCTCGTCACTCTTGTTCCCATCGTCTTTTTTGCTCTCCTGGCGGGAACCTGGCTGAGTCACAGAGCGCTGACCCGTGTGAAGGAAATGCATGAAGCTGTCGATCTGATCATGCAGGGGGACATTCATGAACGGCTGCCCGCTGGCGCCCAGCAGGATGAGTTGCAGCGTCTGGCGGGCAGCGTCAACCGGATGCTGGACCGGCTGGAACAGCTTATGCATGACATGCGAAGCGTGGGAGACGATATTGCCCACGATCTGCGCACACCGCTGGCCCGTGTGCGGGTGGGGCTGGAAAGAGCTCTTTCAGGGCCGCAGGCCTTGTCCGCGGACGCCTTGCGGGCTGTAATTGAACGGGCAATCGGTAATCTGGACCAGTGTTTTTCTATCATAACGGCTTTGCTGAGACTGACGGAAATCGATAACAGCAAGGGGCGTGCGGCATTTACCAGAATAGATCTGGCGACGCTCGTGTATGATATTGTTGATCTCTATGAACCGATAGCAGAGAGTGAAGGTATAGAGTTTCTGGCTGCTTTTCCGGAGAAAAGGATTTCTGTAAACGGAGACAGGGATCTTTTGATCGAAATGCTTGGAAACCTTGTTGATAATGCAATAAAATTCACACCTTCTGGAGGAACGGTCCGGATTTCTGTCAGTATGACAGGGCATCATCCTTTCATTGCTGTCGAGGATACAGGCATAGGTATACAACCTGACGAACGGCAGGCTGTTTTATCCCGTTTTTACCGATCTGATAAAAGCAGACATATTCCTGGAAGTGGTCTGGGACTGACGCTGGTTGCCTCGATTTTGCGTTTGCATAATGCGGAATTGAAAATTCTTGATACTCAGGCGGGTCTTCCTGAAAAAGGAGTCTGTTTTCTGATTGTCTTTCCTGCTTCTGAAGCTGTGTAACGCGGAGTCTGAATCAATCAGAACTGGAAGCTACTAGAATGGCTTCTGTTCCTTCAGCCTTGATGCCTGTAATCTCGTGGGAAACGACGGAGAAAGAAGCTTCTCCTGAAGTCATTATGAAAACAGTGCCGGGGGAAGTTCTTGAGCCATAACAAAGACTGGTGCTGTCGTATGTGTCGCGTCCATAACATGCACAGTCTACTGAACTCCAGGGTTCAACGATTCTTTCTATGCTACTGTCAGATGCTTTTACAGAATCAAAAGCCTCTCGCGTGTTACGCTTGGTGAAAAATTCCTGCTTTATACGTTCTATGTAAGAGGAATCACTTTCATTTTCCAGACGTGGCAGGCTGTTGCCGAAATAATCAGATGCGGCAATATCTATGAAGTTTCCACTGCTGGTATCAAGTCGGGTCTGGTTCTGTGTGTAGCCCAGAAGTTTGTAAAGCATTGCCCATGGCCACGCCAGTCCGGTTAAAATACCATCAAGTACCGGGGTCGCATTCTCTGAGGATGCTGGGAACCATGATTGGGGTAAGGTAGAGCGAATGCGTTTGAAAATATCTTCACTGTCGCCAGTAGCCATTGGATTTCCTTAAATATAGGATACGGAAAAATCAATATTTTTCAACCGTACAACGGTGCCGGTCTGTCCACCTATATCAACTGATTGCTGGTTAATCATGATGACGCCAATGGATTCTACAATATTTTCGGCAGCAGAAAAAATGACGCTGGATATTTTTGTATAACTGCATACAGCTCCGACGGTGAGGCTGTTGATATAATCAGATATGCTGGTTGTGATGGTTTTTTCTATGCCTGTCATGTCTGTTCCGGTCTTTACCGTTATGGGAACGGCCACAGACACTGGAATTGTTGTGGAACGAATGACGGAAAATTCTACTCCACAAGCGCGAACGACATTTATCGCCGCTATTGTTTTGTTTATGTTGTCTGATGATATGTCGCCGGAGCCATCATCAACAGCAACGTAAAAAAAACCGGGTCTATAGTACCCGGAAGGATCCTTGTTTTCTATGATCTGATAGAAAATATTTGGGAATGAGCTTTCTATGGCGTATTCAATGGACGAAAGCGTTGCAGAGGATAATGAAGAGAACCACAGGTTAATACGGGATTTGACCGATTCATCTGTTTCTTCGTCATAACCATTGCTGACGTTTGAAAGGTTGGTGCATGTGTCGATGCCTGAAATCTGGGTGCCAAGTGTATTGAGAACACCTGACATGACGTTCCCAACAGAACCTGCGACAGTGCACGTGACGGGGCATGTGATGGATGCAACACCATTTTGACGGATATAACCGTTTGAAGATTCTGACCAATACTGATTGGTCTGATCCTTGGTAACGGAAAACAATACGCTTCCATCAGATGATTTGACGATGGCTCCGACAGGAACTGTTGCCGATGAGGAGTCGGGAGTCAGGCTGATAAAGGTTTCTGTTGTAGTGGATGCTGCTGCTGGCAGGCGGGAAATTCCGAATTGTGCGATCCAGGTATCAACATCATCGCCAAACGATGTGGAAAGTCTGGTGAGCGATAAGGTTTGAAGAATTAAATACTGTATCCAGAGCGCAACTGTTGCATTGGCTTCAAATATCGATCGTGTGACTGAACCCGTTGTGAAATCAATCAATGATGAACAGGCGCTTTGGGCTGCCGCGCATGAATTTGAAACCAATGTTGAAAAATTCTGTAAGGATAGATTCATCTTAAATTTCCATCAGCGTAGTTTCATCCGTAGTTGAATCGGAGTACTGTATGCTGATTTTTTTTGTTCCGTCACTTAGGGTGTGCATTTTTATGGAGGGTGTTGGTGATACTGAAATAGCGGATTCCATTTTCATTTGTTCTAATATAATGGAGGTGATATCATTTAATGTATCTGTATTTCCTATTCTTTGAGGAAGTCCTGCTCCATAGTCAGTCCAGAAAATGTAATCACCTGGATTGGTGCATAGGCGTCGGGTAATGCGTTGTTTTCCAATATCTGAACCGGATGCTACAGCCAGATCACCTGTTTCAGTAATATCAAGATCATATCCAGATGTATGAGATATATCTGACACTTTATCCTGTCCTTGAATTTGTGTTATTGAGGGGGTGTTGTCGAATCCGAGCCTGCTTTCACACCGGAATGTGTATGATGCATGAGCGAAATGCCAGATACTTTCACATCACCTGAAACGGTTACGTTGCCGGTAATTTCAAGATCGGAAATTATTTTTATTCCATTTTTGTCAATACAAAATTCGATGTTTCCTGTTTTTATACCGAGCTGTCCTGCTGAGACGGGTTGATTCTTCAGGCAGGAAAACGTTTGAGGTGGTGTGGTTGAATCAAAAACCCGGCTTACGACGACATAGTTGTCGCCATCTCCATGAGCCGTATCAACAAAAACATGTGTTCCTACTGGCGATGGTGAGTAGATTGTGGCTTCACCAACAGAGATTGCCGCATCACATATCCAGCCGGTTTCACAATTGTCTGGTTGCAGTCGTACTTTTACCAATCCATTTTTATAATCCAGCGCGCTCACGATGCCAAATTTTGCGCGGCCAATTCTGTTGATATGCGAATGCATAAGCATATTTATTGAATTGTGAATCTGTGTCATTTTTTAATTTTCCATATCTACCGCGGTCTTAACATCGCCTTTTTTGTTATGGATCGTCCGCTATATTCGATGGTAACCTGATCAACAGTATAGATTATAGAATCAAAAGAAGTTCCTGTTCCGCTGAGTTTTATGAGTTGTCTTGTGGATATATTCAAGTAAGGGTGGAGGTGTAGTTCAACATTTTTGCCATGCGCCATAATATCGTTATAACGTCTCTGAGCCAGATTTTTACATTGATCAGTCGTTGTTCCAATTGGCGCCGTAAAATTAAAGGCATGTCCGGAGCTATTGTTTTCTGGATATTGTGCGGAATGTACGGTCTTTTGGCGAGCATCCCACGAAGATATTTTTACATATATATCTTCCGAATAGGTCTGGTTGTTCAGTAAATTTATATCGAGAATAGCTCTTTCATAGTTATTCGAGCTTCCTGTCTGATTGTTCCATTGCAGGTTAATGATGTTATCGTTTTCCTGCTTTTTCTTGAAATATAAGGTTTTATTTTCAACCCAGAGATCATATCCATATTCGTGCTGCATGCTGACACAGAGATCCCATGCGGTCTGGTATCTATGCATGCCGGAAAGACCATGCGCCTTATGTTCATACTGGTAAAACTGACCTATAAATCCGGACGTCTTGTCAATATCTGCTGACAGGCCGACCTGTCCCGCGAGATAGCTTATGGCGTCTGACGCTGTCATGTTCAAAAATGACTCGCCTGATATTTCGTAATTTATAAGATTGGCTGACCAGTCTCGTCCGGATAGATTCAAGATCCTTTTGAGAGGATTGAAGGTTGAGTGATCAATTTTTCCGGAAAATATCCGGTCTTCACTTGTCGTGTTTCCGGAGCCGGATGATGTGGTTTGTGCATAAATATCAATAGAGTTGCCGTTTTCAAAAAACGGAATGCTGTTATATGTCGTATCTATGGGTATGGTTGCATTGAATGTGCAGGATTCTGAAAGTCTCGAATTTATGACTTTGACACGAATGGGAGTGAGTGTGTTTCCACTATTATCTTTTATACTTATATTGGAACTGATTGATTGAGGTGTATTTTGTGTATCCAATGATAAAAGGGACATTTTTATTCACTAATGATTATTTTCCTGTTTTTAGGTGTCCCTATGAATTCCAGCAAGTGTTCATGCGAGGAAGATACGGTCGTTAGAAACCTGTAAGAGCAGACAGTTTGTTGATCTCGGGACAGGACATGAGTGAAAAACGAAAATCACCACAATGCGATCTTTTCAGGACTGATTCCTGACGTGGACAGTCGCCTCGTCGGATGGAAAGCGGACGGAAACGATGATGCCTCTTGCCGTTCCGGGAACAGGAGACGTAATCCTGATATCGGCCTGAAGCTGAAGTGATATTTGCCGAACGATCGCAAGTCCGAGTCCACTGCCTTCCGCATCTGTCGTGCCTCTGACGAAAGGTTTCTCCATATCTTGCAAGATTTCCGGCATGAGTGGGTTGCAGTCATTAAAGATCAGAACCTCGGAACTCTCTGTGACCGTCACCCGGACCGGCTGTCGCAGGGAGCCATGAAGAACCGCGTTTTCCAGAAGATTACGGAACAGGATACCAGCAGCATCCATGTCCCCCCGTATCATGAGGTGTGATACTCCTGAGAGTTCAATAGTCTGGTCTTTTTCCCGCTCAAGCTCCTGCGCCAGAAATCGGATGACAGGCACCAGATCAAACCTGTCTTCGGTCAGGGCAATGCCTGATGTGACACGGGAGAGTTGAAGGAGTTTTTCCATCATTCTGCCAATTCGGCGGGCCTGATGCATGATGGTGGTAGCGCGTTCTTCATGTTCCGAGTGCTCCAGCATCCCTCTTAGAATCTGCACCTGCGCCAGAAGTGCCCCGATTGGATTTCTGAGTTCGTGGGCGGCATTGGCTGCAAACGCCCGTTCGGTCGAAAGCGCCATTTTCAGGCGTTCCAGCAGAAGATTGACGGCGGAGTGGATCGCCACGAGTTCTTCCGGCAGTTCCAGCGGTGGGATAGGGGCCAGATTTGCTCCGCCTCGGCTTCTGATTTCCTGCTGCAGACTGGTAAGAGGCTGCATGGCGCTGCGCACACGCCAGCGGACCAGAAGCCAGATCGCCGGAAAGAAGATCAGCATGGGCATGACTGAAATCAGAGTGGCCCGTCTGACCGCTTCATTTCTATGAAAGGTCGGCTCACCCACAAGAATGTAATGATGCCCGGAAACCGAAGGCACGATATACACGCGGAATTCGGAAAGATCGTAGAATCCCGTTTGCAGATGAGGAACAAAAAGCGTATCCGGCGCGTTTTGGGAGCGGACTTCAAGACGACCATCCGTTGAAGCGATCTGATAGGCAAGCGTGCGCCGATTCACGCCGGGGAGCCGGGCGACTTCCCCGCCCGGCGCGGCGGAAGCGTGATCACTTTTATCCAGTTCGCCAATGACGAATTCCAGACGCTCCGCGACTTCCTGCAGGGAGTTGTCGAGACGTTCCGTGACCTCGTAACGGGTAAAAGCCGCGACCAGAACGCTGAGAAGAATCAACGCGCCAAGTACGATGACCAGAGTGCCCGACACGATGCGTGACGCCAGACTCCAGTGTTTCATCGTGACGCCGTTCCCGCGAGGCTGTAGCCCCGGCCGCGAACGGTCACGATCAGACCGGCTTCGGTTTTCTTGCGTATCCGGCTGATGAAAACCTCAATGGCGTTGCTCTCTACATCGTCACTGAGGCCATAGAGAGCATCTTCGATCTGTTCGCGACTGCACAAAGCGCCCGGGCGGCGCGCAAGAAGCTCGACAATAGCCCATTCCCGCGCTGAAAGATCGACATCATGTCCATCGCGCCTGAGCTGCCGCCGGGACAGGTCAATCTCGATCGCGCCAATCGTCACGACATTGTCGGGCAATGCCACATAACGCCGGGCAACAGCCTCGATGCGGGCCACGAGTTCGTCCAGATCATAGGGTTTGACAATATAATCGTCCGCGCCATCCGACAGCCCCGCGATCCTGTCGCTGACCTGATCCCGCGCCGTGGTGATCAGGATCGCCATCGCTGAACGATCACGACGGATGTCCCGCAGGAGATCACGGCCGTTGCCATCCGGAAGTCCCAGATCCAGCAGCAGGAAATCATACGCAGAAGCCCGCAGGGCCGCACGGGCGTCGGAAAGGGTTCTGAACCAGTCAACGACATGACCTGCCTGCCGGGTGTGATCCCTGACAGCCGACCCAAGCGCGCTTTCATCTTCGATAAGCAGGATTTTCATGAGATGCGATTTTTCATGATCCGGGCATAGAGCGATGGCAGCACAAGTAACGTCAGAAGGGTCGAGGAGATCAGTCCACCGATCACAACTGTCGCCAGAGGTCGCTCGACTTCAGCGCCGGCGCTGCTTGAGATGGCCATGGGAATGAAACCCAGACTGGCCACCAGCGCGGTCGCCATGACGGGCCGGAAACGCTCCTCCGCCGCTTCGAACGCCGCACCCGCGGCGTTCCGGCCTGCCTGACGCAGGGAGGTTATGGCTGTCACAAGCACCACACCGTTCAGAACGGCCACGCCGAACAGCGCAATAAACCCGATTCCGGCTGAAATGCTGAAAGGCAGACCCCGAAGGGCGAGGGCCAGAATACCGCCTGTCGCGGCGATGGGCAGATTGATGAAAACCAGCCCGGCCAGTCGCACGGAATTCAGCGCGGTGATCAGCAGGGCGAAAATCAGAGCCAGAGCGATCGGCACGACAATTTCCAGACGCGCCATGGCCGAACGCAGGTTCTGGAACTGGCCGGCCCAGACAATGCGGTAGCCCACGGGCAGGCGGATTTTCGTGCCGACGGCCTTCTGGGCTTCCACCACGAAGGAACTCAGGTCACGTCCGCGCACATTGGCCTGAACAATCAGGCGACGGCGGATGTTGTCCCGGCCGATACGGGGAGGACCGTCCTGCACCGTGACCTTTGCGACCTCGGAGAGCAGAACCGCCCCGCGTCCGTCCGCGCGACGTATCCTGAGACGGGCGATCTGGTCCCGTGTGCCGACCTGAGCGGGATCATAACGAACCTGCGTGCTGATCAGGGCGTCATCGACTGTGACCGACCGTCCGATATGGCCGCCTACAGCTTCGACAACATTCAGGAGTTCCTGCTGTGAGATTCCGAGACGCGCCGCCTGTCTGCGGTCGATGTCGATATGGATGAAGGAAACGGTTCCCTTCCCCTGAGGGGCAACGTCAGCCGCTCCGGGCACGGCTTTCAGAACAGCCGCCACCCTGTCACCAAGGCGGGCAAGCGTGTCGAGATCATCGCCGTAGACCGAGACCGCAATCTGACTCCGGACGCCGGCGAGAAGGTCATCCATCCGCATCTGCACCGGCTGGCTCCAGGACTGCGCGACGCCGGGCAGTTCCGTGCCCAACACCCTGCTCATCGCCATGACCAGCCCTTCCTGTGTCCGCGCCGTGGTCCACTGGGAAGGCGGTTTGAGGAAAATGAAACTGTCCGTCTCGTTGACGCCCATCGGATCGGTGGGGATGGCCGAGGTTCCCGTGTTGCTGACAACGGCAGTCACCTCGGGAAACCGGCGCAGGATACGCTCCTGAATACTGACTTCCTTCAGGGCCTGAGGCAGCGAGATTCCGGGCAGCCGCGTCGTTGTCACCGTCAGTGCGCCTTCACCGAGAGAGGGGATGAACTCGCCGCCAAGATGCAGCCCGACCCAGATGGAAAACACAAAAACTGCGGTCGTCGTGCCGAAGAGTATCCGGGGCCGGTGCTCGCACCAGTTCAGGAGCGGAGCATAACCACGGCGGAGAACGGCGACCAGACGTGTATCACTGTGGCGGCCGACAGATTTCATCACCAGAGCCGCGAGCACCGGCACGCAGACGATGCAGTAAAAGAGCGAGGCCAGCAGGGCCATGATCACGGTCTGCGCCATGGGCCGGAACATCTTGCCCTCAATGGCCTGCAGGGTCAGGATCGGCAGATAGACCATGATGATGACGAGAATACCAAAGCTCACGGGACGGAGGACTTCCGACGCCGATGCAATCGCAAGAGCAGCCAGCGGCGTCTTCTGTCCGGTGGCCTGATCCCGCGCGCGGTGGGTCATGAGACTTTCCACCACGACAAGCGAACTGTCGACGATCATCCCGAAATCAATGGCCCCGAGACTCAGCAGATTGGCCGAAATCCCGAACCAGCGCATGCCTGTCATGGCGCAGACGAGAGCAAACGGGATGACGGATGCAATGACCAGTGACGCCCTCCAGTCACCGATGACCACAATCAGGACGCCGATGACCAGAAGCGCTCCAACGACAAGGTTTTCCTTGACCGTTCTGATGGTGCTGTCCGTCAGTGTCGAACGGACATAGTAGGGATCGAGGCTGACGCCTTTGGGAAGAGACCGGCGAATATCCGGGAGCGCCGCGTGGATGGCGGCCAGCGTGGCGTCTGAACTCGCCCCCATGCGCATCATGATGACGCCGATGACGATTTCACCCTGACCGTCCCGCGTGACGGCGCCAAGGCGTGTTCTCGGCCCCATGGAGATGTGTCCGACATCCCGCAGGAAAATCGCGGTGCCATTGGCGTTGGTCCGGACGGGAATGGAGCCGAATTCGTCGAGCGAGCCGATCAGGCCGCGCCCGACGACGATCTGCTGCTCTTCACCATGTTCGATCCAGCCGCCGCCGGATGCGGCGTTGTTGCCGTCCACCGCGCGGAAAACGTCATCGACCGAAACACCGAGCGCCAGAAGGCGGGCCTGATCGAGAGCCACCTGAAAGGTCTGTTCCGCGCCACCATTGACGTTGACGTCCACGACACCCGAAACCAGCTTCAGCTGAGGCGCCACGGTCCATGTCATCAGGCGGTTCAGATCCATCAGGGAATAGCCGTCGCCCTTGATCTGCAACTGCATGATCTCGCCGAGGCCGGTCGCCAGCGGTCCGATATTCACGCTGATCCCGGGCACGGATATCGTGTCACGGGCCTGCTGAAGCCGCTCCTGAACTCGGGCGCGATCGAGATTGATATCCGTATCATCGGCGAACTGGAGGTAAACGACGGAGACCCCGGACCGTGAGACCGACCTGAGATCGGTCATCTCCGGAATGCCGGCCATACTGGCCTCGATCGGAAAGGTGATCAGTCGCTCGATTTCTTCCGTGGCAAGTCCCGGCGCAACGACGGAAACCAGCACCTGCTGGGGGGAAATGTCAGGCACGGCCTCCACAGGGAGGCCACGTACAGCGAAACATCCTGCGATGAAGATCAGGCCAATAACTCCGAGGATCAGCCAGCGCCGCGTCTGGAGAGCGGATAGAAAGGTAGACATGCGCCTTTCAGTCTCCGTCATCCGAGTCAGAGACCAGCATCACTTCCTTCAGGGCGAACGCACCGTGCGTCACAATCCGTTCCCCTGCCGAGAGGCCGGATGTAATGACTTTCTGTCCATTGCTCGTCCCGCTGACGCGCACTTCCTGTGGGCGGAACCGGTCCGGACCGACCGGGATGAAGACGATGCTTATACCGTTGATGTCCATGACGGCGCTTTCGGGCACGACGATGCCCGTCGTTTTTCCTTGTGCGGGCAGGTGGGTGTTAAGAAACATACCGGGACGAAGACGACCGTCCGGGTTTGGAACGGTGCTTATGACACGCACCAGACCGGTAGCCGGGTCGGCCACGTCACCCACCGAGGTTATCTGCGATTTCAGCAGTGTCGTGCCGGTATCCGACACGAGTTCCGTGGTCTGTTCGCTGCCTTCCGCCACCTGAGCGGCATCCTGTGGGAGAATATCCGAGATAATCCAGACGGAAGAAATGTCGGAAAGGGTCATCAGTTCCGTGGCGGGGGAGACGTCGTCCGCCACGCCGACGGATATGTTCTGCACTTCCGCTGCGGCAGGGGCGATGATCGCCGATGTCTCGTCGGACCTGCTGGTCTGGACCCTGTCTGATTCCGTAACGGAGTTGTATTCCTCCCTGAGTTGGTGGGTCAGCGTGTCAACATCGGCCTGCCGGGCGATGATATCACTTTTTGCCGCCTGAAACGCCGCCAGACGACGTTTGTTTTCTCCTTCCGACACCGTTGATCCTGCGAGCAGCCGTCCCCGATCGTGGGCGGCGGCGGCGTTCTGGTAGGCTGCCTGTGCTGTCGCCAGTGCGGACTGGGCTCTGGCCATCTCAAGACGCACCAGATGCAGGGCGTGATCCTGATAGGTGAGGAGCACATCACCTTTGCGGACGTGCTGTCCCGGGACGACGGCTATGTGCAGGACTTTTCCGGAACCCGCGGGGTGGAGGCGGACAATGCGGCTCGCCTCGGATGTGACGGTCCCCATGGCTTCGAGAGTTTTGCCGAGTGCGCCAGACTGCACCGTCGAGACAGTCAGGGCGGCATTGCCCTGCGCCTTTGGTCCCATTGTGATGATCTGCCCGCTCTCCGCCGCTGATGAAGGGTGTGCAAGCAAGGCAGACAGGCAGACAAGCACCGGAAGCCATCCGACGGCAGCGGGCCTGAAACTCACTGGTCCTTTCCTGCGGCGATGAGTGTCTGGGCGCTGACATCCAGCCAGATGAACGTTTGCTTCTGTCCTACTGACGGAGTGCTGAGTGGCATGACGAACATGCATGAAATTCAGTCGGCTTTCGGTGTCGTTGGTGGGGATGAACAGTGATCTGAGTTTTAATCTATCAGGTGAAGCTGACAGTTTCCTGAACGTCATGCCGGAGTGTCGTTATGCCCGCTGCGGGTGATATGAGGGAGTGATCCGGGAATGCTCTGACAGGCACATGATACGCGAGACTACGCGATGTCTGGTGTTTGGCTTTGAGCCTGATGACGCATCTTTTCCATGAGGAGAAGACTGCTTTGTAACAGGCTGGAGGGTGTTGCTTATCTTCGTACGGATGCGGTGGCGTGCCCCATAAGGAGCAATGTCGTCGAGGCCTGTGATATTTAATTGAAACATTTGTAATACTGAATGTACCAGCTGCTGGAACGTCCCTGTGGAGGCTCGGCCTGCTCCCGGCGGGAAGATGGATGTTTAGCCGTGGGTTATCTCAGAGCCTGCCTGCGGTTGATACAGGCAAGTCAAGTCTTCTCTTCCATAACATTCTGAATAAGGGAGAGGGATTGCCCAACTCGGTGAAACCGCCTCGGCTGACTGGTAAGTTGCGGGCGGTAGTTGAGTTCGTGTGTCTGCGTCAGATGCAGTTCTGGACCGTTTTTACAGTTTGTCCTGTTCTGTATGGCTGTTGAGAATATCAGCCTGTTATGCGGTTTACTGGTCAGATGTCACTGCTACGCCATAACATATGACACGTTCAGGATACAGAGCATGCTAATTCATTGATATAACAATGGAGTTATGATTGCGGGATTTTTGTGGAGTGGGTGGCGATGATGCGCCACAGGTAAAATCTTATCAAAATCAGCCAGATTTTCATTGCGTGAGATATGTCATGAATTTAGAAATTATCAATGATAAAGAAGAATTATTTGTATTGTTCTTTATCTATCCGTCTCATTAATTCGAACATCGGATTATTTTCTTGCAGAAAATACAAATTATTAAACACAAAAGGCAGTAAACTTTAAAGTAATTTCTTTTTGTAAGATTTCATGTTGTGGTATTTTTTGTTTGTGCAGGAAAAACAATCAAGTATTTATAGTTTGGTGATTTTATGGAAAATAGCAATGATATTGGGATAAAATCGAAAAAAATAAAAACAAAATATGATAGATATTACGATCTTCTCGAAATTAAAACTACCCATGTATATAAAAAACACGATGGTGCGTATGAAAAATTAGATATTTTAAAAAATAAAAACATACACAAAAAGGAGTCGAAAATATCATATATGATTATGGCTCATAAAATTGACGATCAGCTGAACTTGCTGCTTGAATCCCTTCTCTCTGATCATAGATCTGTTGTTTATGTTCACCTCGACGCCAAAGTGGATATCCATAATGGTAATTTAATCAATCAAAGTAATAGAATAGTTTTTTTGGAAAATAGAGTGAGGGTGAATTGGGGAGGTTTTTCTGCGGTACAAGCCATGAAAAACCTTATCTATGAAGCGCTTAAAGATGTTGACAGTGATCGTTTTGTTTTTATAAGCGGGTCATGTTTCCCGATAAAAATTCCTGTTAAAATTAATAATAATTTGTTGCGCAGTAAGGGAAATATATTTTCTATATGGGGAGGGATTGATCCGGAGAATCTATCATCCGAAGGATTGGGTCGCTATTGCGTAACAAAATTTCAGCCATGTGATATTGAAAGCCTTAATCCTAAAAAAAGCATTCTTCATTCAAGAGTATGGAATTTTTATAAAAAAGTATGCGGAAAATTTCCTTTGGAACGAGAGGTCGTCTTGTCAGATCTCTGGCGTGGATCACAGTTTTTTGCCGCAAACCGGGCGGTTGCGGAATGGTTTGCGCAATCTCATCCTGATTTGGATCATGCTCTGAAATGGAGTCTGGCTCCTGATGAAATTTATTTTAATACTTTGTATATTCGATATATACGCCAGCAGGGCGAGAAATTTTCTGAAATATCGCCATGCAAAACAGAGCAGGGAACGCATTATATTAAAAAAACCGCCCCTCAAAACCGGACATTGAGGCAAAAGCTTTTTGATCCTATTGATCTTAGAAAGCTAAATGAAATTGATTTGCCGGAAGCTCTGGCGTCATCGTGCTTTTTTGCCCGGAAATGCAATCCGGAAATTTCGAAGGAAATAAAGCTTTCATGGAATGGTTAATTTTAAATATTCAATTCGGTATTTGTATTTTATTTTAAGTATTTTCTGTAAAAAACTCCTTTAACGCCGGGATGAAATTCTGGTTTTCATGTCCTGGTCTTGTGAGTTTCATCAGGGCGAAGCGTTGCAACGGGGAAAGATGGTTCCACTGCTGCAAGGTTGGTGTGGCTGCGCCATGCGCAGCAGCGGTCTGTCTGATGCTCTGCGGTATATCATCTGCTTTCTGCCAGGTTTCCGGTGAAACTGGCGGAAGAAAGACGGGCTCTTCTTCCGCTCTTTGCCTGATAAGGTCGACAAGGAGATTGCGATAGATTTTACACTGCTTCAGGCTTTCTGCCGGTCGTTGCACGAGTGCGGCCCGATCCTCCTGTGTGAAACGGCTCCATTGACGGAGGCTGACTTTTACACCGCACAGATCAAGTTTCATCCTGACTATCATCGGGATGCAGCGCAACGAATGGGCGAAATCCATTTCGAAGTTGAACAGCATGAAGGAGGAGCCTGTTAAGGTACGTTTCCGGAAAATCAGAGAGGAACGGGAGGTGCGGAGGTCAAGGCGCCGGAAGCACTCCACTGCATGAGTGTCTGCCGTTCGGTATTTTCCAGCCAACCAAGAGCCATCATGTCGTGAATGATCCATTCGATATCGTGCTTCTGAAGCATTCCGGAAGAAAAGGAGATTGCTTCTGCGGCAGATCCTTCTGGCAGCACTGCGTGAGTGGCTTCCGCAGGGAGCGCGAGACCGCCCGTCGGGAGGGAAGCCGCGAGCGCATCGGTGATGCCCTGTCTATGGTGGGGTTGCTGACAAAAGCTGATGGCTTCCTGCAGGGCGCGGGTCATCGCCTGCATTTTGGGTTCGGAACAGGCAAGCTCCCCGGAAGCCACCATGATCTTCTCGACATGATCAGGAAAAACGGAGGACGAGCCACCGACCCGGAAAGCAACACCGATCCTCTCCGCCTCAGTTCCCCATGGCGGGCCGACACATCCACCGTCGATCTTCTTCTCAGAAAGAGCGTGGATCATGTCGACGGGTGGCATCACCAGAAGCTCAATATCGCTTTCCATGTCCACATCAATCATTTTCAGAAATCTTCTGAGAATGAGAAGATGAGTGGAATAGCTGTGCACGACGGCAATACGGGGGCGTCGTCCGATGCCGCTGCGCCAGATATCAAAAGCACGTCGCCCTTGTGAGCCTGCGTGCCAGATTGTCTCGACCGGATTGGCTCCCCGCAGCATGATCGTATTGCCTCCCCGGCTGATCGTGCCCAGAGGACGCAGAAGGGTGCCGTGTCCACGCCGGCCCAGAGCGGTCATCATTGCCAGTGGGCAAAAGACTACAGCTGCATCAAGTTTTTTCCAGACGAGGCCATCCGCGATATTGGCCCAGGACGGAGAGACAACAATGTCCGTTTCCAGTCCGTGCCGGGCAAAGAGGCCCTGCTGCTGAGCCATGATGACGGGCGCGCTGTCGGCCAGTTGCAACACGCCGATGCGAATTGGCGTCTTCATGACAGATCATCCCTTTTCTGGCTGGCGAGATATTCCTCCGCAACGGCTGCGATGCGACGGGACGTCTGCATGGCGCGACGTTGCAGCCAGCGGTGAGCCTGGGTTTCGTTTGTTTTTTCGTTCTTCATGAAACACCTTTTGGCCTGATCAATAAGTTTGCGCTCCGCAAGGACACGCTGGACTTCACTGAGTTCTTCGCGTGTCCGGCGGAAGCGGTCATAGAGGGCGATGGCGGCCCGGAGGAGAGGCTTGACGTCACGGGGCGGCGTCTCGATCACATTGTAGGAACAGATGCCCGTATCGAATGCCGTTTCCATCAGAGCGGAGTCATCCTCGTCGACAAAAAGCGCTATCGGGCGCTCCTGCGCGGATTGCGACAGGGCGCGGATACTGTCCAGCGCATCACGGTCGGCTCGCGCCATGTCCACCAGCACGACATCCGGACCGTGCAGTTTTACGGCGTCAATCAGCGCCATTTCGGCCGGAACCGTCAGAACACGAAGGGAGCTATCACTGCGCAATGTTTCAGACAGGGCGAAACCCCGTTTCGGATTGGCGTCGGCGACCAGAACCACCAGAGGAGGGCGTCCTTCTACCATCAGTAGACATCCCGCAGATAGCGTCCCTCGCGTGTCAACTGCGCCACAAACGAGTCAGCTTCCCCTGTCGGCAGGCCGCCGTGACGCGCGACGATCCGCTTCAGGGCGGCATCGACATCGCGGGCCATACGGCTGGCGTCTCCGCAGACATAGACACAAGCGCCATCATTCAACCATTTCCACAAATCCGCACCAGCCTCCTCCATACGGTCCTGCACATAGATCCGTTCCGGCTGATCACGCGAAAAAGCCGTGTCCAGTCGCGTCAGCACACCTTCAGTCTGGAAGGATTCCAGTTCGGAGCGATAGTAAAAACCCTCATCAGCGTTGCGTTCACCGAAGAAAAGCCAGTTACACCCGGAAGCCTTGCGGGCGGCACGCTCCTGAAGAAAGCCTCTGAAAGGCGCAATTCCGGTGCCGGGACCGATCATGACCACCGGAATCGCATCATCCTGCGGCAGTCTGAAATGTGTGGTGGGCTGGGTAAAGACCGGCACTTCATGGCCATCCTCCAGACTGGCGAGCCAGTTCGAGCACACACCCGGCCACGGCGTGAAATTGATCCCCACAGTCAGTTCCACCACCCGGCCCGTGGCCTGCGGTGAGGAAGCGATGGAATAAAGACGTGGCTGCATACGCCGGAACAGGGCAGGCACGTCCTGCGCTGTAACAGAAAGAGAAGCCTCTCTGAGAAGGTCGGGCAGAAAACCCGTTTCCCGTTCACCGAGAGCCGTCAGCATGGCCGGATTGGGACGGGACAGATCGAAATGACGCAACAGAGCATCCCTCAATCCGATCGCGCCACACTCTCTTAAAACAATTGATGTGTCTCCCGGAAGTTGTAGGGCATGCAAGGCGATCTCTGCATTTTCTACTGTATTGCAGGGCCACACGCCTAGCGCATCGCCTGTTTCCCATGTCAGTTCCGTTCCGCTCAGGTCAAGACCGATCCGGCGGGTGTCCCGTTCGCTTCCCGATGTGCAGAGCCGTTCGTTGATGCTCAGTTTAGCCACGACCGGCGCGTCGCGTGTACCCGCCACGATCCGGGGAGCTTCGACGGCAATGGGGGCGGCCGGAGCGCCTGTCCCGTTGAGTGCTGTCAGCAGAGCACCTCGCCATGCTTCAACAGTGTCTTCGAAATCCGGTTCGCAGTCCACGCGCTCCAGTAACGGTGACGCTCCCAGTTCGCGCAGCCGTCCATCAAGAGCGCGTCCAAAGCCGCAAAAGCTGGCATAGGAGGAGTCACCGAGCGCCAGAATGGCATAAGCAAAACCAGTTAATGGCGTCTTCTGAGACCTTAACGTATCCCAGAAGGGGGCGGCGCAATCCGGTGGATCACCATCTCCGAAAGTGGAGACCACAAAAAGCGCTTTCCCGGAAACCGGATGGCCACACTCCCAACTGTCCAGACACTTCGCTTCTGCCGGATGCCCTGCCTCGCGTAACCATGTCACAACCGTTGCCGCAAGCCCTTCAGCACGTCCGGTCTGGGAAGCCCACCATACGCCGATAGTCGGAGGCAGCGGAGAGTTGTCCTCTGCCTGTGTCGGTATCTCTGGTCGTGTCCGGCTGTACAGCCCTGCGAGAATTCCGCTGAAATGCGTCCGTGTCTGCGGGGGGAGTGGAGCGGAAGCCGGAACGGACGGCAGTTCACCCGGTTCCGGCGGAGCGATTTTCAGTCCTTCAAGAAAACCGGACAACCATGCCTGTGCTTCTTCGGACAGAGCGGGCAGGGAGACAGAAGTCGAAGAATCCAGACCGAGATGGGTGACGAGAGACCGCAAGGTCATGGTGTGAGATCCTTCCTTTTCCGGTTTCACGGAAGCGGCGTGCGTCGTTGTTTCCACGCGCTCAAGAGAGACGGCGCAGACTTTGAAGCCGGGTTGCAGCGAGATGGGATCGACGGCATCCGGTGTGACGGCGTTGACCGTCATGTTTTCCCCGAATCTGTCATTCCAGTGAAAGGGAGCGAAGCACGTGCCTGAACGCACCCGTGACGAGATTAGCACGGGAAGAACGATCTGCCCGCGCCGGGAGGTGATGCGCACGGAATCATCCTTCGCCAACCCGAGCGTGGCGGCGTCTTCGCTGCCGATTTCTACGAATGGTCCCGGATTGAGGCGATTGAGACTCTCCACCCGTCCGGTCTTGGTGAGCGTGTGCCACTGGTGTTGGAGGCGGCCGCTGTTCAGGACGAAGGGGAACTCGTCGTCCGGCCATTCCTCCGGTCGCATCCATGGACGAGCGAAAAAGACCGCCTTGCTATCAGCTGTCGCAAAGACGGGACCGTCACTGTCAGACGGGAGATAGCGGATGGGATGCCGCGACTGCGTGTCGCCAGCCGGAGCGGGCCATTGCACGGGGCCTTCGCGAAGACGGGCATGACTGACACCAGCAATGTCGTAACCTGTTTTCGGATTTGTGAACCGGCTGGCTTCGGCAAACACGTCGGCTGCGGAAGCAAACGTAAAATCCTGTTCGAACCCCATGGCGCAGGCCACGCGGGCAATGATGTCCCAGTCCGCCAGTGCTTCGCCCGGTGGCGGCACAGCCTGACGGGCAAGCGTCATGGTGCGGTCGGAATTGACCTGCACCCCCTCGCTTTCCGCCCACAGAGTGGCAGGCAACAGAATGTCGGCAAAACGGGTGGTCTCGCTGTCCGCGAACGCGTCCTGCACGATGACACAGTCAGCAGCCTCCAGAGCCCGCACCACATGTTTGCGGTTGGCGACTGTCGCCACAGGATTGGTGCAGATGACCCAGCACGCCTTGATCTCTCCCTGTTCCATCGCTTTGAACATCGCGATGGCCCCGTCACCACCTGTATCACGCAGGGTTCCGGGCGAAAGATTCCATTGCTGTTCGACAAAGTTCCGATCCGCTGCGACCAGCGCGCTGCGCTGACCGGGCAGACCGGGGCCCATATAGCCCATCTCACGCCCGCCCATGGCGTTGGGCTGTCCGGTGAGCGAGAAAGGACCGCTACCGGGACGGCAGATGGCCCCGGTTGCAAGGTGAAGATTGCACACAGCGTTGGTGTTCCATGTACCGGCGATGCTCTGGTTCAGCCCCATGGTCCACAGGCTCATCCACTCACCGGCTTCTGCGATCCAGTGTGCCGCCGTCAGGATGTCCTCGGTGGGCAGACCTGTAATCTCGGCTACGGTTTCAGGCGCGTAGTCCTCAAGAAACGCCTCCATGGAGTCCCAGCCCGTGGTGGCGTGTGCAATGAAATCCCTGTCGATAGCATCGTTTTTGACAAGAAGATGGAGCAAGCCGTTGAGAAGGGCGAGGTCGGTGCCGGGACGGATGGGAAGATAAAGATCGGCTTTTTCGGCTGTGGCTGTCCGGCGCGGATCAACAACGATCAGTCTGGCTCCGCTGCGTTTGCGATCCATCAGCCGCAGGAACAGGATGGGGTGACAGTCGGCCATGTTCGCGCCGATGACGAAGAACAGGTCGGTGCAGTCGAAATCTTCGTAGCTGCCCGGCGGCGCATCGGCTCCCAGTGAGAGCTTGTAGCCGGTTCCGGCGGCGGCCATACAAAGCCGGGAGTTCGATTCAATGTGCTGGCTGCGGACAAACCCTTTGGCCAGCTTGTTGATCAGATACTGCGCTTCCAGAGACATCTGCCCCGAGACGTAGAAGCCGATGGCGTCCGGACCATGTTTGTCGAGAATGCTCCGCAGGCGTTTCGCCGTGGTTGCGATGGCCTGCTGCATGGGCAGTGGGGCTGCTGCTTCGTCACGTTTGGCGCGGACAAAAGCCTGACGCAGCCGCTGGTCGGAGAGGAGAGGTTTATCGCAGGAACTGCCTTTGGTGCAGAGCCGACCACCATTCGCAGGGTGTGCGGTGTCGCCGCGTACCTTGACGATACGCTCATTTTCGACTTCCAGAATAACGCCGCACCCGACCCCGCAATAGGGGCAGACGGTGCGGATTTCCTCTCTCGCCATATCGGATCAGGCCGTTACGAGATCCGGCACGTTTGTCTCGGTCTTTGCCCTGATCTCGATTTTTCTGTTCTCCATCCGGGCGTCCCATGTCCGCAGCCGAACATTGGCGTCTTCCAGACATTGTCCATCTTCCAGCCGGAAGTGCTGCTTGTAGAGAGGCGAGGCGACCACAAGCTGTCCTTTCAGATCCCCCATGATACCGCGACCGATGACATTGGCGTTGGAAAACGGATCGTGGTTGTCGATGGCATAGACCCGGGCAGCAGTGGTTTCCGTCGCGGGCAGATAGAACAGTGCAATCTGACTTCCGTCATGCCACGCGACAACGCCCGAGTTTTCCACGAGATCATCCTGTCCGCACAGGGTCGTCCAGTGAAAAGGACCCGCTGAGGAAACGGCTTCAGGCAGATTATCAGCCGGACGAACCTGATCACGCTCCGGCACTGTGCGGATATTCGGGTCGGGACGGCTGTCATTGACGAATGTACGGAATCTCTTGAGCTTTTCACGATCCGTCAGGGCGTCTCGCCATTCGCAATGATAGCGGTCAACGACCAGTTGCATCTGGCTCTCCAGTTCCGTGCAGATGCCGAGACTGTCGTTGATGATGACGTCCCTGAGGTAATCCAGCCCGCCTTCCAGATTCTCCCGCCAGACGGAGGTACGTTGAAGTTTATCAGCCGTACGGATGTAGAACATTAGGAAACGGTCGATATATTTTAGAAGCGTATCCGTATCCAGATCGGTGGCGAACAGTTCCGCATGGCGGGGCCGCATGCCGCCATTGCCGCAGACATAAAGGTTCCAGCCGTTTTCGGTGGCGATCACGCCCACATCCTTGCTCTGCGCTTCCGCACATTCACGGGTGCAGCCGGAAACGGCGAATTTGAGCTTGTGGGGAGAACGCAGACCCTTGTAGCGGTTTTCCAGATCCAGCGCCTTGCGGACGCTGTCCTGTACGCCATACCGACACCATGTGCTGCCGACACAGGATTTCACTGTCCGGGTGGATTTTCCGTAAGCGTGTCCGGTCTCGAAACCTGCATCGAGCAGTTCGACCCAGATGTCGGGCAACTGCTCAAGTCTGGCTCCAAAAAGATCGATACGCTGTCCGCCGGTGATCTTGGTATAAAGGTCATACTTCTTGGCGACCTGACCAAGAACGATCAGCTTTTCAGGCGTGATCTCGCCGCCCGCGATGCGGGGAACGACGGAGTAGGTGCCATTCTTCTGCATGTTGGCCATGAACGTATCGTTCGTGTCCTGAAGCGGAATGTAGAGCGGGTCCGTAATCGGCTTGTTCCATGCGGAAGCCAGAATGGAGCCGACGGCAGGCTTGCAGATATCGCAGCCGATCCCACCATTGCCATGCTGTGCCATGAGATCTTCAAATGTCTGGATGCCATGCACGCGGACCAAGGAGTAAAGTTCCTGCCGTGTATAGGAAAAATGCTCACACAGACTGCGATCTACCGTGATTCCGCGTGATTCCAGTTCATTCTCGAATACGCTTTTCAGAAGGCCCGCGCAACCGCCGCAGCCCGTGCTGGCCTTGGTGCTCTGTTTCAGGGAGGAAAAGTCCGCGCAGCCGCCATCAATGGCGGTGCAGATCGCGCCCTTGGTGACGTTGTGGCATGAGCAGATCATGGCCGTATCCGGCAGCGCATCGGCTCCCAGCAGTTCCGCGCCTTCGCCACGCGGCAGGATCAGAGCCGCAGGATCGGCGGGCGGCTTGATGCTGTTCTGCACATACTGAAGGATCGTGTCGTAATAGGCATTGTCGCCCACCAGAACGGCTCCGAGCACCTGACTGCCGTCTTCCGAAAGGACGAGACGGCGGTAGGAGCCATCGACTTCTCCAATAAAGCGATAGCTGCGGCTGCCCGGTGTGACGCCATGTGCGTCGCCGATGGAACCGACATCCACACCCAGAAGCTTGAGTTTTGTGGACATGTCCGCGCCCGAGAAGGCCGCTTCTTCACCCGCCAGCGTGGAGGCGACAGTCCGCGCCATGGTGTAGCCCGGTGCGACGAGGCCGAAGACCTGTCCATTCCAGCAGGCGCATTCCCCGATGGCGAAAATGGAAGGGTCGGAGGTGCGGCATGTGTCATCAATGACCACGCCTCCACGCGCGCCGACGGCCAGACCACAGTCACGGGCCAACCGGTCCTGTGGACGGATGCCCGCCGAAAACACCACGAGATCGGTTTCCAGTGAAGTGCCGTCTGCAAATGCGAGACGGTGCCTGTGCGTTTCACCAGATACGATTTCCTGCGTGGCGTGTGCGGTCAGAACCTGAATCCCGAGGGCTTCGATCCGCTGTTTCAGCGCGGCTCCACCCTCCTCATCAAGCTGCACAGGCATGAGGCGAGACGCGAATTCGACCACGGCTGTTGAAAGGCCAAGACCAGCAAGGGCATTTGCCGCTTCCAGCCCCAGAAGACCGCCGCCGATCACCACACCATGTTTCGCACCTTCTGCGGCTGAGCGGATCATGTCGAGATCGTCCAGCGTACGATAGACCAGCCCTGCCGTGCCTGTATTGCCGGGAACCGGCGGCACGAAAGGCGTGGAACCTGTGGCGAGGATCAGGGTGTCGTAGGGCAGGAAGCCTTCGTCGCTTTCCACAACCTGCGTCGCACGGTCGATGCCTGTCACCCGCACACCACGATGCAGGGTGAGTTCATGTGCTGCGTGAAAATCCTCGACATGCAGACGAAGCGCCAGCGCGTCCCTGCCGCTCATATACTCGGTAAGATGCACCCGGTCATAAGCGTCATGCAGTTCGTCGCCGAAAATGTGGATCGCATGGGTCTCATTCAGCCCATGCATCACAAGCTGCTCGGCACAGTAATGGCCGACCATGCCGTTACCGATGATGATGATGTTGCCTGCCTTGGTCATGGTCGCGTCTTCTGTCATGTGCTGTCTCTGTGCGGCGCTGTGTGAGCTTCAGAACTTGAATTCCATGGTCTGCATGTAGAAGGCTCCGTCCTTCGCGCCCGCGTGATGCATCCCCTGCGAGGCGAGGAACCCGGCGATGTCATGGGTCCATGTCCAGTGGGGCGCAAAGTTCCACGCGACCTGCGTCTGTGGCGTAACACCGAGGAAGCCACCGGAAAGAGTGTTGCGATATCCGTAGATTTTTCCGGTGCCATAGACAGCGTCCTGCGTGCTTTCACGCCAGAAGACCGGCACATGCAGTTTGAGGTGTAGATTCGCCAGAGGAGCGGCTGTGATGACAGGCCCAACCCCGATCAGGTTCTGGGAGGTGAGGGCGAGTGTTACATCGTTGTAGTAAGGCAGCGGGAAATACGGTGTGGCGAATGTGCCGACCGCGCCGTCCTTGCTGTGATAGGAGCCGCCGGAGAACAGATCGGCCTGAAGAGCGATGGAGGGTTTCGCCTTCAGGCTTTTCGCCGTCCAGCCGAACGAGCCGTTGACGGCATAGGCGCGGACCGGGCGGGTCGAGCCCTGATTGGCGGCGGGGCGGAACTCACCACCCTGAAACACGCCGGTCAGGCTGATATCGAAAGGACCGACATTACCCCAGAACCGTGCACCGACATTATCACGACGGGTTGATCCGGCCTGTGTGCCGGTCATGGTCGGCAGGGCAGCCGGGGCGCCGTTGAAAAGATAACCGATGAAGAACACATCCGCAAAAAGCTGGCTTTTCTGGTTCATGACGGAAAAGGTGGGGAGAGCTGTGGAGGTATAGATTCCGTACATCCGGGCATTGTAGTTCGTGCCGTCAGCAAAGACGTTCCGCGGCAGCTTGTTCGTCTGCATGAAATCGAACACGTCCAGCCGGAACGACTTCCAGACCGCATAACCGCGAAAGCCGTCCCATGTCTGCTGCACGTTGGTCAGATCGCGGGCGGACTGCATGGAAACGGGGGCATCAAGAAACACCTGTCGGCCGCCGATCACACCCATTTTCGCGCCGAGCAGGTTTCCTTTTACTTCAAGAATACCCTGCTGGAGATCGAGACGCTCACGCTGGGTTCCGGCCTGATAACCGTAATAATTGGAGCCGCCTGCGACCCCCCAGAGAAATTCGGCGTAGGCGCGGACATGCTCGCCAATATGCAGGTCAGCGCCATACATGCTGCGCAGCAGCACGCGGCTGGCATTGGTTTTGCCTGCGGTTCCCATCATCGGCTGGTTCTCGAAGATATAGCGCAGCCGCTCTTCTCCGTTGATGGACAGCCAGATATCGCCCTTGTCTGTCAGGCGAATGTATTTCAGACGATTGAACCAGTCGTTCTTCCGTTTTTCGGGCGATGTATTGACGATATCGCTCCAGTCTTCCGCCCAGCGTGCCTGACCGTATCCGCCTACTGTTCCGAAACCGGCCGCAGCGCCTTTGCCTGCATTGAAAACGCCCCAGTCAGGGCTGTGCAGGAACAGTTTTTTAGAAGTGGGTGGTGCTTTTCCCTGCTGTGAAGAAGGAGGATTTTGAGTGATAGGGAGAGCATCAGCCCATGCGGTCTGCGCCATGCACAGACCCGCGAGCAGGGCAGCCGATCCCGCGCTGAAGCGAGATGGACGAAAAAATGGCGTGCGAGGAGTCACTGTGTGCGTTCCTGCTGATGGGAGAGGGAGGACGGTTACAGAGACGCCGGGGCGTTTGCGGCGGCAGGAAATACATCCCGTTCGGATTTCCAGCGTCGGCGGCAGAGGCTGACGCATGCCAGTCCCAGAAGAGCGATGATCGCGAAGCCCAGAAAACCGGGGCCGTATGAGCCTGTCGCCTGCCGCGCCGCACCGAGGGATGAGGCAAGATAGAACCCGCCGACGCCTCCGCTCATGCCGACCAGACCGGTAAGAATGCCGACCTGCGTTGGAAAACGTGTCGGCACAAGTTGGAACACCGCGCCGTTGCCGAGACCAAGCACCACCATACCGAGAAAGAAAGCAGGGAAAGCGAGCCAGATGGTCGGGAGTCCGAAGCCGATAATCGCGAAGACGATGGCCGCCAGTCCGTAGAGGATGGTCAGGGTGCGTTCGCCGCCAATACGATCGGCGATTGCCCCGCCAAGAGGACGCACGAAGGAGCCGACGAACACAACAAAAGCGGTGCAGGTTCCGGCGATCGCGGGAGACAGGCCGTACTGGTCGTTGAAGTAGATGGTGAGGAAGGAGGCCAGACCGACAAAGCCGCCGAAGGTCACGCCGTAGAAAAACATCAGGGCCCAGCAGTCGGCGTTACGCAGAACGGGAAGCCAGGTTTTCAGGCCACCTCCAGCTTTTCTGCCCGGAGGTTCGCTGGCCAGAAACAGGAAGGCGATCAGCACGCCGGTCAGCGGCAGAGTGGCCAGTCCCAGCACATTAACCCAGCCATAAAGGGCTGCCAGTCCCGGTGCGAAGAGAGAGGCGAGCGCTGTTCCGGAATTTCCGGCGCCAGCGATGCCGAGGGCCGTGCCTTGGTACTGCGGCGGATACCATGCGGAGGCGAGGGGAAGGGCGACGGCGAAGGAAGCCCCGGCCACGCCCAGCACCAGCGCCACGCCAAAGAGGGCCGCATAGCTATGCGGCGCGATCATCCACGCGAGAAAAAGCCCGACGATGACGAAAATCTGTGCTCCGATAGCGACGCGGCGTGGCCCGAACAGGTCGACCAGCGCCCCGGCCAGTACGCGCAGCACGGCGCCTGCCAGCACAGGAGTCGCGACCAGCAGGCCTTTCTGACCTGCATTGAGATGCAGGTCGTGGGAGATGGAAATTCCCAGAGGTCCGAGCAGAACCCAGACCATGAAGGACACGTCGAAATAGAGGAATGCCGCGAGCAGAGTGCGCGGGTTTCCTGCCTTGAGGAAGCCTTTGTCCACGTCATAACGTCCAGCATCTGTCGCAGGGAGCAGATGCGCCATTATCAGGCACAGAGACCGTCGTTGGTCATCCGGGTGTCATCGCTGGTTCTGTCATCGGCTTACTGTCCCCACCGTCGTTGATGGGCACGTCACGAGCTGATGCATTGGCTTGTGATGCCATGTGTAATGATACGTTGTCAAAACATTTTGACGATTTCTTTCCCGACGCGGAGTGGCGTCATGGGGGGCAACCTCCTGTGTGCGTGGTGCGAGAAAAGAGGTCTGGTGTTTACGCTCCTGTTCTGCCGGTGTGCTGGCATTCAGAAGAAGATCAGGATTGACGAGCGGGAGACGGACCGCACTGGAAAGACAGGACCGCAGGGGAGGGTGCGCTGCTCTCTGCTGTCGGCAGGAGCGAGCGCTTCAGGTTCCCATACGGCGCAAAGAGGGTCTTCTGTTTCTTTTGCCAGAACGCCGCTGTCTGTTCCGACCTGTCGACTCAAAACAAGCTTCTGTACAATGCTGATTTTGAGAGGGGGAAGATCACAGTCGAAAACACATCATGCAACGTCAGGATATGGATGACGGGCGGCACGCAATCCGGCTACCGGTCCATTCTCATCAGATAAAACAATGATCTGGGGAAAACGGGAAGGGGCAGGCCCGAATTTCTGGTCTGTAGGTAACGAGATGAAACACCGTGTCATATGCGGTTCAAGAAGGTAAAAAACATGCTTTATCTGACTATGTTTTCCGTAATGGAGAGTGACCTTGTCCGTTTGCGTGCGGTGACTGTGACCACCCGTCAGGACAAGGCCGAAAATTGACGGCAACTGGTTCTGCAAGAGAGTACCATGCTGCCGAGATCAGACGCGCAGACCCGAAAGACCGGTCCCGTCAGGAGAGACTGCACTGGATCACCATTCAGGCCGGTGGCGGCTCCAGACTGACAAGTTCATCAACATGATAGTTCAGAAGACTTTTTAAATGCTGATCCCCATCCTGAACGAAGAGATCACGACCGATGGCGAAGGAGAGTTTCTCGACGCCGAAACGCATCGCGCTTACGGATGCACCGGACAGGCCCATGCTGGGTGTGGCGGAAAAGGTAAAATTGTGAATGGCCGCCAGCATAGGTGTGATGGGATCATTCTCATCTTTGGGAAGAAACTGAAAGTTTTTTCCCAAATAAGGATAATCTCCAAGAACACCGCTCGGTTCATCTTCAGGTGGTGTGAAACGCTCTTTCCAGAGCGCTACATGGCTGGCTATTCCCGCCAGTTCGGGACGTAGCGCCATATCGACGGTAAAGCCGGTGCCGATAATAAGGAAGTCAAAGCGCATCTCACCCTTGGGTGTCGTCACCACGACGTCATCTCCGTCACGACTTACCGCTGTCCATGGTGCGCCGGTATGAAACGCGAAATTCTCATGGCGACGGCAGCGCCAGAACGTATCCTGCGGCGGAGGCTGGTTGAGGTCGTAGATACGGCGCATGAAACGCCAGCGGGTGAGATCAGGAAGCTCCGAGAAAAAGCTTAGAAAGCCCGCATTTTCCATCCAGCGATATGGATTGACCGACGGAATCTCCTTGCGTCTCAGGCAGAGATCTACACTGGCCGCCCCCATCTCCAGAGCTGTCGCAGCATTGTCGAAAGCCGAAGCTCCGGCTCCCAGAACGCCAATGCGCTTGCCACGCAGTTTCTCGAAATCAATCTGCTGCGACGTATGGGCATAGGAGGTGGACGGCAGAGCATCCGAGATGAATTTCGGGATGTGCCACCGGCCGCCACCGTCAATGCCGGTCGCCAGAACCAGTTTGCGGGCCCATACAGTTTTTCGCTCTCCTCCCGCACATTCAAAAGACAGACGCAGAAGGCCATCCTGCCATGCCATGTCTGTCAGCCGGTGCTCGTTCTGAACCGGCAGCTCCAGCACGTCCCGCACCCAGTCCAGATAGGCCTGCCAGTCCTGACGGGAGATCTTGTTCAGATCTTTCCATGCCTGCACGCCATATTTGGCTTCATACCATGATTGTGGCGTCAGGCTGGGAATGTCCAGATCAGGTCCTGTCACATATTTCGGCGTCCGGAGCGTGAGCATGCGGGCAAAGGTGATCCAGGGACCCTCTCCACCGCGAGGGGCCGCATCAAAAATGCAGACGTTGGAAATGCCACGCCGTTTGAGCGCGAAGCATGTCGCAATTCCACCCTGACCGCCCCCGATGATGGCGACATCGAGAACCTGTTCACCATCTTTCTGACGGGAAAAACACCAGTTGCCTGTTGCATACGAGATTTTCTGAAGGTCTGCCTTCACCTGTCTTTCGAGCTGTTCCATGCGCGCCTATCAATCCTTGTTGCGCCATACAGAGAGCTTCTTCACGGATATCCCCGGTAGCGCCTGCAACTCTGACGTCAATGTTTCACAATCGAAGTGTTCTTGTATATATTTTTATTCAGCATGATGTATTCGCAAAATGAGAGCAAGTCAGGATGCCCGTTTTCTCCGATATTTCATGTGCGCCGCGCAGCACGGCTCCATACGGAAAGCATCCGATGAACTGCATATTGCGGCATTCACCATTGACCCGCAGATTCTTCAGGGTGAATGCACTCTGGATACGCTGCTCTTTAAACGGCTGCCCGCCGGTCTGCGTCTGACAGTGGCCGACGATTTGCTGTTGCCGGCCTGTAATCGCTGGTCACGTGATATGAACACCATCAGGACACAGATTGCGGTCTCAAGGGTCTGAGACAGAGCGCGGTCGATGTGCTGATTTCCGACGCAGGGCCTATGAAAGGGCAGGCGCGACGGCTTCTGACTGCTGAGCCATCAGCGATACATGCGCTGCGATTATTTTCCACTGTCCGTTCACACGGACCCATGTCTGCATCTGACGGCCCGTTCTCTGGCTGCCTTCCCGCCTGAATTCCAGACTGACGACGGCGGTATCATCACCCATACTGGTAATGTGACGTCGAAGGACCGCGCGTGGAGGTGAGCCGCCCTGCCGGGCACGGCGGAAGGCCGCGATTTCTTCACCACCGTACAGATTTTCCCCTACGCCGTAACGCACCACTTCCGGTCCATTCCAGAAAAAATCGTCCAGTGTCGCAACGTCGTTATCAGCCAGAGCCTTTTCATAGCGGTCAGCGCAGTCGGAAATTTCCTGAACTATTCTGATATTGTTGAACTGCATGAGCTACTCTCCCGGTTATCATGATCATCTGGTTCATATTACAGAGTCAGGCGGTTCCCGAAGCATTTTTCGCCATGCATCAATGAGATATGAAAGGCGGCAAGAGCCGATCTCTGGTCTACCTCATATTGGAATGGTATTTATCAGAAACAGTGTTTGGTAATATACATGCTGCTGCATACCTTGTGCGCTGGTCAGGAGCGCTATGTGAGTTGCGGATCAGAGGCAGGGTCATGGGTAGAGAGGTTTGTCAGCACCATGTTTGGAAGAGTGGCCTTGAACGGGGGTGCCGATAAAGGAAGGAATGCCATGGCGCTGTTCCCGCGCTGCCTTGCTTTCTTCAGTGTGTGAGAAACGACGTTGGGCTTCGTCCCTGTCCACAGAGAACCGAAGGAATTGCCGCCGTCGGTCATTGGGCGCGTGACCTGCTTTCTGCCTGTATCTGACCTGACAGTGTGAACGGCGACATCCAGCCGCGTCATCCTGATATGACGCACGATGCGCCAGAGGACGATCTCTTCTTACCTCAGGATGGGACGTATCGTGGCCCGGCCGGGACGTCGGACATAACAGGCTGTATCCTGCAAAGAAGATAAAAATATCAAGTATTTATTTGGGCAGAATCAGAGTTTTTCGTAAAATGAAAGGGGGTTCTGATTCTGGTTTCGAATATAAAATCGGACGTCCAGTGTCTGCTCATCCCGACTGCGGTTTCTTTGCTCCCCTCTTTATTTATCCGGAGACTTGCTCGGCATCGCGTCCGATTGGCTGTGGCAAAGAGCGGCTTCGTCCGGCGCAAAATAGCGGACCAGCCCGGAAAATGGGGCGCTATCGCATCGGGGTCTGTTTGGTATTCAAATTTATGGAGGGATTTCTTTTGAAATAAATGACATGAAATCAAAATGTTAGTGTCTGTTCGGATTTTAGTTTCATGGCAAGAACATTTTTATGTTGCAACCAACTGGATTCCGTCAGAGAATGAGTAATACGATTTATATGATTCGTATTACTGGAGTCTGACCATGCACCTGCTCCCGCTTCTTCGGAAAACCCTGCTGGCTGGCGTCTGTGTCGCGGCAACGCTCTCCTCCGCGTCCGCTGCGACCCTGAAGATCGGCTACAGTGACTGGCCCGGCTGGGTTGCTTGGCAGGTCGCCATCGACAAGGGATGGTTGAAGGAAGCCGGTGTCGATGCTGATTTTCAGTGGTTCGACTATAGTGCCTCACTTGATGCGTTTTCGGCCCACAAGCTTGATGCTGTCATGGCCACGAACGGCGATGCCCTCGTCACGGGAGCGAATGGACATAAGGGGGTGATGATCCTCGCCACGGATTATTCCGACGGCAATGACATGGTTGTCGCCCAGCCGGGCATCACTGATATCAAGGGGCTCAAAGGGAAGTCGGTTGCGGTTGAAGAGGGGCTGGTCGATCATCTGCTGTTGCTCACGGGGCTGGAAAAGGCTGGTCTGAGCGAGAAGGATGTGAAGCTGGTCAATACGAAGACCAATGAAACCCCGCAGGTGCTCGCTTCTGGAGAAGTTGCTGCGGTAGCAGCCTGGCAGCCAAATGCGGGGCAGGCGTTGCATATGGTGCCGGGAGCGCGTCCTGTATTCACATCCCATGAAGCGCCCGGATTGATCTATGACACCATCGTTGTCGATCCGCAGTCCCTGCATGACAACCGGGATCAGTGGCAGAAGCTGGTGGGTGTCTGGGATCATGTCGTCTCCTATATCAAGGATCCGAAAACACAGCCTGATGCCTTGAAGATCATGGCGACACGCACGGGCGTTTCGCCCGAGGCTTACAAGCGTTTCCTGAAGGGAACGCACCTGCTGACTGTGTCTGATGACAAGGCTGTTTTTGCAAAAAAAGAAGGTCTCGGGTCGCTCTACGGTTCTTCCTCGGTCTCCGATTCCTTCAATGTCCGCTACAGCGTTTATAAAACTCCACAAAATGTGGACAGCTATATCGATCCGTCTTTCGTGGCGGCTGTGAAATAACGCTGGGCAGGAGCGACCGCCATGCAGGGCCTTGCCGCTTCATGGAGACTATACGGGCGGACTGACGGGCTGTCCCGTGGAGTCTTCGGGGTTTTTGCCGTGCTGCTGCCGTTGTTGGTCTGGAGTGCTGTGAGCTACCTGCCGTTCGTATGGCATCCGCAGGTGCTGATTACGGACCCGGGTGGCGAGGATTATCTGGAATCGGGCATGCGGATGAACCGTGCTGATTTCACGCGTGCCGTCAGCGAGATGCAGGCAAAAAATCAGCCTGTTCCTCAAGGAATTGCTGCAAACCCGGTCTATCTTCCTTCTCCCGGCGAAGTTCTGACAGCTTTCGTGCGTGCCTTCACGTCTTCTGCTCCCACGGGAGCGGAACACTCCATCACGCAGGCTTTCGGACACAGTATCCAGATCATTTTCTGGGGGTTTCTCATCTCTTCCCTGATCGGCGTGCCGCTTGGTGTGTTGTGTGGCGCGCTGCCCGGTCTGGCGCGCCTTGTCGAGCCTTCGGTGGATTTTTTCCGGTATCTTCCCGCGCCGGCATTTGGTGCGCTCGCTGTCGCCATTCTTGGTATTTATGATGCGCCGAAGATTGCCATCATTGTTATCGGCACGCTGTTTCAGCAGATTCTTGTGATTGCCAACACGACACGCAAGCTGGATTTCGCACTGATCGAAGCGTCCCGCACGCTTGGAGCGAAGGGGTTGAAGCTGCTTTTTCGTGTGGTGATTCCGGGCATCCTGCCGGACCTTTATCGCGACCAGCGTATCCTGCTGGGCTGGGCCTGGACCTATCTGATCGTGGCCGAGCTGATCGGCACATCTTCAGGCATCACATGGTTCATCACCCAGCAGGCGCGTTACCAGCATTTCGATAATGTTTATGCCGCAATGGCTATTATCGGAATCGTCGGTCTTGGAACCGACATGGTTCTCGGTCTTCTGGGGCACCGGTTCTTCAGCTGGAAAAGGGAGATCGACGGATGACTGAACATCAGCTTCCCGACTATCGCACGCTTCCGGCGGATGTGGCCGAACGTATGGAGCAGATCAAACAGCGCGAGTATGTGCTGGAGATCGATCACGTTGGAAAGGTCTTCGCGCAGAAGCGCAACAGGACCGTGGCGCTTGAAGATATCGAATTCGGCGTTCACCGACGCGAATTTATCTGTGTCGTAGGCCCGTCTGGATGCGGTAAATCAACCCTGATCCGCATCCTTGCGGGGCTTGAGGAAACGACCACAGGCCGTATCCTTGTAGATGGAAAACCTGTGAACGGCCCCGGCCCAGACCGGGGTATGGTGTTTCAGAAATACACGTTGTTTCCGTGGCTGGATGTCTGCCGAAATGTGATGTTCGGCATTGAAATGGGCGGTACCGAGCGGTCGGAAGCCCGTCGTCAGGCCATGCAATGGTTGCAGGTTGTAGGACTGGAACAGTTCGCCACATCCTTTCCTCATCAGCTCTCCGGTGGGATGCAGCAGCGTGTCGCCATTGCCCGGGCCTTGGCCGCCCGTCCACGCGTTCTGCTGATGGATGAATCCTTCAGCGCACTGGATGCCCAGACCCGTCTGAAGATGCAGAACTATCTGATGGAGATCTGGCGCAAGATCGACATCACCATTGTCTTCATCACGCACGATCTGGATGAGGCCATTTATCTGGCTGATCGCATTCTCGTGCTCAAGCCCCGTCCGGGACGGGTGGAAGAAGTCATTGAAGTGCCGCTGTCCCGTCCGCGCCGGGCGGCGCAGATGACATCTGATGAATTCCTCTCGACGAAAGCCCATCTGGAAGGGCTGATCCGTTCCTTCGGCGGTAACGTGGAAGACGCGGATGAGGGTGGGGAAGATGTGAATATTCCGCTTCTTACCCTCGTCACGGACAAGGCTGAGTAGGAACTGCGCCAATGACCAGACGGGAAACGAAGGAGCAGGTCAGTCGTGTGAGCATTTCGCTGCCGCCCGGTATCCTGCAGGAACTGGACGCCATGGTGGCGGAGAAGGGCTACGCCAGCCGCTCTCAGGCCATCCAGAATATCCTGCATCAGGAACTGATGGCGTCACGCAATGACTGTGCGGATGAACTGATGGCGGGGGTCATCATTCTTTTCTACAACAACGCCGCAACGGGCCTTTCCCAGAGGCTTGCTGAACTGCAATATGAAAATCTTGCCGAAGTGATCAGTTCTCTGCACGTCAACCTCGTGCGTCGCCAGACACTGGAGGTTCTTCTGGTGCAGGGAAAGGTCGGAAAGCTTCAGGAAATTGCGGACCAGTTCATGACGCAGTCCGGTGTCATTTCCGGAAAACTGCATCTCATCGCATCTCTTATTCCCCCCGTTCACGAGAAGGGACGTCCCCCTTCGCTCGATATAACGCCGTGCTGACCGGTATTTTTCGGCTTACTCCATAAAAAGGAGCGTTTCATGCAGATCGATCAACAGACACCAGAATGGTATCGCGCCCGCTACAACCAGCTCCGTGATCAGGCTCTTCTCGCGGAAAGCGGCGCACGTCCCGCCTTCACGCCTATAGAGATGACCGAAAGCAGTGTGCTGCATCGTGAAGCCATTCCGGGCGGTTGGTACTGGAGCACAATCCTGCCGCGTGGTCAGGCGCTGCGTCTGATCAATGCATCAGGCAACAATGGCGTTTCCGTCGGGTTGTGGAATGCGGATGATCTGAGCGAGCGTTATAACGCTGGCGACACCATCAAGCTGCAATGGACCACATGCCTCACAACGGGCCGTGTCCTGTTCTCGGACATGGGGCGTGTGCTCGCTTCCATCATCGGTGACTCCTGCGGTTACAGTGATACGCTGGTCGGTGGCAGCACGCCACAGAGCAATGCTCGCAATTTTGGTAGTGAGGGTCTGCGTAACACACGTAACAACCTTCGTCTGATTGCCGGCAAACACGGCATGTCGCAGCATGACGTCACCTCCTGCATCACCTTTTTCTCGCATATCAGCACGCAGGCGGATGGCAGCTTCCGCTGGATCGATGGCGATGTCCGGGCTGGCGACCATGTCGATCTGCGGGCGGAGATGAATCTTCTCGTGGCGGTCTCCAACTGTCCGCATCCTCTGGCTCCGGAGAAAACCTTTGCGCCCGGACCGATCGAGGCCGTGCGCTGGCAGGCTCCCGCCATCAAGCCGGATGATCTGTGCCGGACTTTCTGTGAAGAAGCCCGCCGTGGCTTCGAAAATACCGACCCTCTCTTTGTCTGATCCGGGAGTCCGATCGATGCCAGAATGCGATATCAGCAAGGTCTTCTCGACCATCACTCTTGATGAGGTTGTGGCTGCCCGGGTGCCCTGGTCCGGTGTGGTCCGTAAGGGGCAGGTCCTCCGCATTATCGACCTTGAAAGCCAACAGGCTGTGGATGCCCTTTTCTACAATGCCCATGCCTATCACGAGCGCTACAGCGCACAGGATACGCTTGTGAATCAGGGAGCGGCCTATATCGGCAAGGGTGGTCGCCTGTTTTCCAATGAAGGCAATGTGCTCATGACCGTCGTGGAGGACACCTGCGGACGTCATGACACGCTAGCGGGTGCATGTAGCTGTGAATCCAACACGGTGCGCTTCGGACATGAGACGAAATACATGCACGCCTGTCGCGAAAACTTCCTTCTGGAAGTGGAAAAATACGGCATGAGCAAGCGGGATATCGTCAACAACGTCAATTTCTTCATGAATGTTCCCATCATGCAGAATGGCGAACTGGTGATTGATGACGGTCTTTCCGAGCCCGGTGGTTTTGTCGATCTGCGTGCGGAAATGGATACGCTTGTCGTGGTGTCGAACTGCCCGCAGGTCAATAATCCCTGCAACGGCTTCACGCCCACGCCCATCCGCGTGGTCATCGGCGACCCCGTTTCCATCTGATCCATCGGAAAATCAGTCATGTTCAGCAAGGTCCTCATCGCCAATCGTGGAGAAATCGTCCGGCGTGTCAGCCGTACACTCCGGCACATGAATATCGCGTCCGTTGCCGTGTGTTCGGAAGCGGACCGTTTCACGCCTCCCGTTCTGGAGGCCGATGAGTCCGTACTGATCGGTCCGGCGGTGGTGACAGACAGTTATCTGAACATGGACGCGATTCTGGATGCCTGCGCCAGAACGGGGGCGCAGGCTGTCCACCCCGGTTACGGTTTTCTCAGTGAACGAGCCGAGTTTGCCGAAAAACTGGCTGAACGTGGCATCCGTTTCATGGGGCCGCGTCCGGAGCATATGCGGGCGTTCGGCCTCAAGCATACCGCACGCGATCTGGCCAAGCAGAACAATGTGCCGTTGCTGCCGGGGTCCGATATTCTCGGCACGGCCGATGAGGCCGCGGTCGAGGCCCAGCGCATCGGCTATCCGGTCATGCTCAAGAGCACGGCAGGTGGTGGTGGCATTGGCATGCAGGTCTGCCACAACGAGGCTGAACTGCGTGACTGCTTCGCGGCGGTTTCCCGTATGGGTGGCAACAATTTTGGTGACGCCCGCGTCTTTCTTGAAAAGTTCATTGCCTTCGCACGCCATGTCGAGGTGCAGATATTCGGTGACGGCAAAGGCAACATTCTTACGCTGGGTGAACGTGACTGCTCGCTTCAGCGCCGCAACCAGAAAGTCATTGAGGAAACACCGGCTCCCAGCCTGTCAGAGGCGACACGCAAGGGACTGCGTGAGGCGGCCCGCGCCCTGTGCTCCGCAGTCGCGTATGAGTCTGCGGGCACCGTGGAATTCATCTATGATACCGAAAGCGGTGAATTCTATTTTCTTGAGGTGAATACACGTCTTCAGGTCGAACACTGCGTCACCGAAGAAGTATTCGGGATCGACCTCGTGGAGTGGATGGTCCGTCAGGCGGCTGGCAGTCTGGTTCTGCCGTCACAGGACAGCCTGATTCCGCAGGGCGCAGCTGTGGAAGCGCGCGTGTATGCCGAGAACCCGGCGGAAAACTTCCGTCCGTCCACGGGACGTCTGACTGAGGTCCATTTCCCGGAGAACGTGCGGGTGGATGGATGGATCGAGACCGGTACGGAAGTGACGCCCTATTATGACCCGATGCTGGTCAAGGTCATCGCACGGGGCGCTACACGAGAAGAAGCCTTCCACAATCTGAACGAAGCGCTGACGGCGACGCGTATCGGTGGTCTGGAAAGCAATCTCGATTATCTGCGCGCCATTACTGGAGCGCCTGCCGTGCTGGCCGGTGAGGTTTTTACTGGTCTGCTCAACAGTTTTGCCTACACGCCAACGACAATCGAAGTCATTGCGCCGGGCCTTCAGTCCACAGTGCAGGATTGGCCGGGACGGATCGGCTACTGGGATGTGGGCGTGCCCCCCAATGGTCCGATGGACGATCGCAGTTTCCGTCTGGCCAATCGCATTGTCGGCAATGCCGAGGGTGTGGCTGCTCTGGAATTCACGGTTTCTGGTCCGGTCCTCCGTTTCAACGCTCCTGCCACCATAGGTCTTGCCGGGGCATTTATGCCTGCCACACTGGATGGAGTGGAAATTCCTTACTGGGAGCCGATCGAGGTGCAGGCCGGACAGGTTCTGTCACTGGGTCAGATCAAGGGGGCAGGGCATCGCACCTATCTTGCCATCCGGGGTGGCATTGATGCGCCGCTTTATCTCGGATCGCGCTCAACCTTCATGCTCGGTCAGTTCGGTGGTCATGCGACCGGACAGTTGCGTACCGGTGATGTTCTGAGACTTGCTGCGCCGCTGACGAATGCTCCTCCGACCATCACCATTCCAGTCGAAGACCGTCCGGCGCTGACGCAGACATGGGAATTGGGTGTGCTGTACGGCCCGCATGGCGCACCGGATTTCTTCCGTGACGAGGATATCGCCGAGCTGTTTTCCAGTGAATACGAGGTTCACTTCAACAGCGCCCGTACGGGCGTCCGCCTGATCGGACCGAAGCCACGCTGGGCGCGCACGGACGGCGGCGAGGCTGGGCTGCATCCTTCCAACATTCACGATAATGCCTACGCCATCGGCGCCATCGACTTTACTGGTGACATGCCGATCCTGCTGGGGCCTGATGGCCCAAGTCTGGGCGGTTTTGTCTGCCCGGCCGTGCTCACCCGCGATGAGCTGTGGAAGATGGGGCAGCTCCATCCGGGCGACAAGGTGCGCTTCCGTCGCGTGCAGCCTGAGCCGCTGAATCTGCCATTCCTGACAGCTTCGGTGACGGGTGACAGTCCCATCCTGTTTCGTTCGGAAGGTGAAATTCCGGTCGTGTATCGTCGTGCGGGCGACAGCTATCTGCTGCTCGAATTCGGTCCACCGGAACTGGATGTGACGCTGCGTCTGCGTGCCCAGCTTGTGCTGGAGCGTCTGAAAGGCGAAGCTGTTGACGGTATTATTGACCTGACGCCCGGCATCCGGTCGCTTCAGGTTCATTACAATCCTGATGTCATCAGTCTGTCCGCACTTCTGGAAACCCTGCACGGTATCGAGCAGGCGCTTCCATCAGGCGACGATGATATCGTGGTGCCCAGCCGTATCGTGCATCTCCCCGTCTCATGGGATGACGAGCAGGCGCGTCTAGCCATGCAGCGTTATCAGGAACTTGTGCGTCCCAACGCGCCATGGTGCCCGTCCAATATCGAGTTCATCCGTCGCATCAACGGACTGTCTTCGATTGATGCAGTCAAAAACATTATCTTTGACGCCTCCTATCTCGTTCTGGGGCTGGGCGATGTCTATCTCGGCGCGCCTGTCGCCACTCCGATAGACCCGCGTCATCGGCTGGTGACGACCAAATACAATCCGGCCCGCACATGGACGCCTGATAATGTGGTGGGCATTGGCGGCAGCTATATGTGCATCTACGGGATGGAAGGGCCAGGCGGTTATCAGCTTTTTGGCCGCACCACACAGGTCTGGAACACATGGCGGACAACGGATGTGTTCCATGAAGGTACACCGTGGCTTCTCAGGTTTTTCGATCAGATCCGTTTCTACCCCGTCTCGCACGATGAGCTGATGGAGGCGCGTGCCGCTTTCCCATATGGTCGCTTCTCCGTGAAGATCGAAGAGACGCAGTTCAGTCTGCGGGAGTATCGCGCCTTTCTCGACGCCAACAGGGACGAGATTGAAGCCGCCCGGAGCCGACAGCAGGCCGCCTTCGAAGCCGAGCGTCAGGACTGGATTGCGAATGGTCTCGACACATTCGAGGAAGAGACGAACGATAATCAGGCGGATGAATCCCTTCTCCCCGAAGGCCACATGGGCGTGGACAGCCCGGTGCCCGGCAGCGTGTGGCAGCTTCCCGTCAATGTGGGTGATTCTGTGAAAGTGGGAGACACCGTCGCCATCATTGAATCCATGAAGACCGAGATGAAGATCGTCTCGCCTGCAACCGGTATCGTCACGGATATTCTCTGCCGCAAGGGACGGGAAGTGCGGGGCGGCGAACGCATCATGGTTGTGCGCACAGACTGACATTCACGAACAATCCGACGCTGACAGAACAGGAAAACATCATGACCTTGCCAAACATGTTGCAGATAGCACCCCTGCTTTCCGCCTGTCGCGCCGGAACGCTGACGCCTACAGAGATCGTGCGTGAAGTTTCTGCGCGCATTGAGGCTTATGCCGCCAAGGATTCGGCGGTCTGGATCAGCCGTGTTCCAACAGAGCAGCTTCTGGCCCGTGCTGCCGAGCTGGAAAAGCTGTCTGCGGATGACCTGCCGCTTTACGGTATTCCGTTTGCAGTAAAGGATAATATCGATGTCGCCGGTCTGCCGACGACGGCAGCGTGTCCGGCTTTTGCCTATGAACCGAGCGAAAGCGCCGAAGTGATCAAGCGGCTGGAAGCAGCCGGAGCCATTGTCATCGGCAAGACCAATCTTGATCAGTTCGCGACAGGTCTTGTGGGAATGCGCTCGCCCTATGGCCAGCCGCATTGTGTGTTTAACGCGGATTATGTCTCGGGTGGTTCAAGCTCCGGCTCTGCTGTGGCTGTGGCCGCCGGGCTCGTGTCGTTTTCTCTGGGAACGGATACGGCAGGATCAGGTCGCGTCCCGGCAGCCTTCAACAACATCGTCGGTCTCAAGCCGTCGAGAGGTGTTCTCAGCACGCGGGGGCTCGTTCCTGCCTGCGAATCCCTTGACTGTATTTCGGTTTTTGCCGGATCGACCGCCGATGCATGGGAGGTCGAACGGATTGCGGGCGCTGCGGATGCCCGTGCACCGTTTTCGCGGACCCTTTCGCCACATTCGCTGCCGCTTGCGACGTTCCGCTTTGCAGTTCTGTCGGCAGAAGATCGCTTTTTTGACGGCAACGAAGCCAATGCCGCTCTCTATGAACAGGCCATACAGCGCCTTGAGCAGCTTGGCGGAACACCTGTCGAACTGGATTTCGCGCCTCTGAAGGAAACGGCGGCCCTGCTCTACAGCGGTCCCTTCGTTGTGGAACGTCTTGCGGCAATAAAGGATTTTTATCACTCAAATCGTAAGGACATGGACCCGACTGTCGGGGTGATCCTCGACGGAGCGGTAAACTATTCCGCTACAGATGTGTTCGACGGGATTTATCGCCAGCATGCGTTGCAGCAGGTTGCGCAGCGGATGTGGAATGATTTCGATGTCATGCTGTTGCCGACCGCGCCCCGTATCGTCACGAAGCAGGAGGTCATCGAGCAGCCTATCGCCGCGAACAGTCTGCTTGGCGCCTACACCAATTTCGTCAATCTGCTTGATATGGCCGCCTGCGCCGTGCCCGCCGGTTTTGCCCCCGATGGCCTGCCCTTTGGCGTGACATTTGTCGGGCCAGCTTTCACCGATGAGGATCTGGCTGCTCTGGCGGGGCGTTTTCATGAGGCTCTGGGTGAAGCCATCGGTGCTGCGCGCAGTGAAAAGCCGGAATCTTTTGCAGAACGGGGCGGCTCATCCTCCGGCCGGGTGCTTCTGGCTGTCGTGGGAGCGCATCTGAAAGGTTTCCCCCTGCACTGGCAGCTTGAGCAGGAGAACGCCGTTCTGCGGGAAACGACGCGTACAGCGCCTGATTACAGGCTTTTTGCCCTGCCTGACGCAACGCCGCCAAAGCCGGGCCTTGTGCGTGAACGTGGTTTCACGGGCGAAGGTCTGGAAGTCGAAGTCTATGAACTGGATACCGCAGGTTTCGGACGATTTGTCGCTTCGGTTCCGCAGCCCATGTCCATCGGGCGTCTCACGCTGGCCAATGGCAAGGAAGTCTGTGGCTTTCTGTGCAGTGAAGCTGTCGCCCGGAGTGGCACGGATATCACCGCGACGGGTGGCTGGCGTTGTTACATGAAGAAGTAAACACTTCCGGCAGAGCAGGGGGGGGGGGGGGGATGTTGCAGGGGCAGGCTCGTGGTAACGGGCCGCCCCTTTGTGTTTGCAGTGACGGGATGGCGGATTGCGTGGCGCTGATGGGCTCTGTCACCCTGAATGTCCGTTTCTCTGATCCTCAAGTAAGATAAAGCTCAGAAAAACAGAAGCAGCGCCTCGGAAAGTCCTTGTTACGGTGTCAGAACAAGGATGATAGCCTCTCTACATAGTCAGAATTCATCTTCTGGCTGACAGGATTTTCCTGCGGAGAGACATCGAAGCCATGACCTTTTCCCTCGTCGCGCGTTGTTCCCGTACCGGCCAGTTCGCGGTCGCCGTATCCTCATCCTCTCCTGCCGTGGCGGCCCGCTGCGCCTTTGCGAGAGCCGGTGTGGGAGCCGTCACCACGCAGAACGTAACCGATCCGCGCCTTGGTCCGTGGGCGCTTGACCTGATGCAGGCTGGCGCGTCCGCTGGCGAAGCCCGAGACATCATCGCCCGCACGTGTACTTTCCCCGCCTTTCGCCAGATGACCCTGATCGACCGGGAGGGCCGGACGGCCCTGTGGTCCGGGGAGAAATCCCTCGGGATCAACGCAAGCGCCGAAGGGCTCAATGTGGTGTCCGCAGGCAATCTTCTGGCTTCTCCGGACGTGCCGGCAACCATCGTGCGCAGCTTTGAGGAGGCGGGGCCGGAGATTGAACTCGGAGAACGAGTCATGCTGGCCATGCAGGCGGGTCTCCATGCAGGCGGAGAAGCTGGTCCGGTCCGGTCTGCGGGCATGCTGTTGGTTGACCGGGAGGCGTGGCCTCTGGCCGACCTCCGGGTGGACTGGGAGGACGATCCCATCGGACGTCTGGCGTCGCTGTGGAGTGTCTGGAAGCCGCAGATGCACGATTACGTCACCCGCTGCCTCAACCCTGAAGCGGCCCCGTCTTATGGCGTGCCCGGCGACGAATAACCGTTTCGTCTTCTGAAAGCCCTTGGGCGGGCGCGTCATCTTTCACGTCTATTTGTTTCGATATCGTATTGTTGTGTCATGCCCGGGTATGACCGGGAAGGAAGGAGGCAGCCATGTCTGTCGAAAAAACCGAAGTTGTCGTGGTTGGAGCCGGGCAGGCCGGTATCGCCATGAGTGAACACCTGCGCTCCTACGGCATCCCGCATATCGTTCTGGAACGGAACCGCGTGGCCGAGCGTTGGCGGAGCTGCCGCTGGGATTCCCTCGTCGCCAATGGACCGGCGTGGCATGACCGTTTCCCGGGAATGCTGTTTCCCAAGGACGGTCCGGACGATTTCGCACCGAAGGAAAGGGTCGCCGATTACCTCGCGGCCTATGCCGACATGATCGAAGCGCCGATCCGCTGTGGCGTGGATGTCAGGGAGGTGCGTCGCAGGCAGGGGCAGACCGGTTTTCACATCGACACGTCCGAAGGCGCAATCGAAGCCGAATGTGTCGTTGCTGCGACCGGCCCTTTCCAGATTCCGGTCATTCCGTCCGTGGTGCCGGAGACGGCCGGTCTCAGCCAGATTCACTCGGCGGCATATCGCAACCCCGACCAGCTTCCTGACGGCGCTGTTCTGGTCATCGGAGCCGGATCGTCCGGCGCGCAGATTGCCGAAGAACTGATGCGTAAGGGCCGTAAGGTCTATCTCTCGGTGGGGCCGCATGACCGTCCGCCCCGCAGCTATCGCGGACGCGATTTCGTGTGGTGGCTTGGCGTGCTGAACAAGTGGGATGCCGAGGCGACGCCGGGCGTGGAACACACGACCATCGCCGTCAGCGGTGCGAATGGTGGTCATACCGTCGATTTCCGCCGTTTCGCCGCGGAAGGCATGACCCTGCTCGGGCGCACCGAAAATTTCGTGGACGACAGACTGACCTTTGCGCCTGATCTCGCCGAAAACATCGCGAAAGGCGACGCCAACTACCTCTCCCTGCTCGGAGAGGCGGACGCCTATGTCACCCGCAACGGTCTGGATCTGCCTGAAGAACCCTCCGCCCGCGATTTCCTCCCGGAGCCGGAGTGCGTGAAGCATCCCCTGCTCGAACTGGATCTGAAGGAAGCGGGGATCACCACCATCATCTGGGCGACGGGTTTCGGTGTGGATTATAGCTGGCTGAAGATGGAAGCGCTGGACGAGAACGGTCGTCCTCACCATCAGCGCGGGGTTTCCTCCGAGCCGGGCGTGTATTTTCTCGGTCTGCCCTGGCAGACGCGCCGGGGCTCCTCCTTCATCTGGGGCGTCTGGCATGACGCGAAATACGTCGCCGACCATATCGCCAAGCAGCGCAGCTACATGACATACCGGCCCGGACACGGAGCGGCGTGATGCAGAGCCTTGCTCATTATGCGGGGCGCGCCTCCAGCCTGATCTTCCGTAATCAGTGCTGGATTGACGGACGATTCGTCCCCGCTGCTTCCGGTCGATGCTTCGGCACCGTCAACCCCGCCAGCGGCGAGGTTCTGACGGACGTGGCGCGCGGAGGAGTGGAGGACATCGACCGGGCCGTGCAGGCTGCCCGCAAAGCGTTCGACGACGGCCGTTGGTCCCGCCTGACCCCCGCTGCCCGCAAGGACGTCCTGCTGCGGCTGGTCGCGTTCATCCGCGACAATGCCGAGGAGTTCGCGCTGCTCGACACGCTTGACATGGGAAAGCCCATTTCCGAGACCGTGAACGTGGACGTGCCGGGCTCGATCCATTTTCTCCAATGGCACGCGGAAGCCATCGACAAGCTGTATGATGAGGTTGCGCCCACCGGTGGACGCGATGTGGCGATGATCCGTCGTATGCCGCTAGGGGTGGTCGGCGCGGTCGTGCCGTGGAACTTCCCTCTGGATATGGCCATCTGGAAGCTCGCGCCTGCTCTGGCGGCGGGCAACTCGGTGGTTCTGAAGCCTGCCGAGCAGTCGCCTCTGTCGGCGCTCCGTCTGGGTGAACTGGCGAGCGAGGCCGGACTCCCGGATGGCGTGCTGAACGTGGTGCCGGGATTCGGCGAGGAGGTGGGACAGGCTCTCGGACGTCACCCGGATGTGGATTGCCTCGTCTTCACCGGCTCGACCGATGTGGGCAAGCTGTTCATGCGCTATGCCGGTGAGAGCAACATGAAGCAGGTCTGGTTGGAGACGGGCGGGAAAAGCCCGAACCTGATCTTCCCGGACGCCGATCTGGACGCCGCCGCCGACAAGGCCGCCTTCGGCATCTTCTTCAATCAGGGCGAGGTCTGCTCCGCCAACTCCCGTATGCTGGTGCATGAGAGTGTGGCGGACGACATGGTCGAACGCATGCGCGTGCGTGCGGAGGCGATCGTGCCCGGCAATCCTCTCGATCCCCAGACCAGAATGGGTGCGATGGTGGATGTCCGGCACACTGCGCGGGTCGCGGAGTTTCTGGCCTCGGGACGCGAGACGGCCCGCCTTGTCGCGGGCGGCAGTCGCGTGACGGTCGGCGCGTCGGATGCTTTCATCCAGCCCACGGTCTTTGCGGACGCGCCTTCTGACGCGCCGATTGTGCGGGAAGAGATTTTCGGTCCGGTTCTCGCCATCCAGACCTTTCGTGACGAAGAGGAGGCGCTCCGTCTGGCGCACGATACGTCCTACGGGCTGGCGGCTTCCGTCTGGACCCGCGATGTCAGCCGGGCGCTCGATCTGTCGGAGCGGCTGAATGTGGGGACGGTGTCCGTCAACACGGTGGATGCGCTGTCCGCCATGACACCCTTCGGAGGTGTGAAGCAGTCCGGCTTCGGTCGTGACCTCTCTCTGCACAGCTTCGATAAATACACAGCGCTGAAGACCGTATGGATTCATTACTGAGGTCAGATTTTCTGAAGCAGAACGTCAGAAATAATTTCTTTTTCTGAAAGCCTAATTCGTTTCACACTTGCAACAGGATTATCCGGGCAGGAACCTGAGAACCTCTCGTGGTTCCGCAGCGACCAGCCCGTCCCCGTTGCGCAGGATCATCATCTCCGGTGCGGACACACCGACCGGACAGTACCAGCCCCACACAGGGAGACACAGACCATGGCCCACACCCGCCTCCGTCCTTTCAACACGAAGGACACCTACCCCGAGCAGGCGCTCGACAACGATCTCTGTCAGGCCGTCATCACGGGCAACACGATCTATCTGCGTGGTCAGGTGCCGCAGGATCTCGATACACGCGAGAATGTCGGCGTGGGCGACCCGATCGCGCAGGCCGAGAAGGTGATGGACAATATCGAGCTGCTGATGACAGAGGCGGGCGGCAAGCTCACGGACATCTGCAAGGTTACGGTCTATCTCACGGATATCCGTTATCGCGAGGCGACCTATCGCGTGCTCGGCCGTCGCCTCAAGGGTGTCTTCCCGGTCTTCACCGGCCTTGTGGTCGTGGCGCTGGCCAGACCGGAATGGCTGATCGAGGTCGATGTCATCGCCGAACGGGAATAGTCTGACTGCAATCCCGCCGGTCTGGAGCCGAGCGGGATTTTTCTGACTTTCAATATTACGATTCCGACACAAAATCGCCGGGCACGCCCTGATACCAGAGCCTGATACCAGAGGAAGGAACCGCTCCCATGACAGACGCCGCGACGGCACGGGGTCCAGAAGCCCACACCATCTATCAGATTCCGCTCGACCAGCGGCACGGACGCCCGCGCGATCTGTTCACCGTGTGGTTCGGCTCCAACATCATGATGCTGACCATCATTACCGGCGCGCTGGCGACCACCGTGTTCGGCCTGCCGTTCTGGCCAGCGCTGCTGTCGGCTGTGCTGGGCAACATGATCGGTGGCCTGTTCATGGCGCTTCACGCCGCGCAGGGGCCGCAGCTCGGCGTGCCGCAGATGGTGCAGACGCGAGGTCAGTTCGGTTCCATGGGCGCGATGGCGGTCATCTGCCTCGTCGTGGTGATGTATGTCGGTTTCTTCGCCTCCAATCTGGTTCTTGGTGGTGAGTCGCTGCACACGGTGATGACGTTCCTACCCGAAAAGGCCTGTGTCGCCCTGCTGTGCCTCGTCAGTCTGGTGGCTACGATCTATGGCCATGATCTGATCCACGCCTACACACGACTGATGACAGTGGTGTCCGGTATCGCACTGGCGCTGTGTTTCGTGTGGATTCTGTGTGTGAACGGCGTTTCGACCGCGATCCTGTCACACGGCACGTTCACCATGTCAGGCTTCCTCGGCGGCCTATCCACGGCGGCGCTCTGGCAGATCGCCTACGCGCCGTACGTCTCGGACTATTCGCGCTATCTGCCGCCCGGCACTGGCAGCCGTCAGGCCTTCATGGCCAGCTACTGGGGCTGCGTGCTCGGCTCGGTCTTCCCCATGATCCTTGGCGGTCTGCTGGGTGTGATCGCAGGAGGCGGCGACGTGGTGGCGACGCTGACCACACAGGTCGGTCCGCTGGCGCTGTTCATCGTGCCCGTGCTGTCGCTGGGCATCGCGTCAACCAACGCCATGAATCTTTATTGCGGCGCGCTCTCGGCCATCACGGTCATCCAGACCATCATTCCGTCATGGAAAGCCACGCATGTCGGTCGTGCGGGCACGGCCATCGTTCTGGCCGGTCTTTCGTTGCTGATCGCCCTCGGCGCGGAGGCGAATTTCATGGAGGAATACACCAACTTCATCCTGCTGCTGCTCTACGTTATGGTGCCCTGGACCGCGATCAATCTGGCTGACTTCTATCTGATCCGGCACGGCGAATATGATGTTCCTTCCTTCTTTCGCGCCGATGGCGGCATCTATGGCCGCTACTGCTGGCCCGCTCTGACCGCCTATGTCTTCGGTATTCTGATCCAGATTCCCTTCGTCTCGAACGGTCTCTACACCGGTCCTGTTGCGAACATGCTGGGCGGCGCCGATATCTCGTGGATTGTGGGGCTGATTGTCGTGACAGTGTTCTACGTCTGGCTGATGCGTAACGAACGCCACACCCTGCCTGTCATGGGAGGAGCTGACTGATGACCACGCAGAACGATTTTCCGACCGATTACGACTTCATCGTCGTCGGTGGCGGCGCGGCGGGCTGTGTGCTCGCCAACCGCCTGAGCGCCCGCAGCAATCTGCGGGTGGCGCTGCTGGAAGCGGGCGGCCCCGACAACACGCCGCGCATCCATGTGCCCGCCGGGACCATCTCGCTCTACAAGAGCCGGAAATATACCTACCAGTATTACTCCACGCCGCAGACGCATCTCGACAACCGCCGCGTGCATGTGCCGCGTGGCCGGATGCTGGGTGGCTCGTCCTCCATGAACAGCATGATCTATATCCGTGGCGCACGCTCGGATTATGACGGCTGGGAAGCGATGGGCTGCACCGGCTGGGGTTATGATTCCGTGCTGAAATACTTCATGCGCGAGGAAGACAATCAGCTTCATCAGGACCCGCAGTTTCACGGAACTGGTGGCGAGCTGATGGTGGATCAGCCGCGTGACCCGCTCGACGTGTCGCGCCTGTTCATCAAGGCCGCTGAAGAGGTTGGGCTGAAAGAAAACACCGATTTCAACGGCGCTCGACTGGATGGCGTCGGCGTCTATGACGTCACGCAGAAAGATGGAAAACGTCTCAGTTCCTATCGCGCCTTTGTCGCTCCAGTGCGGTCGCGTCCGAACCTGCATGTGCTGACCGGCTGTCGCGTGGTCTCGCTCGTGACCGACGGGCGGGAGGTGCAGGGTGTCACCATAGAGCGGAACGGCCAGTTCCACGTTCTGCGGGCGCACAGGGAGACCATCCTTTCGGCGGGCGCCATCGGTTCGCCGCATCTGCTCATGTCGTCAGGCATTGGCAATGCGAAGGAACTGCTGCAATCCGGCGTTCCCGTGGTGAGCGATCTGCCGGAAGTGGGGCGCAATCTTCAGGATCATATCGACGGGCTGGTGACCATCCGTTCGGACTCGGCAACGACACTCGGTTTCTCGCGGGCGTCGCTCGGCTCCGTGCTGCCTGCGCCTTTACAGTTCCTGCTGCGTGGCAAGGGCTGGCTGACCACCAACTATGTGGAAGCCGGTGGATTCGCCTCCACCCGTTACGCCGAAGGCGTGTCGGATGTGCAGTTCCATTTCGTGCCGGGCTATCGCAGCCATCGCGGGCGTCTCTTCGAATGGGGACACGGTTTCGCACTGCATACCTGCGTGCTGCGTCCCCAGAGCCGAGGCAGCATCCGCCTGACGCAGGATGGTAGTCGCAACCCCGAAATCGACTTCAATTTCCTGTCTGACGAGCGCGATGCGCTCGTGTTGCTGGAAGGGGTGAAGCTTGCCCGTCGTATCCTGCGGGCGTCGCCGTTTGACGCCATTCGGGGCAAGGAAATGGCGCCGACCGCCAATCTGGAGACCGACGCACAGCTTATGGACTATCTGCGGGCCTCCGCCAGCACAGTGTTCCATCCATCCGGCACCTGCCGCATGGGATCGGACGCGGACAGTGTGGTCACGCCCGAGCTGAAGGTGCGCGGGCTGAAAGGTCTGCGCGTGGCTGACACTTCCATCATGCCAACACTGGTCAGCGGTAACACCAATGCGCCGACGATGATGATCGGCGACAAGGCTTCTGACATGATTCTCTCCGAGTTGAGCTGACATGGTCGACCCGCAGGTTCTTGCCGTTCGTGATATCCTTGCAAAGCTGATTGCATTTCCCACTGTCTGCCGCATGGAAAATGCGGAACTGATTGACTGGGCTGAAGGCTTTCTGCGTGATCTTGGAGCACGCTGCCACCGCGTGCCGGGCAAGGAGGAGGGGCGGTTCAATCTATTCGCCAGTATCGGGCCGGATACGCCGGACGGCATTGTCCTGTCGGCCCATAGCGATGTGGTGCCCGTGGAGGGACAGCCCTGGACAACCGATCCGTTCGCGCTGACCGAGCGGGATGGAAAGCTTTACGGGCGCGGCAGCAGCGATATGAAGGGATTTCTTGCCTGCATGCTTGTGGCGGCGCGGTATGCCGCCAGTCAATCCGGGCTGCGTGCGCCCTTGCATCTGGCTATTTCCCATGACGAGGAAATCGGGTGTGTGGGCGTGCATTCGATGCTGCGCGATCTCGCCGCCCGTGGTTTTCAGGCGCGCGGATGCGTCATTGGCGAACCGACCGGTCTGCGGGCCGTGTCCGGTCACAAGGGCAAGCTCGCCGCTCGTATTGTCTGTCATGGTCTGGCTGCACATTCCGCCAATCCTGATCGCGGCTGCAACGCCATCGGGCTGGCGACGGATATGGTGAAAATCATTGAGGCGCTACAGGAAGAGTTGAAAGAGACCGGCGCTCAGGATGAGCATTACGAGGTGCCTTACAGCACCATGCAGGTCGGCCTGATCCGGGGCGGTGTAGCGCTCAACATCGTGCCGGATCTGTGCGAGGTTCAGTTCGAAATGCGTCTGCTGCCCGGTGTTGATCCGCAGCCTCTGCTTGACCGGTTACGAGAGGAAGCGGACCGTCTGTGTGCGGAGCGACCGCATGCCCGTATCGAGATCGAGACGCTGAACACGTATCCCGGTCTGCATACATCCGACGGTGCTTCGTTCCTGCACGAGATCATGCGGATTACGGGTGATAACGCGCCCTCACGCATCGGTTTTGGAACGGAGGGTGGCCTGTTCAGCGAGTATCTGGGCATGCCGGTTGTCGTCTGTGGCCCCGGTTCCATTGATCGCGCTCACAAGGCGGACGAGTTCATTCTGCCGGAAGAGTTGCAGGATGGCGTGCGGTTTGTGGAGCAGGTTGTGGATATGCTGGCTCGTCACTGAAAGGATCAGTGCAGACAGTGCAGAGAACTGGCTTTTGCAATCAGGGATGCAAAGGCCAGTCTGCATGGTGGATGCAAAAGGCGTTGTTCATGTGTCTCACGTCATTTTATGGATCCATATTCAGTAGCCTGCGCACGCGTTGTGTTTCCATCTGAAGAAGATCGAGTAATGTGCGGGCTTCGGTCCTGAGCGGAATCCAGACAGGATCACTCATTGCTTTCAGGTGGTTTTTCCGGGTGTTTGTTACAAAAACAACTTCATCAGGGATATTTTCCACCTTCTGAAGCAGCATTTTTATGGATTGTTTCTGATATAATGTGAGATAGGCTTCTCCGGTAAAAAGAACAGCATGTCCATTGCTGAGCATATCGTCTTTTAATTCCCACGCCACGTTGAAATAACCATACTGTTCACACTGAGTGGCTGTATCTTCTGAAAGAGTTCCTAATGAATCATTGAAATAAATATAATTATTCGCATAAGCGTCCTCTTCGGAAGAAAGTGGCATAGATTATCTCACACCTGATGTATGTTCCGTTGCGATATTGTTCTGGTAATAATTAATATTATTGATACTTCGTGTGGTTTGGTGCATTAAAATGACAGGTTATTGTGGCATGCATTTTGATTAATGAAATCTCTGTTTTCTGAGCTTCAAAAATTCATTTCTCTGTAAACTCTGGTAAGTTTCATGCCATCAGGCCGGTGGCCTTTACCGCCAGCCCCAAGGAGCGACCAAGAGTGAAATTCTCCCTGCGACAGATCGAATATTTCGTCGCCACGGCTGAAACCGGCTCCATCGTGCAGGCCTCGCGCCAGATACCCATCTCGCAGCCCGCCATTTCCGCCGCGATCGCGCATCTGGAAAGCGTGTTCGGCGTGTCGCTTTTCATCCGTCACCACGCGCAGGGGCTGTCTCTCACGCCAGAAGGCCGCATGGTGTTGCAAGAGGCTCGTGAACTGCTCTCTCAGGCGCAGGAACTGGGCAGCTCGCTGAATGGCATGTTGGGACGGGTGCAAGGCGAAGTCACCGTTGGCTGCATGACGACGCTGTTCCCTCTGCTGGCGCCCGATCTGATCCAGAATTTTTCCGCAACCTACCCGGAAGCCCGTCTGCGGGTCATCGCCGGTCATCATGAAGAACTGACGGAAAAACTGCGTGACGGAGAAGTCTCCGTCATGATCGGCTATAATATGCCCATGCCGCCGACAATCGGTTTTCAGCCACTCTCCGCCCTGCCGCCCTATGTCTTCACATCAGTTGACCATCCTCTTGCCGCGGCGGGGTCTGTCCGGCTGGAAGCGCTTGTGGATGAACCCTTCCTTCTGCTCGATCTTCCCTTTTCGCGTGAGTATTTTCTCCAGCTTTTTTCTTCCGCCGGTGTGGTGCCGCGTATCGCAGGTCATTATCCCAGCATGGATGTGATCCGCAGTCTGGCCGCCCGGGGTGTTGGTTTCGGGCTGGGAAACGCCCGGCCACGCAACCAGAACGCTCTTGATGGCAAACCCCTGGCCTATCTCGGGCTGGAAGACGAGTGCGCTCCGCTGGTCTACGGGTTGTTTACCGTGACAGGCCAACGCATTCCCATGCGGGTTTCGGCATTTCTGGATATGTGCGTTGAGACTCTTTCCAACAGAAATCTGCCCGGCACGATCTGAGTAATTCAGCCGTCAAGGTCATGCTGGCAAACGCGTGGTATTTCCGTGCCGCCTCTGGCTGCCTGTTCAGAACTGGATCATCTGATTGAGAAAGGTCCGGGCGCGCTCCGTGCGAGGCGCCGTGAAGAATTCCTGCGGAGGGGCGACTTCGAGAATGCTGCCCTTGTCCATGAAGACGATGCGGTCCGCAATGCGACGGGCAAAGCCCATTTCATGGGTCACACAGATAATCGTGATCTGCTGGGCGGCCAGTTCGTCGATAATGGCGACCACCCCGGAGATGGCTTCGGGATCAAGGGCTGCGGTCGGTTCATCAAACAGGATAATCTCGGGGTTCATGCTCAGCGCACGGGCGATGGCGACGCGCTGCTGCTGACCACCGGAAAGCTGGATCGGATATTTCCCAGCCTGCTCGCCAATGCCCACCAGCGCCAGATAGCGTCGGGCATCTTCCTCAGCCTGCTGACGGGAGGCGCCCCGGACCAGACGCGGTGCGAGCGTGCAGTTATCGAGAACGGTCAGGTGAGGAAAGAGATTGTAGTTCTGGAACACCATTCCCACGCGACCACGCAACGCAGCGAGATCCGTTTTGTCGTCGATGACCTGTCCGTCAATCATCAGCGTGCCGCTGTCATGCGGTTCGATACGATTGAAGCAGCGGATGAAAGTCGATTTTCCCGAACCTGAGGGGCCGAGAACGACAATTTTCTCGCCTTGGTCGATATCGAGGTCCAGACGGTCAAGCGCCAGAAACTCTCCGTAAAACTTGCTTAGATTACGAAGGGAGATTCGAATGTCGGGGTTGGGTGCGGTGTCACTGACCATGGCCGGTCGCCTTGTTGCGGTCTGCCCAGGAGAAACGACGTTCAATCCGCTTCTGCAGGAAAAGGAAGAAGAACACCATCGCCAGATAATAGACGAGGGCTGCTGAATAATACTCGGTGAATTCGAATGTGCGCGCCACCTGAATCTGCGTCACGGCAAGCAGTTCCTGCAACGAGATAACGGAGGCCAGAGAGGTCGTCTTCAGAAGACTGATGAACTCGTTGATCGTTGGTGGCAGTGCGATACGGAGCGCCTGCGGGAAGATGACATGGCGATAGATCTGCGAACGCTTCATGCCCAGCGCGTCGGCCGCGACCAGTTGTCCCTGATCGACCGCCCGCAGGGCGGCGCGATTGATTTCCACCTGATAGGCGGATTCATTGATCGACAGGGACAGCCATGTTGCCAGAAATGGTGTGAACCAGCTTTCACGAAAGATCGGGAAGAACTGAGGCAATGCGTTCCAGATGAACAGCAGTTGCAGCAGTGTGGGCGCACCACGAAAGACCGCGACATAAGCCGAAAGCAGCATCTGCAATGGAGAGCGGGGGCCGTTGAGTTTGAGCGCCACCGGAATGGAAATGACGATGGCGGTCAGGTGTGAGAGCACTGCGATGATCAGTGTCAGGGCAGCGCCTTTTACAAAGGCCATGGATGTTAGCGCGGAGAAAAAGACTTCAAGGCTGAAGGCGGAGGACGTGGCCTTTTCCGTGAACGCCTGTTCCTGCGCGTTTGAAATGCTCCATTTCCGGCTCAGATTTTCCAGAACACCCTGCTGTCTGAGTGCTGCGACCGTCTGCCCCAGCGCCGCCTTGTCCTGTGGATTCTTACGGATATAAACGGCGAATTCACGATAATCAGGATTGTCCGGTTTCAGTATGATCGTGACTTTTCCGCCCAGTTGCTTCTGGCGGTAATAAACCTCCACGTCCTGACTGATCAGCGCATGCACACGACCGAGCAGAACCTGCTGCACGACCTGATCTTCCGCCGGATAGAGCTGAAGACTGATCGGAGCCCGGCCTGATTGTGCCAGTTTCTGGTTAGTCTTTTCGACAAGCGTTGCATAGCTGGTGCCGGATTCCACGGCGACGCTCTGACCGGAAAGGTCTTCCAGCGCGGTAATCCGTGGCGTCCCGGACCGGGCGATGACCACGATGGAGGAATCAAGATAAGGCACGGCATCGTAATTCTTTTCACGCCCCGCCTGCCGCATGACCCCGCTGATGACCATGTCGCAGCGCCGGGACGAGAGACTGGGGAGCATGCCCTCGAAATCCATCGTCAGGATTGCTGGCTCGGCATGCCATGCCCGGCCAAGCTCGTGCGCGAGGTCAATGTCAAATCCGGCGAGATCCCGCGTGTCCTGGCCATTGACGAACGTCATCGGCGGGAGCGTGGGATTTGTGCAAACCGTGAAATGGCCATTGACGGCAAAGGGAGGAATATCCCCGCCCTGTGCCGTCTGAGTCTCGGTTTGGCTCTCAGTCTGAGCATATCCTGAGGACGCAAACCCGCACACCGCCGCAAACAGGCCTGCCGCGATGATCAGACGTGATGCTGACCGGTGTATGAAGGAACGTGTTGTCACCGGCTGACCTCATTGAGAACGGAGCGGAAGGCGGCTGTCATCGGCTCGCTGTCCTGCGAGGGGCGGGCGAGCAGGTAAAAACTGTTGGTCAGAGCGAGACCGTCAAACCCGATCCGGCGTAGACGACCTTCCTCGACCATCGGCGCGGCGAACAGATCAGGGAGAAAACCGATGTAGACGCCGGAAAGAATCAGAAGCGTGCGGGAATCGATGTTGTCGGCGGCAGCGGAAAAATTCATCTCGCTACGGAGTTCGTCCCAGCGCGGGGAGGTCGTGGCATCTGAAACCTCGATCATCCGCGTCGCCGTCAGATCGGCTCGCGTGATATCCTCGTCCGCCATGGAAAAGAAAGGATGGCGCTGCCCGCAATAGAGTGACGCCGTTTCCTGAAACAGCGGGGTTGTCTGCATCTCCGGACGCTGATGCGGGTAGAGCGTAATGCCCATCGTCGCAGACCCGTTGAGGACGGCAAACTCCACTTCACGCGGCGTCGCCGAACGGACGTCCATGTAAATGTCGGGATAATGGACGGTAAAGCGTTCTATGGCCCTGACGAGCACTGTTTCGCCGTGAATCTGGATCGTGTCGGGAAGATAGAGGCGGAAACGGCCGGAGAGCGTGCCGCTGGCCTCGTTGAGACGTTTCTGAAAACTGTCAATATCATCAAACAGTTTTCTGGTGGCGTCCAGAACGCTTTCGCCGGAGGGCGTCAACGCAAACCCGCTGCGGCCACGATGGCAGAGTGTCGTGTTCAGTCTTTTCTCAAGCGAGGAGATGTCGATGCTGACAGCGGATTTGCTTTTGCCGAGCGCTACTTCCGCCGCGGCGAACCCGCCATGTTCAGCAACGGCGGCGAAGACTCGCAGCAGTCGCAGATCGACTTCCGCGATCCGCCCCTGAAAGCCTGTGGTGCGGGTGGGGAAACTGGACGGCATACGGCTCAGGGCGATCTCCATGGTCGGGTACCTTTTTTCGTTCCGAAAGTTAAACAAAATCCAAACTATGCCGTCAACAGATATTGGAACAGCTTACTTTTGCGATTGCTAAACTGAACGCAGGGCATAAGTTGAATCAACGTCAGGGTTCGGTTGCCCACTTAAGGGAATGATAAAGTCATATTGAACTCTATGAAAATGCAGATCATCGTTGTTTTGCTGTATGTTGCGATATCATAATGAGCGGCGCGGAACGGGAGGATGAAGGGATGAAGAGACTTGCCGTTAGTGCCGATGGTCCTGCCGCCTGGGAAAGCTGGCGGGATGCCTTCGCCCGTGTCGCTCCGGACCTTCCCACGATTTCCTGGTTTGATCCTGCATTTGATCCCGCGGACGCCAGCTATGCGCTGGTCTGGGAACCGCCGGTGGGCGAAATGGCGCGCATGGCGAACATGCGCGTCATCCTGAGCACGGGGGCTGGCGTCAATCATCTGGTCAATCGACCGGATTTCCCGGCCGATGTGCCGCTCGTGCGCATGGGTGGCGATCAGACCGCCGTGCTGATGGCGGACTACGTGATGTGGGCGGCCATCGGATTGTTGCGGGGCGCGAGACGCTGGGCGCGTGATCAGGAAAAGCATCTCTGGTGTAACCGCCCTATCCTTCGTAATAGCGCGGAAACCAGGGTTGGTGTCCTCGGTTTCGGTAACCTTGGAGCGGCTGTCGCCAGACGGCTGGCAGCAACAGGTTTTATCGTCTCCGCCTGGTGTCGTACTCCCCGTGAAGAAAAGCAGATCCCCCTGTTCTTTGGCGAGGAGGGGTTGTCCGATTTTCTTCCGTCCGTCGATATTCTGGTCAACCTTCTGCCCAGCACGCCTCACACGCGCCATATCATTGATGCGGAACTGCTTTCCCGCCTGAAGCCGGGCGCAGATTTCATCAATGTGGGGCGAGGCGATCATGTCGTCGAAGATGATCTTCTGGCTGCGCTGGCGTCAGGGCAACTCGACAGCGCCGTGCTGGATGTCGTGGCGACAGAACCGCTTTCCGCCGAATCTCCCTTGTGGGACCATCCACGGATCACGCTGACGCCTCACATGGCGTCGGAAGCCTCGCGGGAGGCGCAGGCGGCTTATGTGGCGCATGTCATTCGCGAACTGGAAGAAGGGCGTGCGCCGCCACTGCTTTATCGCCCGGACCGTGGCTACTGAGCGGAAGCAGACAATCAATCATCGCTGTGTGAGTTAAGGACAAGGAACATGCAGACACTTCCCGCCACCTCGTCAGCGCAGGACGAACAGACTCTCCGTGAAGAGTTGGCCGCAGCCTATCGCCTGCTGGCGATGTTCGACATGACGGACCTCGTCTACACGCATCTTTCGGTGCGTCTGCCGGGTGAGGATCATCGTTTCCTCGTCAATCCCTATGGACTTCTGTTCGAGGAAATCACTGCTAGTTCGCTGGTTGTTGTGGACGCGGAAGGGCATCCGAAGCAGGCGACGAGCTGTCCGGTCAATCCGGCCGGATTCGTCATTCACTCCGCCGTGCATCGCGCCCGTCCGGACGCGGCCTGCGTCATGCATACGCACACGCTTGCCGGCATGACGATCGCCGCCCAGACCACCGGTATTCTGCCGGTCAATCAGATGAGCATGGAATTCTATGGGCGTGTCGGTTTTCATGGTTATGAAGGAATCGCCGCTGATGACAATCTCAGCGAACGCGAGAGGCTTGTCCGCGATCTTGGTGACAATATCGGCCTGATTTTGCAGAATCATGGGTTGCTGACAGTCGGTGCGACAGTGGCGCAGACATTCTACCGGACGTGGTATCTTGAACAGGCCTGCCGGATTCAGGTCGCAGTGCAATCGACCGGCGTGCCGCCAGCTTTGCCGCCGGAGAGCTATGTTCTGCGCGCGCGTGAGCAGTTTGAGAAAGATGAAGATCAGGGGCGTCTGGCGTGGGCCGCGCTCAAGCGCAAGCTTGACCGTGAGCAGCCCGACTACCGGAACTGATCCTTATGGCCCGGGAGTCTGTCATCCGGGCTATTGTTTCAAAAAATTCTTTTAATCTCAAGAGAAAACAAAACTTATTTCACGACAGAACGATCACGTATCGTTTTTCTGGAAAGAAGTTGTGAGATTAAAGTGAGCTTTTGGAGCTTCTTAACGAAACTGCATCGGTTATTGTTATTTAATCGAAACGATCAAGCAGCCAGCCAAGGGCATCCGATGAGAGTTGTGTTCCGTTCCCGTCCTCCTCGCCACGCACTTTTCACCGCTTCCCTGCTCTGTGCAGCCAGCCCGATCGCTACGGCGGTAGCCGCGCCCAGCCAGGGCAAGGCTTCCGGGCATCCAGCCACAGCGCAGCATTCGGTGCAGCCTGTGAAAAAAGCTGCAAGAACACGCGTTGCAGCGAAAGTTGACCCCGAAGCGATTACGGTCACCAGTTCCCGTACGCGGCGTTTTCATCAGATGGCCAACACCGTGAATACGTTGAGCGGCCGTGAGCTCGAACAGTTTCATATTGTCAGTCCGAAGGAAATCGCGGCGTTCGTCCCCGGTGTAACGGCGGTGAACGCCGTCTCCGGCAGCACGCCGATCTTCTCGATCCGCGGTATCGGTCTGGATGACTATATCGGCAACAATATGGGTGGAATCGGCATCTATCAGGATGGCGTTTTCGCCCCTTATTCTGTTCTCTACAACGGACAGATGTATGACGTGCAGACGGTCAGCGTTGAAAAGGGGCCGCAGGGTTTCGAGTATGGCCGCAGCACAACGGGCGGCTCCATCAACGTCGAGTCCATCAAACCATCAAGCAAGTTCGGCGGATATATCAACTGGGGTTACAGCAGTTACAACACCAATACCGGGAAGGGCGCAATCAATGTTCCCATCACGGATCGCATCTTCAACCGCTTCTCCTTCAGCTATATCAAGGGTGACGGCTGGCAGCACGATATCAACACCAACAAGCGCTATGGCTCGCAGGATTTGCTCGGTCTGCGGAACCTGACCCGCTTTGATATCAGTGACCGTTCCTCGCTTCTTCTGAACATCCATTATGTCCGCGACAAGGGAACGCCTGTTTCACCGCAGGATGTTGACGTGGACCAGATGAACAACGTGCCGGTCGGCACCTATGGTGTGGGGCCGAATGCCCGGAACAATGCGGTGAATGTCGGCACCAACCGCGCTTCCCGCAATGAAAATGGCGGCGGTGTGGGCCTCAATTTCACGCACCGGTTCGACTGGGGCACGTTCACCTCAGCCACGGGCATCGATTTCTACCGTCGTAGCAATTATGACAACTATGACGGTCAATCTGTGAATGTTGGTGATTATCACTGGAATGATACCTATATCGTCCAGTCGCACGACATGCATTTGCGGACAACGATCGCCAACCGTCTGCACCTGACTGTCGGCGTGTATGAATCATATGACAAGATCGACGGTGCCTATACCAGTTACCGTTCCTTCCTGCTGGACAACCCGAACGGCACTCTGACGGACCGCTTCGTGCAGCAGAACGTGTCCACGGGCCTCTACGTCAATACGGTCACCAATATCGTCAAGGGGCTGGACTTCATCGCCGGAGGTCGTCTGTCCTATGACGAACGTGGCTTCCATGGCGGCACCCGTGATGACGGAGGCGCCCTGACAGGCGTTCCCGGCTCCAACCTGAGCTATATGAATTCCAATCACACCTATGAACGCTGGACCGGCAAGGTCGGGCTTCGTTACACAATCGTACCGGGCACGCTCGTCTATGGCACGATTTCGAACGGCTACAAGGCAGGCTCCTACTTCGCCGGACCGGTCAGTTCTCCGAGCGCGCTGGATTACGTCCGTCCCGAGAACCTGATCGCTTATGAAGTGGGCGCTAAGACAAGCCTGTTCCATGACAAGGTCATTCTGGAAGGCTCGCTCTTCGACTATGAATATCACAACCGCCAGACACTGTTCGTGGCCGAGATGCCGGGCAATATCACGTCGCTCAGCCTTGGCCCGATCCCTCGGGCAAGAACGCGCGGTGGCGAACTGAGCGGAACCCTTCACAATCTGGTCCCCAACCTCGATCTGAACGGTTCGTTCGCCTATCTTGATGGCCGGTCAATCTCTTCGGTCAACAATATCGCCGGTCTGCCGCTTCTCTCGAATGTTGATGCCCATTCGGCCCTGCCATTTGCGCCCCGGTTCTCCTGGAGCGCCTATGCCCGTTATGGTCTTGATGTCACCCGTGATTATCGGGCGACCGTGCAGGTCAACTACACGTGGAAAGACAACATGCTTGTCGCCCTTGGTGATCCGAATGGCCAGACCAGCAAGATCAGCTCGATGGGTATGCGGTTTGAGGTCGGCCCAAAGACCGGAAAATGGACGGCGGCTGTCTATGTCGACAATATGCTGAACAAGCACGGCAACACCTACTCTTACACCGGGAGTGATAACAGCCGCGTGCAGTATCTCCAGACACCCCGCTGGGTGGGCTGTGATCTGCGCTACAATTTCTGAAGATCGTTTCATGAAACTGGAACTGTTCAGAACACTCTGGGGCGACACGCGGGACTGGGGAACGATTATCCCGGAAACGCGTGAAGCCGGGTTCACCGGTCTGGAGGCACGCATCCCCCAGACCGCCCATGAAGCCACGGAGAAGGCGGCTGTCCTGCAAGGGGAGGGTGTCCCTTACATCGCCATCGCCCTGACCGGGGGCGGTGTCATCCCACGGCAGTCCGCAACAGTCGCCGATCACCTCGAAGATTTTCGGGGATGCCTCGACAGAGCCGCCGTCATGGCGCCACGCTTCGTCAATGTGCTGGGTGGTAATGACCGCTGGTGCGCCAGCCAGCAGGCCGAGTTCATCAACAAGGCTCATGAACTGGGAAAAGAAGCGGGATTTACCTGTTCTTTTGAAACGCATCGTGCGCGCATCCTGTCTTCACCGTGGATGACTCTTGATGTGCTGCGTCAGTGTCCCGATGCTGTGTTCACCGCCGACATCAGCCACTGGATTGTCGTATGTGAGCGTCTTCTTGACGATCCTTGTGATGATTTCACGCCTTTCATCGAAAGGGTGCATCATCTTCAGGCCCGTGTCGGCTACGATCAGGGACCGCAGGCTACGCATCCCGGTGCTCCTGAATATGCCGCCGCGCTCTCGTTCCATCAGAAGTTCTGGCAGTCTGTCTGGGAAGCACAGAAACGACGCGGTTACACCGTTACCACCATGACGCCGGAATTCGGGCCGGATGGCTATCTTCACACGCTGCCCTTCACCAACGCCCCCGTGGCGGATCTCTGGGATCTCAATCGCTGGATCGCCGCTGAACAGCAGCGTCGGTTCGCCCTCTGGACAAGCTGAGACTGATAAATCATGACAGCCACAGAAACATTCACATCCATTCCGTGCGTCAATATCGCTGGACTGTATTCCGACTCTCTGGCGGATCGTGAGGCGGTCGCCAGAGAACTGGGCGATGCCGCCCGCAAGGTTGGGTTTCTCTATATCGAGGGCCATAAGGTCAGCGGGGATCTGATCGCCGGTGTCCGGTCCGCTGCAAAGGATTTTTTCTCCGAGTCTTTCGACGAGAAGATGAAATACTATATCGGCACATCCGCCACACATAAGGGCTTTGTCCCGGAAGGTGAGGAGATGTATGGCGGCGACCGTCCCGACCACAAGGAAGCCTTCGACATCGGTTATGAAGTTCCGGCGGACAATCCGCTGGTCAAGGCGGGCACACCGCTGCTTGGTCCGAATAACTGGCCGACCGTCCCGCATTTCCGGGAACGGGCAGAGGCCTATTACCGTGCAGTCTTCGATCTTGGCCGGACCCTGTTCCGTGGTTTCGCGCTGGCGCTTGGCCTGCCGGAAGATGCGTTCGACGACAAGGCCAATTTCCCACCGTCCAAGCTGCGCATGATCCATTATCCCTATGATGGCGAGGCCCACGACGTCCCCGGTATCGGCGCGCATACGGACTACGAGTGCTTCACCATCCTTCTTGCCGATGCGCCGGGTTTGGAAGTCATGAACGGCAATGGCGACTGGATCGACGCGCCACCCATTCCGGGCGCTTTTGTCGTCAATATCGGTGACATGCTGGAAGTGATGACGGCTGGCGAGTTCGTTGCAACGGCACATCGGGTTCGTAAAGTCAGCGAGGAGCGCTACTCCTTTCCGCTCTTCTATGCATGTGATTATCATACCGAGATCAAGCCGCTTGCCGCATTCGACAAGGAAGGCGCGTCCTATGAAACGATGATGATCGGCGATCACATGTGGGCACAGGCGCTTCAGACCTATCGCTATCTGGTCGGGAAGGTCGAACGGGGCGAACTGAAACGGCCTGAAGGTACCCGCGATACCGCGACATTCGGGCATTTCAAACGGGTAAAGGCGTAAGGGTGGTGTTGCCGTAACTTACGTATGCGTGTCTGAACATTCTGGCGTCGTCATTCTCAACGGATGACGACGCATGATTTTTACAAAGCGAGCTGCTTGTTGTTCCAGTTCCAACCTGTCCTGAAAAAACAGTTTGTGCTGACAGTCATGGCCAACTGCGAGAACAGACGCAGGAACGGCGTAAGCCTTGCCATCAAAAAGACGGAAAATGTTTTTCGTTTTCCTTCTGTTTGTGACTGTTGGAAATTTCTGTAGTCATCAGAATGTGAGAACACAAATTTATCATTCAATCTAACGCGGGCGTGACTGGCCAGATCATTTTCGGTTTTACATGATTTATTCAATCATGAATCAAAGCTGGAAAGATATTATGAAGCGCTGTCTCGTCTCTCTGTGCATCATGACCTGTGTGACAGGTGCAGCTTCCGCCGACAGCCAGACCACACGCTCTGACCGGCCGCACAGCGCTATTCAGCACATCTCAAGCCAGCGCCCTGTTTCCCACCCTGTTTCCCGTAGTGTCGAACAGGCCACTGACTCGCAGTCATGCGTTAAAGTGTGGGTGAACCAGCAGACGCATGTGTATCACATGCCCGGAAGCTTCTGGTACGGCGCGACCCCGAACGGACGTTACATGTGCGTGCAGCAGGCTGTTGCCAGTGGCAACACGCGGGCGTTTTTCTGATCAATCGCTATTGGGGCAGCCTCCATCCTGTCCGACGGGTTCCTCACGCGAGAGTGAAACCGGAAAACCCAGTTCATGCGTCACATGTATGACGCCTATCGCAAATGTGAGTGAAAAAGCCCTGTTCGCCCGTTGGGCGTCATCAATGAGCGTGTTAGGCCGAAAACCTGTTCAGCGCCGTCAATACGGCTTGAAGCGTGACGATATCAAAGGAAATAGACGTCCTATGGCGAAAATAAAGGTCAAGAATCCGGTCGTAGAACTCGATGGCGACGAGATGACACGCATCATCTGGCACTTCATCAAGGAGCGCCTGATCCTGCCCTATCTCGACATTGACCTGAAATATTATGACCTCGGGATCGAGAACCGCGACAAGACGGATGACAAGGTCACGGTCGAAGCCGCCGAGGCCATCAAGAAGCACCGTGTCGGCGTAAAATGTGCGACCATCACGCCTGACGAGGCGCGCGTCGAAGAGTTTGGTCTCAAGAAGATGTGGCGCTCGCCGAACGGCACGATCCGCAACATCCTCGACGGCACCATCTTCCGTGAACCGATCATCTGCTCGAACGTGCCGCGCCTCGTGCCGCACTGGAGCAAGCCGATCGTGATCGGGCGTCATGCTTACGGTGATATCTACCGCGCCGCCGAGACGAAGATTCCCGGCCCCGGCAAGGTGACGTTGAACTATGTACCTGCCGATGGCGGCGAGCCGCTTGAGCTTGAAGTGCACGACTTCAAGGGACCGGGCGTTGCGCTGGGCATGCATAATACCCGTGCGTCGATCGAAGGTTTCGCCCGCGCGTCCCTGAGCTATGGCCGTGACCGCAAGTTCCCTGTCTACCTCTCGACCAAGAACACGATCCTCAAGGCCTATGACGGCATGTTCAAGGACGTGTTCCAGGAGATTTACGACAAGGAATTCAAGGCCGATTTCGAAAAGCTGGGCATCACCTACGAACACCGTCTGATCGACGACATGGTGGCTTCCGCCCTGAAGTGGGAAGGTGGCTATGTGTGGGCCTGCAAGAACTATGACGGCGATGTCGAAAGCGACATCGTGGCGCAGGGCTTCGGCAGCCTCGGCCTGATGACATCCGTTCTGCTTGATCCGACGGGCACCATCGTTGAGTCGGAAGCCGCACACGGCACCGTGACGCGTCACTATCGCGAGCACCAGAAGGGTCGTCCGACAAGCACGAATCCGATTGCGTCGATCTACGCATGGACGCGCGGTCTCGCCTATCGCGGTCGTTTCGACGAAACGCCGGAAGTGGTGAAGTTCGCCGAGACCCTTGAACGCGTTTGCGTCGAGGCGGTTGAAGCGGGTGAGATGACCAAGGATCTGGCTCTGCTGGTCGGAAAAGGTGCAAAATGGCTCGATACGCAGCCGTTCCTCGATGCGATCGACGCCCGCCTACAGAAGGCTCTGAACGTCGCTTGAGACGCTGCTAACGGTTGATTAGGAAAAACGCCGCATTCTGTTCGAATGCGGCGTTTTCTTTTTCTTGTGATCGGATGCGTGTCAGGTCCGGTTTCGGGGGCATGGGCAGAGTCCCAGCTTCCGGCCATGTCATGGGCTGCGCATCCGCCTCTCGCGTCAGGAGGGAACAACGCCCAGCCATTCTGGTCGGCAGCGCGATCACCGTCGCCTTTTGCGGCTTCCACCGGTGAACCGCCTCCACCTGGCGTGACCACGCCGGACAGGGCGCCCATGATGATGGGGGCTCAATTTCAGCCTCAACCGACAGGCAATATTGAGCCAGGCGATGCGCGTCTGTGCACAAATGCGATCTTGATGGCGGAGCGGAGCACCCGGATTCCCGATCAGTTCCTCGTCGCGATGGGGCGTGTCGAGAGTGGCCGGCATGTCAATGGCGAGCTTGTTCCATGGCCGTGGACTGTCAACGCACAGGGCAAGGGCTATGTCTATGACAACAAGCGGCAGGCGATAGACGCGGTTCGCGCTTTTCAGGCGCAGGGCATCCGCTCGATTGATGTGGGTTGCATGCAGGTCAATCTCCAGCAGCACGCCGATGCTTTCCCGTCACTGGAAGCGGCGTTCGATCCGTCCACAAACGCCCTGTTTGCGGCACGTTTTCTGGTTGATTTGTTTGGCCGCACGGGAAGCTGGCCCAGAGCGGCTGCGGCCTATCACTCTTTCACGCCCAATATCGGCTCCGCCTATCAGTGGAAAGTGCTGGAATCCTGGGCGATGCCGTCAGGCACAGGCACAGGCACAGGCACAGGCACAGGCATGTGGCCAGTGCATCCGACATCATCAGCCATGATGATACCGCATCATACGGCGCCGCTGGCTCCTTCTACACAGCCGACCACACCTTATGTGACCAGCCGGGGTGCCGCGGCGACCATGGCGTCAATGGGCGGCGGCGGTGGAAACGCGGCCGCTATGCCTGTTTCTGCTGGTCCGGCAGGAGGGTATGCGGCTCCGGTCAGCCGTCCGCCTTTCCTTGGCGGAGAGGCGGGAGGACGTTCACTGGCCGCCTACCGTGCGAACCCCGTGCACATGGTGCGACAGGCCATGGTCGTGCCGCCCAGGTTCTGAGAGGCCACAACGAAGATAACTCATTCGTAAGGAAGTTTTTCTTCCTTTGAGGCGACCATCCCGTACATGCTGCGTTAGGCATCAGAAGGCGGAAAAGCGGCCCTTCTGCGAGAGCTGATACATTTTTCCTTTGCTGCTGTCCTGCCAGACACAGAATGGAGTATGTTTTCATGGATGCCCAGCCTACTGGTCCTGCCGATCATACTGATACGTCTGTCGACGAGCCGTTGGACACAGCGCTCCTTTCCGATGATCTGAGCTCGATGGCCAGTGCGATCCTGTCGAGCCGTCGGCTGCACTGCCTGAAAAATGGTGATCTTTTCGGCGTTTTTGATCAGACCGGTGATATCCTATGGGGGCAGGATATCGCGGACGGATTGTATTATCGTGACACGCGCTATCTGTCCGGTCTGACATTCCGTCTGGAAGATCAGAGGCCCATTCTGCTTTCTTCTGTTGTTCGTGAAAACAACATTATGATGTCAGTCAATTTGACGAACGAAAACCTCTCACTGCGTGATGGGGCGCGCCTTCAGCACGACCTTCTGCATGTGCTGCGGTCGCGCTTTCTGTGGAACGGAGCGTGTTACGAACGGATCGAAATACGCAATTTTGATACAAGTCCTCATGAAATCGTCTGTGATATGCGGTTCTTTGCCGATTTCGCGGATCTTTTCGAGGCAAGGGGCATGAAGCGTGCCAGACGGGGAGAGACTCTTGAGCCCGTCATAGACAACGACACGGTCACACTCTCCTATAAAGGGCTCGATGACCGCACGCGGACGACACGGCTGCGGTTCTGTCCCCAGCCGAAAACACTCTCGACAGACCGGGCGACATTCAGCTTTTCGATCAAACCCGGAGAAAAGGCGCTTATCCATCTGGAGGTGCAGTGTGACCCCGCAGAGAGAGAGCAAAGCGCCCAGCCCCCGGCACGGACTTTCCTGTCGGCTGCTGTCGCGGCGCGACGGGCTCTGAGGACAGCGTCGTCCCGTGCGTCCGCCATCGCCACCTCGAACGAAGCTTTCAATGAGGCGATCCGGCGGTCCATCTGCGACATCTACATGCTGCTGACGGAAAAGAAGACCGGGCCTTATCCTTATGCTGGCATCCCTTGGTACAGCACGGTTTTCGGGCGGGATGCCCTGATCACGGCATTACAGACCCTATGGCTCGATCCTCTGATCGCGAAGGGTGTTCTTCAGTATCTCGCCGTCAATCAGGCGGATCATGAAGACCCGCTGGCCGATGCGGAACCGGGTAAAATCCTGCATGAGGTGCGGCTGGGCGAAATGGCTGAACTCAGGGAAGTGCCTTTCAGGCGCTACTATGGTTCGATTGATTCCACGCCGTTGTTTGTCATGCTCGCGGGAGCCTATCTCGATCGCACGGGCGATGTCGGAACGCTCAGCCATCTCTGGCCGCATATTACGCGGGCCATTGACTGGATAGAGCGGTTTGGTGACCGCGATGGAGATGGCTTTGTGGAATATGGCCGTAAAAACAAGGACGGACTGGCCAATCAGGGATGGAAAGACAGCCACGACAGCATTTTCCACGCCGACGGTTCTCTGGCCGAAGGGCCGATCGCGCTGTGTGAAGTGCAGGCCTATGTGTACGCGGCGCGGCGTGCGGCGGCTGTTATCGGACGCAGGCTTGGACAGACCGCCTATGCGGCCCATCAGGACGCGAAAGCCGATGCCCTGAGAGTCTCGTTCAACCTGAAATTCTGGAACGATGAGATCGGCACATATGTCATCGCTCTGGATGGAAAAAAGAAACAGTGCGTCGTGCGGTCTTCAAACGCGGGGCATGTGTTGCTGACCGACATGGTGCCGGGTGAGCGGCTGGATAAGGTCGTGCATAACCTGATGAACCGGAAATCATTTTCGGGCTGGGGAATCAGGACCATCCCCGAGGGAGAAGCCCGCTACAACCCGATGGCCTATCACAATGGTTCCGTATGGCCGCATGACAACGCCCTGATTGCCATGGGATTTGTCAAACATGGTCTGAGAAAGGAAGCAGCGCTTATCTTCTCCGGCCTGAGCGATGCGGCGCTTCACACCGACCTTCGCCGTTTGCCTGAGCTTTTCTGCGGATTCACACGTAGTCAGGCGGAAGGGCCGGTTCGTTATCCTGTGGCCTGCTCGCCTCAGGCATGGGCGGCAGCCACGCTTCCAGCACTCGTGCAGGCCGTCATGGGCCTACGCTACGACCCCGATAATGTCGCAGTCGAATTCGTCCGGCCGGTTCTGCCCGAGGCAATTCACTCCCTCCAGCTTTTCAATCTTGCCGTCGGAGGGGAATGGCTCACTGTCAGGATTGTGCGCGCGGGTGACGAGGTCGCCATCAATGTCGTGGAACGCTCAGCTTCAATCCAGATGAAGATCATCAATTAACAGAACTGGAGACGCCGATCGAAAATAGGCTGTCTTTCGATCGGCGTCTTTTCAGAAGACTCTTATCAGCTTGCAGGAGCTTCAGGCGATTACTGTGCGATGTCGTGCGCGGTCTTTTTCGTCCAGTTCGCCGTGTCGTGAGCGGCTTTTTCAGTGCCGTTCTTGGTGGCGTTCCAGCCTTTTTTACTTGTCTTGCCTGTCCATTTAGCAGCTTTTGTCGCGCCGTTCTTTGTGGCGTCCCAGCCCTTCACGGTTTCCTTTTTTGTCCACTGGGCGGCATCGGTGGTGTCGTGTTTGACCGAGGACCATGACTGACGCACGGAGCGGCAGAGATCGGTTTCACAGGGGGCCTCAGGTGTCTCTGCCGCCATCGCGACAGGCGCCAGAGACAGGCTAACCAGAGATAGGCCAGCGAGAAGGACGAGGGCAGACGGGGTATGGAAGCGGATTGACATTGGAAAACTCACCAGAAAAACCAAAAGGCCAGACTGTCACTTCGGGCAGCTTACGGCAAGTTTGCTGACCGCGCTTCCGGGCACGGCCTGTAGAACTGGTTAGGCTTTTTCAATCGCGACGCGTGCTTCCGTCGCCAGTTGATCCACACGTTCATTTTCCGGCACGCCGGAGTGTCCCTTGACCCAGTGCCATGAGACATCATGAGGCTTTGCGGCATCAAGCAGGCGTCGCCACAGATCCATGTTCTTGACCGGATCACCCGCGGCATTGCGCCAGTTGCGGCGCACCCAGCCCGTATGCCAGCGCGTGATGCCGTTTCTGACATATTCGCTGTCAGTGTGCAGAGCGATCCTGCACGGTCGTTTCATGGCTTCCAGCGCCTCGGCGGCGGCAGTCAGTTCCATGCGGTTATTGGTGGTCTCCGGCTCGCCGCCCGACAGTTCGCGTTCATGTCCCTTGTAACGCAGCAGCACGCCCCAGCCGCCGGGGCCGGGATTGGGGCGACAACCGCCATCTGTCCAGATCATGACGACAGCATCGTCATCCTGAGCGGTTTCAGGCGTGTCCTGTGTGTCAGACACCGTAAGCCCCGCTGTTGTCCGCAGCGAGATGAAACCGGAGACGGTGGACATAATCCATCGGGTTCTTGCGTGTAACCATCGCGTCTGGCGGGGTGTTGATCCAGTCATACAGACGGGTCAGGGCGAACCGCATGGCGGCGCCCGCGCAGAGCACCGGAAGGGCTTCCCGTTCGGCGGAAGTAAGAGGCCGGACCGTTTCATAACCGGCGATCATCTGCCGGGCGAACGTCGCGTTGAATGCGCCGTCCTCGCTGAAGCACCATGCGTTCAGGCAGATGGCGACATCGTAGGCGAGGAAATCCGTGCAGGCGAAGTAGAAGTCGATCAGGCCGGAAACCTTGTGGTCCAGAAAGAACACGTTGTCGGGAAACAGGTCGGCGTGAATCTGTCCACGCGGCAGGTCGGCCTGCCTGTCAGCGTCGGGCCAATCCGGGAGGATGCGATCCAGAGCGAGGTCAAGCTCCGCGATAAGGCGCTTCGTCTCGTCGGTCTGGCGGTCTGACTGCGCGGCATCCTGCAGAAGCGGTCGCCATGCGTCAGGGCCGAGGCTGTTGGCGCGGACGGGCAGATAGCTGCCACCTGCGACATGCAGCCGCGCGAGCGCTTCGCCAAGCGGCTGACAGTGTTCGTTGTGAATATGGCGCGGCCAGACACCGGAGAGGAACGTCGTGATCGCGGCGGGGCGACCCGCAAGCGTGCGGAGCGCTTCACCATCCCGTCCGCAGACGGGCAGGGGACAGGAGACGCCCTCGGTCGCCAGATGACGCATGAAGCCGAGGAACCACGGCAGGTCATCCGGATTCACGCGCTTTTCGTAAAGCGTAAGGATGTAGTCGGATTCCTGACCGTCTTTTTCGGTACGCAGAAGGAAGTTGCTGTTTTCAACACCCTCCGCAATGCCGCGAAAGGCAGTCAGATGCCCGATGTCGTAGCCGACGAGAAAGGCGGAAAGCTCCTCGTCGGTGATTTCTGTATAGACGGCCATGAGTCTCTTCAGAATCAGCCGAGCGGCGCGGGAAGGCGGAAGGTGACGTTTTCTTCCTTCACGGTGCGCTCGTCGATCTGGAGCGTGTAGCGCTTGGCAAGCTCGTTGACCATTTCCTGCACGAGGGCTTCCGGCGCGGAAGCACCGGCCGTGATGCCGAGCGTCTTCACGCCTTCCAGCACGGACCAGTCGAGCGCCGCCAGCTTGGGGACGAGCAGGGCGCGCTTGGTGCCGGACCGCTCGGCCACTTCACGCAGACGCTGTGAGTTGGAAGAGTTGGGCGAGCCAATGACGATGACCAGATCGCACTCGGGCGCGATGGCCTTCACCGCTTCCTGACGGTTGGTCGTGGCGTAGCAGATGTCTTCGCGCTTCGGTCCCTCGATGAGGGGGAACCTGTCGCGCAGGATGTCCACGATTTCAGCCGTATCATCGACCGAGAGCGTGGTCTGCGTGATGAAGGCGAGGCGGGTCGGGTCCGCGGGCTGCACCGTCCGGGCTTCTTCCGCGTCATTGATGAGCGTTACCGCGCCGGGGGGGAGCTGACCCATCGTGCCGATGACCTCGGGGTGTCCCGCGTGGCCGATCATCAGGATGTGACGGCTGTCCGGACCGCCATTGGCGTAGTGACGTTCGGCTTCGCGATGTACCTTCGACACCAGCGGGCAGGTCGCATCAAGATAGAGCAGGTTGCGACGTTCGGCTTCAGCCGGAACCGTCTTGGGCACGCCATGCGCCGAGAAGACCACGTGACCGTCCGCAGGCACTTCGTCGAGTTCCTCGACGAAGATCGCGCCTTTTTCCTCCAGCTCTTCAACCACGGTCCGGTTATGGACGATTTCATGGCGGACATAGACCGGAGCGCCGTAAGCCCGGATGGCTTCTTCCACTACGCGAATGGCGCGGTCGACACCGGCGCAGAACCCGCGGGGACCGGCCAGAAGCACTTTAAGGGCGCGTGTCTGGTCCTGCGTTTCGACAGGTTTCAGGGAGAGGGTGGACTGGTCGGGCATGGTGTTCCCCAAACATTCGGCAGGCGACATTACGGGGCGGCCGGCAGAAGCACCGGCTGGCCACAGGATAGGTTTTGCCTCGCCCTACGCAAGACAGACGGATCGCGCAAGCCGTATCGTGATAAAGAGCTGCTGTTCCCTTATGACACAAAACCCGCCAGTTGCCCCATATGGTGTGTGATTGTTTATTTTTTTGTGTGGGATTCGAGGCCAGCCCGGTTTTCGTGGACGCATTTCTGGTCGATACTCGCGCCGTGATCTGTGCCCGCTGCATGACGCCTCCATGTGAGGAGGGCGTGCGGCGTCAGGTCGTGTAACTTGTCAGTCTGGATTGTCGCATGGCCCGGTCTCCGCTTGTGTTTCTGCATTTTTCCCGTTCGCGCGCGGCGCATGATCATCTATCGAGTCGCGCATGGTTCATGAAGTGGGGTCTCTCCGGATTTGCCGCGCTGATGCTGCCGCTGGCGCTGACTGGCTGTGCGGAGACTGATGACAACGTCTTTGCTCCGAGTTGCCCGCAGATGCATATCCCTTCGGAAGTGGCGGATTATTATAACTACTCCGCCAAGGGGCCGTCATTCGACCATCTGGTGACGCATGCGAGTCTCAGCAGCCTCGGCGGTGACTGCATGGCGCAGGGACGCAAGGATCTGAGAACCCGCGTCGGTGTGCATATGGTGGTGCGCAGAGGCCCGGCCGCTCCCGGCGACACGGTTACCCTGCCGTGGTTCGTGGCCGTGGTGCATAATGACAAGATCGTCGGGAAGCATATTTTCGAGCAGAAGGTCACTTTCCCGGCCGGACAGGACGCCGTTGCTGTCGATACACGCCTTGTAACCGTCGACCTTCCGATCAAGCCCACGACAATAGAGAATGAGTACCGCTTCGAGGTCGGGTTCCAGCTCAATCACACGCAGGTTGCCTATAACCGTGAGCACGGTGTGACGGCTTCTTTCGTATCGAAGTGAGCCACACGCCCTGTTTCCGGATGGCGGCGTGTCCCGGAGTTGGGAAAACCGCGTGTTGCCCCGTTGCCGCATTGCGGGAAGAAAGCTAACCAAGTCACAGGGCCATGTCCGTCTCCGTTTAAGGTGCCGGACAGTCCAGCGGTCAAACCGGCCAACTGCAAAGATGGAGTGTCTCTCGCGTGCGTGAACGTCCCGTAAGCTTTCGTTCTGTTTCGTGCGGCGAGACGCCTGTCCTGAAAGGCGCTGGCCGGAAAGTGGCGGTTGTCCGGCGTGTCGGCCTTCTTCTGGCCATGAGTGGCATGATGTCCGGCTGTTCATGGATGTTCGGAACACCGTCCCAGAGCACGCCAGACGAACACCCGGTTCTTTCCCTGTATGGCTCCGGCACCAAGATGTTGACGGGGTATGTGGGGAGTGTCGTCGCTGACGAGCCGCACGCCGCCCTCGCCGCGATGACGGTTCTGCAGAGAGGCGGTAACGCGGCGGATGCCGCTGCCGCGCTGGGACTGGCCCTGTCGGTGACCCTGCCGTCGCGGGCTTCGCTCGGCTCTGGCGGCGCCTGTGTGGCGTGGCGTCCCGAGGATCGTGGCGCTGGACGGGCTTTTCTGTTCATGCCGACAGGCGATGCTCCGGCTGACCCGGTTTCGGGGGCCAGAAGCAGCCGTGCCGATCGTCCGGCTTCGATCCCCATGCTGGCGCGCGGCCTGTTCCTGATGCAGTTGCGTTACGGGAGTGTGGATTTTGCCGAGACGACGCAGCCGGCCATCACGCTGGCGCGAAGCGGGATCGAGGTGGGTTCTCAGTTGGCTGCTGATCTCGCCACCGTGCAGGCGCCCCTTCTGGCTGACGAGGGGGCTCGAAAAATCTTCGGACGCTCTGACGGAACTGTGCTGAAGGCTGGCGACATCTTCAGTCAGCGCTATCTGACCGGCACGCTTGAGCGGATCAGGTCCGCTGGTTCCGGTGATCTTTATACCGGCGCTCTGGCTCAGGTTCTGGTGGCGTCGAATGAAACAACCGGCGCTGGTCTGACCATGGTCGGGCTGCGAGGCGCGGTTCCCATTGAGACGATGCCTCTGACCGCCTCCGTCGGTAATGTGACGGTATCCTTCGTGCCGCCTCCCGCAGACGGAGGCTATGGTATGGCCGCTGCCTGGAAAGCTTCCGAAAGCGGTCAGGCTGCGGGTGACGCGGGAGCGCGGGCTGTCGCGGGCTGGCGCACGACGGAGGGGCGTGCTTCCGTGGCGGCTCTGAGCGCGCATGCTCAGGCATTGCTTGATTCCGGCAGGATGCCGGGTGGAAGCAGCCTGCCGAATCTTCCTGCCTCGACATCCTTTGCGGTTGTGGACAGGAAAGGTGAGGCTGTCGCCTGTGCTGTTTCGATGAACAACCTGTTTGGCACAGGCCGCGTCGCGGGCTCCACCGGCATCGTGCTGGGGGCTTCTGCGGCCCATCGTCCCCGTCCGATCCTGCCCGCCGGCATTGCTCATCGGGATGGTGAGTTTCTCGCGGCCGCTACAGCTTCGGGGCAGGCAGACGCCGCTGACGCTGCCGGGGCTGCGCTATCCGGAGCGCTGACGGGGGATATCAGGGCTGCTACGGCTAATGGTCGCGCCAATGCGATTTCATGTCGTAATGGTCTGCCAGGCGGCAGCAGTCACTGCTTCGGCTGGGTCGATCCGCGTGGCAGCGGATATGCGACGGGCTCTGAGCGGAACTGAGGCCCGCAAGAGGCCGTAGCGTCGTTTCAGACAGCACTTCCACAGAGCATTTGTAAAAACTCTCTGTGGAAGCATGGCGTTGCCTCGTCAAAATTCCTGTGATTTTTGGAGAGTGGCTCTGACTTTCTGCCAGTCAGCGGGTCTGCTTTGCTTTATGCGCGCCTCATCGTTGACAGATGAAGCAGAGGGCCGTCGCCCGACAGTATCAGGCGAATGCGTTAGATGAAAAGTGACGTCCTGTAATGATGTCGTCATGAGGTCTGGCGGGTATTTCTCACAAGCACGACCGTAAATCCCAGCGCTGATCTCACGGCAAAGGCCTGAGTCTATACTGAAAATCCCGTTCGGTGTGTCGTCAGATTGGAGTGGATGAATACACTCTGATCTGGAAACATCGCCCAACAAAAAACGCGGCCTGTTAAGGCCGCGTTCCTTGAAAGTCCAACTCTGTCCGAAAGGATCAGACGGAGTAGTACATCTCGAACTCAACCGGGTGAGGTGTGTGCTCGAAGCGATACACGTCTTTCCACTTCAGCTCGATGTAGCTGTCAATCTGGTCTTTCGTGAAGACGCCGCCTGCCAGCAGGAAGTCGTAATCCGCTTCCAGAGACTGGAGGGCTTCACGCAGCGAACCGGCAACCGTCGGAATCTGCTTCAGCTCTTCCGGAGGCAGATCGTACAGATCCTTGTCCATGGCGTCGCCCGGGTGGATCTTGTTCTTGATGCCGTCCAGACCAGCCATCAGCATGGCGGAGAACGCCAGATACGGGTTGGCGGTCGGATCCGGGAAGCGAACCTCGACGCGCTTTGCCTTCGGGCTTGTCGCATACGGGATACGGCAGGAAGCGGAACGGTTGCGGGCGGAGTAAGCCAGCAGAACCGGAGCTTCGAAGCCCGGGATCAGACGCTTGTAGGAGTTGGTGGACGGGTTGGTGAACGCGTTCAGCGCCTTGGCGTGCTTGATGATGCCGCCAATGTAGTAGAGCGCCGTGTCGGACAGGTCGGCATAGCCGTTGCCAGCGAAGGTCGGCTTGCCGGCTTTCCAGATCGACTGGTGAACGTGCATGCCCGAGCCGTTGTCGCCGTAGATCGGCTTCGGCATGAAGGTTGCCGTCTTGCCGTAGGAGACGGCGACGTTGTGGATACAGTATTTGTAGATCTGCATGAAGTCGGCCGAGCGGACCAGCGTGTCGAACTTGGTGCCAAGCTCGTGCTGGGACTGCGCGACTTCGTGGTGATGCTTTTCGATCGGCAGGCCCATCTCGCCCATCGTCGTCAGCATTTCAGCGCGGAGATCGTTCTCGCTGTCGACAGGAGCGCAGGGGAAGTAACCACCCTTCACACCCGGACGGTGACCCAGATTGCCCTCGGGATATTCCTTCAGGGATGCGCCGGGGCCTTCGATGCTGTCGAGCTGATACTTGCCGTAGTTCGGACCCGTGCCGAACTGGACGTTGTCGAAGATGAAGAACTCTGCTTCCGGGCCGAAGAAAGCCGTGTCACCGAGGCCGGTGGACTGGAGATACTGTTCGGCGCGCTTGGCGGTGGAGCGCGGGTCACGGTTGTAAAGCTGGCCGGTCGCCGGATCAACGATATCGCAGATCAGGATCAGCTGCGGCTTTGCGGAGAACGGGTCCATGACGGCTGTCGTCGGGTCGGGCAGCAGCACCATGTCGCTCTCATTGATGGCTTTCCAGCCACCGATGGAGGAACCGTCGAACATGAAACCTTCCGTGAAGGTGTCTTCTTCGATCGTCGTGATGTACTGCGTGGTGTGGTGCCACGTTCCGCGCGGATCAGTGAAGCGCAAGTCGACCAGTTCGACGGAGTTTTCGTTAATGAGCTCGAAAACCCGGGCTACTGCTTCCGACGACGTCTTGGTCGAACCGGTTTCTTTTTTCGCCATTAGTGCCTCTATCTGCCTGTTAGCGCCGCCATCGCGGCCTTCAGATTTGCGGTTCGTCGTTCCATTCTGCGAAGGGTCGGATCGATACCGCACCGAAACTTTTGTGTCCTATGCCGGACGTCCTAGCAAGACGGAAAAGTCGTCCCGCCTGAGGATTGTCCGCTCAGATGGCGTCTCCACCCCGTTCGCCGGTGCGAATGCGGATGGCGTCATCAACAGGGATGATGAAAATCTTGCCATCGCCGATTCGTCCGGTTCGCGCCGCATTGGAGATCGCCTCTACCGCCCGCTCCGCCAGATCATCGGGGCAGACGACTTCGATCTTCATCTTGGGAAGAAAATCAACGATATATTCCGCGCCGCGATAGAGTTCCGTATGCCCTTTCTGGCGTCCGAAACCCTTCGCTTCGATCACGGTAATACCTTGAAGACCGAGTTCGTGAAGGGCGTCCTTCACCTCGTCAAGTTTGAATGGCTTGATGATGGCCTCGATCTTCTTCATGTCCCTGTCGTCACACCAATCTCTGTTACGGCCAAATTTCTAGCATGCGAACGGCAGCGATTGAACTGCGGTTCAGGCAGAACAGTTGCACGGGTTTGGCTTGCGGGCAATCGGGTTGACAGCGAAATAATCCCGTCGTCGGACCGGCTGGCGTGGATTGTTGACGAAGACCCGAACGCAGGGCTTATTTCCAGTCTCCTCGCATCTCAGGGGGATGCGGCGGATGTCGCAGGGAGCAGGGATCAGGGATCACTCCCTCTTTTCCATCAGTCAGGCCCGGGGGCATCGTGAAGCCATTGAATCATCAGTTGACGCAGTTGCCGACGACCATCTTTACGGTCATGTCGGCATTGGCCTCAGAGCATGGCGCGATCAATCTGGGGCAGGGGTTCCCTGACACGGAAGGCCCTGCCCATCTGACAGAGGTGGCGGCTCAGGCGCTTCTGGATGGCCGCAACCAGTATGCGCCTCTGACAGGACTGCCGGAACTGCGTGAAGCCGTCGCACGATCGAATGCCCGTTTCTATGGCTTGCAGATCGACCCGGCCCGTGAGGTGATCGTGACGTCCGGCGCAACGGAGGGGCTGGCCTCGTCCCTCGCGGCCCTGTTGAATCCCGGTGATGAAGTGGTGGTCATTGAGCCCGCCTATGACACCTATCTCCCCATGATCCGGTTGCTGGGTGCGGTCCCGAAGCTGGTGCGCCTGACGCCCCCCGCATGGTCCCTGCCCCGCGATGAACTGGCAGCCGCCTTCGGCCCCAACACCAAGGCGATCATTCTGAATTCGCCGATGAATCCGGTGGGAAAAGTCTTTTCCGAGGATGAGTTGCAGTTCATCGCCGGACTGGTCGAACGGCATGATGTCTATGCGTTGTGCGATGAGGTTTACGAGCATCTGACTTTCGGGGCGCGTCATATTCCGCTGATGACCCTGCCGGGAATGCGTGACCGCTGCATCCGGATCGGCAGCGCGGGGAAAAGCTTTTCAATGACGGGCTGGAAGGTGGGGTACATTACCGCGCCTGTGGCGCTGGCGGCCGTCATTGCCAAAGCTCACCAGAATCTCGCCTTTTCCACAGCGCCCAATCTGCAACGTGCCGTCGCCGTCGGGCTGGATCAGGACACCGCCTACTTTGAGTCTCTGGCGTCAGACATGCAGGTTCGGCGGGACATCCTTGCATCCGGTCTCAGGGAGATGGGCTTTTCCGTGCTTCCCTGTGACGGAACCTACTTCCTGACCGCGGATATTCGTGGGGTCGGTGAATTGATGACCGGATCGGAGACCGATCTGGAATGGAGTCGGCGTATGACGGTTGAAGCTGGTGTGGCAGTCATTCCTGTCTCAGCATTCTATGACGCCAGTCTGCCCGGCGCTCCCTCTCATCTGGTCCGGTTTGCGTTCTGCAAGAAACCCATCATTCTGGAGCAGGCTCTGACACGTCTGCGGGATCGTATCGGTCGGGGATAGAAAACGGCAAATTTACTATTGACGGGATGTCCCGCAATTCTCTATTAGCAGGCCCGCTGTGGCGGACGTAGCTCAGTTGGTAGAGCGCCGGTTTGTGGTACCGGTTGTCGCGGGTTCAATCCCCGTCGTTCGCCCCAGCGTTTTCATGAAAAATTAAAGCAGTAACAAAGTGATCCCTTTATTCACTCGCGGGATCAGTCTGCTCTTCGTGGCTGGCCCGGTGTTGGCGCACACATTCATCTCTTAACAGGACCGGGAGTCCAGACTGGGGTTGAGCGCAGCCCTGACGCAGTGACTCCGCGTTTATTCTGTTTGTTCATTCCAAAACAAGATCAACTGAGACTTGCGAGGTGTGACACCGATCAGCGAACAGTCCTCCTGAATGGATAAATCTGCTACACGCGGAATCGTCTGTTTCGTGGAGGCTCAGTTGAAGGATCATGACCCGGCTTCCTACGATGAACTGAAGGCCCGACTGGCCCGGAATCCCGGCGATCCGCTTCTGCTGCACGGTCTGGCGAAAGCGGCCTTTACACAGGGCCGGTTTGATCAGGCAGTCGGCTATGCGGGGCTGGCGGTCAGAACCGATCCTCGCGCCGAATTTCACGTCACACTTGGACTGGCGCTTCTCAGGCTTGGTCATGTCGAGGCTGCTCTGGGCGCTCTCCGGGTCGCTGTGCTGACCGACCCGAGCAACCCTTCCGCCCAACTGGCTCTGTCAGAAGCTTGTGAAGCGGCTGGCCTGCTTGTCGACGCGGAAGCCGCGCTCCGCATGGCGCTGGATCAGCGGCCTCTGGAGGCGGGATATCCGCTGGTCCTGTCACAGTTTCTGACGCGCCATGGTCATCCTGCCGAGGCGCTTGCCATGGCGCGACGCGCCACACGGCTGGCGGCCACTGATGACGTCATCACGCGACAGCACGAAGCGACAGTCCTTGGTGCTGCGGGCGATCATGTCGCAGCCGAGATACTGTTCGCGGAACTCTGCTCTCTCCATCCCACTGACCCTGCGGTCTGGGCCAATCACGGAGCCATACTGTTTGAACTCGGTCGTCTGGACGATGCCTGCATCGCACTGGAAAAAGCATCCGCCCTTGGTTCTCCTACAGCCGAAACACTGACCAATCTCGGGCTTGTGCACATGGCGTTCGGTCATCTTGCCGAAGCAGAAAAGGATTTTTCCAAAGCCATTGCGCTGAAACCGGGTGATCTCCGTATCCTGCTCAATCAGGGGACATTACTGAATGATCTGGGACGTCGTGAGGAAGCGGCGGACCTGTTCCGGCAGATCATGCGGAACGCGGCGGGGACGGTGGACGCGGCAAGAGCTCGTTTCAATCTGGCCACGGTGGAACTGGCGGAAGGCCGTTTCGTGGAAGGCTGGTGGGATTTTGAGGCGCGACGTCTTCTGCTTCAGCCGCTTCCCCGTCCTGATCTTCCTGACTGGGATGGTGGTCCGTCAGAAAAGCCGATTCTGTTGTGCGGCGAGCAGGGGCTGGGTGATTACATTCAGTTCCTGCGTTTTGTGCCAATGGCGGTTGAGCGTGCGCCTGTTCATCTGCTAGTGCCGGACGGTCTGATGGGACTGGTCGAACAGTCCTTGACGCTTCCCGTCTGGCAGCATGTTCAGGAGAGGGGCAGGTTGAAGCTCGTCACGTCGGCCAGCGACAAAACCGTCGTAGCGAAAGCATCCCTCCTGAGCCTGCCCCATCTTCTGGATGAAGGACGGCCTCCGGAAACAGTGCCGTATCTTTGTGCCGCGCAGCCTCGGGTTTCTCAGGACAGACAACCGCCACGCATCGGACTGTGCTGGTCGGGTAATCCGGGCTACCGCTTCGATCGACGACGCTCGATTGCATTGGACCTGTTGGAACCGATTCTGAAAACTGATGGCGTGCAGTGGGTTTCCCTGAACCGAGGGACCGCGCCTTCAGGTTTTGAACGCCTGCCGGAACACGGCGACATGGCTGTGACCGCCGCCGCTGTCAGTAGCCTTGATCTGGTGATTTCCGTCGATACTGCTGTGGCCCATCTTGCCGGGGCGATGGGTGTGCCGCTGTGGCTCCTGAACCGGTCTGGCGGCGACTGGCGCTGGGCAGAGGGTAACTGGGACCGGCAGGGCCGTCATCTCTGGTATCCACAGGTGCGGCTGTTTGCGCAGGAAACGGCGGACAGACCGGATATTGCCTGGCGGAAGCCGGTGGCCAGAGTGGCGGAGGCCCTACGGATTTTCGTCGCCAGAAAATCCTGATGATGTGTCAGGATTTTTCCTGCTTTTTCACCTCGCTCCAGACAGAGTCGAGCTTTTCCACATCGCACTCCGCCGGTGTCAGACCTTGCCGGGCCAGCAGGCTCTCCACAGATTCGAAACGCCGCGTGAACTTTCCGTTGGCCTGACGTAGGCAGGCCTCCGGATCAAGACCGAGCCTGCGGGCCAGACTGGCGACGGAAAAGAGCAGATCGCCCACTTCATCCTGAAGAGCCGTCCTGTCACCGGACGCGATTTCCGCCTCGACCTCGGCCAGTTCCTCATGCACCTTGGCGACGACCCCGCCGACATCTGGCCAGTCGAACCCGACACGCGCCGCGCGGGAGGCCAGCTTGCTGGCGCGGAGCAGGGCAGGAAGCGCCAGAGGAATGCCCGCCAGAGCGCCATGCTCCGAACGCTTCTGCCTCTCCTGCGCCTTGTTCTGCTCCCATTGCGCGGTCAGAGTAGCCTTGTCGTCGCGGCTGTCCTGCGCCTCGCCAAACACATGAGGATGACGGCGCACCATCTTGTCGGCGATACGGCGCGCTACTTCGGCGAAATCGAAACGCGCCTTCTCCTCGGCAATCCGGGACTGGAACACCACCTGTAACAGGAGATCGCCGAGTTCATCCGCCGTCTCGTCCCATGCTTCCCGTTCAATGGCGTCCGCAACCTCGTAGGCTTCCTCTATTGCGTAAGGCGCCACGGTTGCCGGTGTCTGCTGCACGTCCCACGCGCATCCGGTCTCCGGGTCACGCAGTTGCGCCATGATATGGAGGAGGCGCTCCAGTTCGTGGCCGGCATCGGCGACGGAGACGTCCATGAAAGACTCGGATGGGAAGGATTTGCTCATGGTTCGCTCCGTGGAGGCTTGAAGGAGGAGGTGCTGGTTCAGGCTATATTGTTGAAGAAGATTTTTCGATATCGGGCCTTATTTCCATACCTGCAATCAAAATAATCATGTTCTGATAAGTCTGTGTGTGCAGGGTTGGTAGAGCCGGAAAGATGAAAACTCTATCGTTTCGTCCAGCCTTCATGCGTATGACGCAATTCGAAACTTTCAACAGCAATTTGCGCCAGAAATGCAGCTACTCTCAGAGATGTATTGATATCGTCATGCGCCATGCCGAGGTTCAGTGGCGCAAGATACTGTAATGGAGCATGAGGCATAATACCATGCAGGATGCTATTCGATATCGGAAGTATATTTTTGGAATAATATGATGAATATATAGCTCTCCTATCGCAGGAAGAATGCTTCTGGGATATAGAAATCATGGGACGGATGACCGGGTTGAAGACCGTCCTGTTGAAAGGCGTCAGCACCGAGGTTTGATATGACAGGTCCGTGGCAGGCCAGATTTGCGATCTCCTGCTCTCCCTTCTGGACAGCAACGCCGTTTACTTCAGCGGGCGCGCCATGCTTACCCCATCGTCCGATCGCACTGAATACAGTATATTGAAAGCCGTTTTTGTTGAATGTCACGTAGGCTCCGCCACCGCCAGAAAACATCATCGTATCCGCATTGAAGGCGTCAGAGGTTTTTTCTGTGTTGTCGGGATAAGACATCTCAGTGTGACCTGGTCGGCCGAATCTGTAATGAATTGAAGCGTTGTTTTCGCAAAGAGATGCTATTTTATTCCCTGTTCGACAGGAGAAAAGTACATGCTCGTTGTTGGCGCATAGAGTGGCATCAGCCCACAAGGGGCTGCTTTGTCCCATCGAACATGGAGGATCGCTCCAGTTAAAATATAAAATTTCATAAACCTCTACCGAAATGCAGAATTTTGAAGAGTTTTTATAATTTTGGAGAGTCGATTTAAGCAACCCCAAAGAGATTTCTCGTGATGGTATCTGTTTCGGGCAAGCGACCTCAACCGGGTTTTACAGCAACCGATGGTCAGACAAGCCGGAATAGAAGACGAACTTGAAGCGGTACGCGTTATTACTTCCGCCCTCAGATCGCAGATAAGATCTTCAAGAGAGTGGGGCGTGTAACGGCCATAACGCCTCCAAAGCCTGTCCGTTTAACTCCGGCGAAGTTTCTCAAACCGGGCCACGACTTTTCCGCGCCTGAGAGGCGACAGTCGCTGGGTCCAGAACAGGCCGTTCAACTGGTCGATCTCGTGCTGGTGACAGACGGCGCGCAGCCCTTCGGCATCCTCGATATGCTCGGTTCCCACGATATCCTGAAAACGCACACGGATACGGGCGGCCCTTTCAATCGGGCCGGTGACGCCCGGCATTGAAATGCTCCCCTCTTCCAGACGGAGTGTTTCTCCGGACGTCTCGATAATCTCGGGATTGATATAGGTTCGCGGTCCGGATGCATCGGGGAGTTCCAGCACCACGACACGCTGTGCAACGCCGATATGCGGAGCGGTGATCCCTATCCCCGGAGCGGCCCGCATGGTGTCGAGAAGATCCGTGGCCAGAGACTGCAGGGCCTCGTTGAAACAGGTCACGGGCTCAGCGACGAGACGAAGCCTCTGGTCGGGGAAAGTCACAATCGGACGCAGAGCCACACCGGCCTCCATCTGAACAGGGAGAGTGGGGCTGTGTAATGGCGTGCTGGCTCAGGAGGCAATGCCCGCATGGTGTGGCGATTGCCGATTTCTCTCCATTTTCCCGGCCGCCCGTGGTAAGGAGCGCGCCTTTACGATCATTTCTGGCTGAACTGGAAGATACAAGACCATGAGCGACACGGACTTCGCGCTTGACGCCGCCGACCGGGAGCGGATTCTCGCGAAGTCGGCGCTGTTCTCACCGCCGCCGATCCAGCTTGCCGATGGTCGCCGTGATCTTGTCGGGCTGTCGCGTGAGGAACTGACCGAGGAACTGGTCGCTATCGGCGAAAAACCGTTCCGCACCAAGCAGCTCTGGCACTGGATCTACCATCAGGGCGCAACCGATTTCACGAAGATGAGCAGCATCGCCAAACCGCTTCAGCAGAAGCTGGCGGAGCGGTTCATCGTCGGACGCCCCGATCCGGCGGTCGTACAGACCTCTCAGGACGAGACGCGCAAGTTCCTGTTCCGCTTTCGCGACGGGCAGGAAGCCGAGACGGTCTATATCCCGGATCGGCGTGAGGATCGTGGTGCGGTCTGCATCTCCTCGCAGGTGGGCTGCACCCTGTCCTGCACCTTCTGCCATACCGGCACACAGAAGCTGGTGCGTAATCTCGGCGCTGCGGAAATCGTCGGCCAGTTCATGGCCGCGCGCGATTCCTATAATGAATGGCCCAGCCCGAAAGGCGATACGCCGCGCCTGCTTTCCACCATTGTTCTGATGGGCATGGGGGAGCCGCTCTACAATTACGAGAATGTGGCCAAGGCCATGCGGATCATCATGGACGGGGAGGGGATCGGCCTGTCGCGGCGTCGCATCACGCTGTCAACGTCCGGTGTCGTGCCGCTGATGGATCGCTGCGGCGATGAACTCGGAATCAATCTCGCAGTGTCGTTGCATGCCGTCCGCAATGACCTGCGTGACCAGATCGTGCCGCTCAACCGGAAATATCCTATCGAGGAAGTGATCGCTGCCTGCCGTCGCTATCCGGCGGCGAGCAATGCACGACGCATCACGTTCGAATACATCATGCTGCGCGGGATCAATGACAGCGAGGCCGACGCCCGTGAACTGGTGCGCCTGATCCGCGGTATTCCGGCCAAGGTGAACCTGATCCCGTTCAACATCTGGCCCGGCAGCGACTATAAGCCTTCAACCCGCGAGCAGCAGGCGAAATTTGCCCAGATCGTCATGGATGCCGGTTTCGCCTCGCCAATCCGTACGCCGCGTGGACGTGATATTCTGGCGGCCTGCGGCCAGTTGAAGACTGCCAGCGAGAGAAGTCGTCCTGTCCGGGAGGGGATATAGGGCGTCGTTAATAGGAAAGTGAAAATGCTTTCCTGAACATGTAGAACTTGTCACTTGTATGGAGTGGGGTGAAGACCAATCTTCCGGACGCCTCTGCAGGATCGACGAGGTCACAGACCTCCGGGAGATTGAAAATGACGTATTTTGCTCACCTGACTGACCGGTCGGTGATAGCCATCAGAGGCGAGGACCGTGTCCGGTTCCTTCAGGGGCTGGTTTCCAACGATGTGGCTGCCGTGGAGCCGGGGAAGGCTGTGTGGGCCGCCCTGCTCACGCCGCAGGGACGCTGGAAAGCCGACTTCTTCATCATCGCCGCTCCTGATGAGCCGTGCCTTCTGCTCGATTGCGCCGCGTCACAGAGAGCCATGCTGGTCACAACGCTTTCCAGATTCCGGCTCCGCTCTGATGTGAGCATTCAGGAGACGCGTCTTGTCGTTCATGCGGCATGGGGCGGTCTGCCTGACGTCGCCACCGTGGAAAACGCGATTGTCGTGCCGGACCCGCGTCTGCCGGAAGCGGGATGGCGTCTTCTCATGCTGGAGCCGTCAGCCGCCGCGAAGGCGGATGATGTGGCGTATGACCTGCATCGCCTCGTGCTGGGGCTGCCTGACGGTGTCCGTGACTGTGAGCCGGAAAAGACCCTGCTGCTTGAGGCCAACTTCGATCTGCTCAATGGCGTCTCATGGACCAAGGGTTGCTATATGGGGCAGGAACTGACGGCGCGGACCCATTATCGTGGGCTGGTCAAGCGGCGACTTGTGCCTGTGGCGTCTGAAGCGGTCCTGCCTGCGCCGGGAACCCTTGTGATCGCCGATGGTCGTGAAGTCGGGCAGATCCGTTCCAGTCGCGATCATTGCGGTCTGGCGTTTCTGAGGCCGGAAGTCGTGGACCTTCATCTGGAAGCGGAAGGCCATCGTATTGTGCCGCGTGTGCCGACATGGTTTACGACCGTGCTGACAGCCGAAAAAAGCAGCCAGACTGCGAGTGCAGGAGAGGTGTCGTAATGAAAACCGTTCGTCAGGAAGCCATCCGTCCGACAGCCGAATCTGTCGATCGTGAACTGGAGCGTGTCGCTTTTGATGCGGACGGACTTGTCTGCGGCATTGCCCAGCAGCACGACAGCGGTGAAGTGCTGATGGTCGCATGGCTCAACCGTGACGCACTCAGGGAAACATTGCTGACAGGACAGGTCTGCTACTGGTCACGCAGCCGTAAGGCGCTGTGGCGCAAGGGTGAAACGTCCGGACAGGTGCAGAAGCTGGTCGAAGCCCGTCTCGACTGCGACGGTGACGCCGTTCTGCTGCTGGTGGATCAGACCGGCGTGGCCTGTCATACTGGGCGTCGTAGCTGTTTCTACCGGCAGTTCGGACCGGATGGGCTGGAAACGATCTCGGACCCGCTCGTCACGCCTGAAACGCTTTACGGTCACTGAGACCTGATGGTCGCCAACGGCGACGTCATTTGCCGACGGGACTGTTTTCGCCCATTCTCACTCGGCTGCGCCAGGCGGAAGTGAGGACGTTCATGCTTTCAAACGAGATCAAGCAACCATCGGGTGAACTGACCATCCGGGTTATCGCCATGCCGAGCAACACGAACGCCGCAGGTGATGTCTTCGGCGGCTGGGTCATGTCGCAGATGGATTTGGCGGCGGGCTCGGCGGCGGGTATGCGCGCCGGTTCAAAGACCGTGACGGTCGCCATCGACGGCGTGTCCTTCCTCGCCCCGATGGCGGTGGGCGATGAGCTGTCGGTTTACACGGACATTCTCAAGGTCGGCCGCACCTCCATGACGATTGGTGTGCAGGCGTGGCGACGGGTCAGACAGTCCAGCGAACGGCAACTGGTGACGCACGGCAAGTTCGTGTTTGTCGCCGTGGGTGAGGATAACCGTCCGGTGGAGATTCCTGCAGCGGCAGGGTAGAGCTTTGGGGCGGGTGTGCTCCACCCATGAAAGAATATAAGGAGCAGCGTGGCATAGAGTGGGCGAGCGACGACACCATTCGTTGCTTGTTTGGTCACTATTCTCAAGCCGCTAAACACTACATCAGTCGTCGCAACGATGCCGAACGCGGACGTTCGCGATATCCACGAAGTCACGCCGGATCCGCCTAGGCCCGCCGGTCTTAGTCCACAGATGTTGTCGCCAACGGGCGGACGAGAGAGACAAATCCATGAGATGGGCGACCGCCATAGGCGATTTGCCCATGTCGAACAGTCGGTAGCAGATCTCTACGCCGCGAGGCGTGAGACGGCCTTGGCCATAGCGGTTCTCGGGCCAGCTTGGGTCGAAGGTGCCTGTCAGTTCTGTGCCTTCCAGGCTCAGTTCGTCATTGACCGCACGGATGTCGTCCCGTCGGGTGCGGAGTAGCTTGGCGATACGGGATTCGAGAGCCTTCAAATCGGCCGTCATTACCTTTTCGGTCGCATTGAAGAAGAGCGATCCCACACTGAGCTGGATGATATAGTGTTTACCTATCATCCGTTCGGAGAGTAGCCGCCGGGCTGCACGGAGTTGGTCAAGGGCTTGATAGTCATGCGATTGGCGATTGGGATAATGGCGCACGTAGTCACGGATAGATTTGTCGGTTGAGAGATCGGCGGTTACCTGATCGAGATGATGAGCGATACTGTTTCGCTGGCCGATCAGATTGACCATTTGCTTGCGCTCGTCGGCTGTTAAGACGCCGTCTCGCACCAGCATGTCGAAAGCACGCTTCTGCTTTTGTCTATCCTTTAGTAGTTCAGCCGATTCCGCTGGGCCACCAGACTGATTGTCCAGTGAGTGTCGCAATTTCTCCTGAGCGGCGACACCATTGATGACGTCCCGCTTCAACTCCTCGGCATGATAGAGGATCAGGATCATCTGCAGCGCGCGGTGGCGGATCATGCAGCGTTCAAGTTCGGGCAAGTGGCCGCACAGTGGATCGGTGTAGTGGCGCCGGGGCCAATTTCTGTTCCGTTCGTCGTCCGGATCGTCTGTCATAGGTAGTTATGATAGACGATAGACCCTGTCGTCGTCATCGCTCTTAGGCAACTGCCCTGTTAGGGGGTACGTCCCAACGAATTATGGTGCATTTTGGTCGATGGACTTTCGGTAGACCTTGCTCTTGGGAGGTCTGGTTAAGTCGGTTTGCGGTTCAATCCGGCGATAGGACTTCGTAGCAATGATATCCACTTTGCGAAACGCAGATCAAGAACTCCGTATGACCGACATGAGAGAGGAATCTGTCTTTCCGGCAGCCTGTTTTCACCAATAAAAAAAGCCGCCCCGAGAGGCGGCTTTCTTACATCGTCCGTGAGGGCAGCAATCAGGCAGCAAGAGCAGCCTGAGCCTTTTTCACGATTTCACCGAAGGTGGCGGCGTCATCGAATGCGATGGCGGCCAGAACCTTACGGTCGATTTCGATGCCAGCCTTGTCCAGACCGTTGATGAAACGGCTGTAGGTCAGGCCATGCTCGCGGACGGCAGCGTTGATACGCTGAATCCACAGGGCGCGGAATTCACGCTTCTTGTTGCGACGGTCGCGGTATGCGTACTGAAGCGACTTTTCAAGACGCTCAAGCGCAATGCGATAGTTCGTGGAGGAACGTCCGCGGAAGCCCTTGGAGAGCTTGAGAACCTTCTTGTGACGGGCGTGCGTCGTGACGCCCCGCTTAACACGTGCCATTTATAAGGTGCTCCTCAAGCCAGCCCGTAGGGGGCCCACTGCTTCACAGTCTTGCCATCCATCTCGGTCATCGTCTGAGGACCGCGATTGGTGCGCTTCATCTTCTGTGAACGGTTGATAAGGCCGTGGCGCTTGTTGCCAGGACCGCAGAGCACCTTGCCGGTCGCGGTGATCTTGAACCGCTTCTTGACCGACGACTTCGTCTTCATCTTGGGCATTTCAGTCTCCTTGACGTAAGGCTGCTTCCCTCCCGAAGGAGAACAGCAGCAAAGCACGGCCGGGCATGCCCTACAGGCCCGGACGCGTGAAGGAAAGGCGCTCTTACAGAATGATGCCCGGCTTTTCAAGTCTTTTCACGGGGACGTTCTGTCTTTCGTTCAGACAGGCTGGCTGATCTTTTTATCGGCAGCAATGTCGGGGTCGCGCACAGGAAAGCCGGGGATGGTTTTGATAACCCGCTTTACATGCTCAACCGTGATCAGGCGTGTACACTCAAACTGGCGTGGTGTGCCGGTATGACGCGGACACCACAGAAAGTCCTTGTGATCAAAGCGGTGCGTCGGATCATTCCAGCAGGAATTGCAGGCATGCCAGTTCACAATGCGCCACGGCGTGTGGAATTCATTGGTGGGGTGGGTGAACCCGGCAATCATCACCACCTTGCAGCGCGCCGCCCACGCCAGCCAGGAGAGGCCGCTGGAGAGGCCGATGAAAAATTCGGCATGGCGTAACCACCGGACGCGTTCCGCCAGCGACCGGTCGCCCGTCTGATCTTCCGCGCCAAAAGGAATCTGGTTCCAGACGATTCCGGTGCCATGCACCGGCTTCTGGTCAATGCAGATCACCCGGTAGCCGCATTCTTTCAGATACGCGACAAGCTGTAGCCAGCCGCTCGGATTATTCCAGTATTTGCACTGTGAACTGCTCTGGGCCGCGATACAGACATAGGGTTCTTCAATCGGGCGGGTGGGGTTCTCATCCGGGACAATGACCGGGGGCTCCTCCGTCGGGTCGACCCCGAGGATATAGCCCGCAGTCCGATGCAGACCGACAAGACGGAAATCCGTGGGCTGCCAGATGTTGGCCTGATCGTCGAAAAACAGACCGATTGTGTAGGTTGCGTAGAAGGTGTTGAGCGTCTCGCTGTTCTCGATCTCTTCCGGCGTGACGAACGTGATGTGCGGGTACGAACTCCTGAACAGCGGGATGATGGGCGCGGCCATCACGCATGTCACCTTGCAGTCACGTACCTCGGCGAAACGGGCGACATACGGAAACCAGCCCAGCGTATCGCCCAGCGTGCCGACGGGAAGCTGGATCAGGACCGGTTTGTTCCGGCAGTCATAGTCATGGGACAGGACAAGAGCGCCTGCTTCATCATGAATCTGGATGCCGAAGCGAACGTAGAAACGTTTTGAGCTGTTGACGCTGGCTCTGCCTGTCGTTGTTTCGAACAGGATATTCCCTGTATCGAGGTCCTTGAGGCGAATCGTCCATTTTCCATCCGGCAGGGCGACACGGCAGCCGAGATTGAAGTCGAAGCGGATACCCGCAGGTCCTTCCTGTGTGGGAAGCTTGGCAGGAGCGATGAAGGCGCCCTTCTCGGGCTTTGCTTCTGCCTTGCCGTCGCCGGCGCTGGCAGCCGCTCCGGAAGAGGCGGCTGCCGGAGGAACGGGTGTATCCCCGATCGGAGCATCAGCGGGAGGGGCTTCTGTTGCAGACATACAGCTCTTGACAGTCAGAAGGTTTCAGAACGCGGGTGTCCTGATTGTTAAACCGTGAATGTGATTAAGAAAAATATAATGAACGCCTGAAATTGGCTGACATTAAGGCTCTCCCGCTGACCCGACGCTTCCCACGGCATCTCCGCCACGACCGGACTGACCGGCGTAGGTATGATAGGTAAAAGGGGCGTTATAGGGGGCAGCGACCGGCGCGATGAATTTGACCGGCACGCCGAAGATATCGAACTGCGTGGCCCCGTTGTTGGCGTCTCTGGGAATCTGCTGCGCCTCGATGGACGGAAGAGGTTCGCCGTGCGGCGTTTTGCGGACATCGAGGGAATAGTGGGATTCTATCGTCTCGTCGATATCCTCGACGGGCTCATATCCGTCCGGCGGTGGTGGAGCGCCTTCCTGCGATTCCAGCGAGCGGGCCGTCGTCGCTGGTGCGAGCTGACCGGATGAGAGATCGGTCGGATCGGTATGCTGCGCCGCTGCCTTGTGGTGCTTTGTGTGTGGCGCTGCGGCGGCGTGATGGAAGCCCGACATGGCCAGAAGCATGGCGAGAGTGAGCCCTGTGGCTGCTTTTTTTACAATCACTCTGAACGGGGCCCCTGAGGAAAGGGACGACTTCATGGCGGCGGGTGATAACATGGTCATGATGCCTTCCTGACACGGCGATAATGCCAAAGTCGACTGTATGGTGCTTGCGGTCAATGAATGTTTCCGCAACCTTGCGCGAACGAAAGCGCTTATATTTATAAGTAGCAACACATGAGCCAACTGGAACAGGATCCCTTCCGATGACCATAAGCACAGGACAGCAACTTGCCCCATTAGCACTCACGGACGGGCAGATCCTGGAGCTTGAGAACGCGCTGAAGCAGGTAGAGGCCGGGCGGGGCGTTCTGGTTCGTATGGCCGACCTGATGGGAGGGGCTGTCGGGCACGCGGCCCGACTCGGTCTGCGCGGATTGGGGATGACGCCCCGTGTGCAGGAGAAACTCAAGGGCATTGCGGAAACAGCCATCGCCCGTTCGTTCGATGTGGCAATCCTTGGGATGTCAGGCCCGCTGGACGCAGAAGCGAGCGGGGAGGCTGTCGATCGTTCGACCGGAAAGGGTTTGCGGGAGAAGGCCCTGCAGGCCGCTGTTGCCGTGTCGGGTGCTGTGGGTGGCTTTGCCGGTCTTGCCGGACTGGCGCCCGATATCAGCTTCACCACGCTGACCATCATGCGGGAGATTGCGCGGATTGCCCGTGAGGAAGGTGAGGATCTGTCCGATCCGGACGCCCGCCGCGCCTGTCTTGAAGTCTTTGCGCTACGCGCCTTTCCCAATATCGGTGAAGGACGCGAGAGTGAACTGGGATATTTTTCCGCCCGTACGGTGCTGCGTGGCCGTCCGGTCGTCATGCTGATTTCCGAGGTCGCTTCGCATTACGGGCTGGCTCTGGGTCAGAAGATATCTCTGCAACTGATGCCGGTCGCGGGCGCGCTGTGCGGGGCGTCGCTCAATGCGGCGTTTCTCGCCCATTATCAGGCGCTGGCACGGGCGCACTTCACCATTCGTCGTCTGGAACGTGAGCATGGCCCGACTGTGCGGGACACGGCAGTCGCGCTGCGTGATCTGGCGAGCGCTCAGGACGCCTGACACCAGCGGCCTTTTTTCCTGCCGGAGCGATGTACGGGGCGCTGCCTCGAACCCGCCCCGCCAAAGGCGCGCCTTTGGAAACCCTATATGATCAATAAATCGGGGTGAAGAGGCCTGCGGCCTCTTCCGGGTGCGGGTAGCGCCCGCTTTAGAGCCTTCTGTGATGGGGTGCCTCATCGCAGAAGGCTCTAACTCGTTGTGTCAGCAAGAATCTTTACGTGATCAGGAGCGGTTGTAGGTATCCTCAAGCCGCACGATGTCGTCTTCGCCGAGATAGGCGCCTGTCTGCACCTCGATCAGCGTCAGCGGGATTTTGCCGGGGTTTTCCATGCGGTGCACGCAACCCTGCGGCAGATAGATGCTCTCGTTTTCCCGCACGAGCACCCTGTCCTCGTCCCGTGTCACCAGCGCGACGCCGCCGACGACAATCCAGTGTTCCGCACGGTGGAAGTGTTTCTGGAGGGAAAGTTTCTCACCCGGCTGAACGACAATCCGTTTGACCTGAAAGCGGTCGTTCTGGATCAGGCTCTCGTAAAATCCCCACGGACGATAGCAGCGATTGTGGCTTGCAGCTTCGGGGCGCTTCGTTTTCTTGAGGCGATCCACGATTTTCTTGACGTCCTGCGCCCGGTCGCGGTGCGTGACCAGCACGGCGTCATCCGTCGTCACGACGACCAGATCATCGACCCCGGCGACGGCCGTCAGGTATTTCTCCGAACGGACGTAGCTGTTTTTCGAATCTTCGATCAGCACATCGCCAACGGCGACATTTCCTGCGGCGTCTTTCTGGCTGATATCCCATAGCGCATCCCAGCTTCCGACATCCGACCACCCTAGGTCTGCAGGCACCACGGCGACATTGCTGCTTCGCTCCGCGATGGCATAGTCGATTGAAATATCTGGCGCGGTCTTGAACTCCTCGATGCCGAGACGTTCAAAGAAAAGGTCGCCTTTCCGGGCTTCGAAGGCTGCCCGTACGGCTGTCATGACGTCTGGAGCGTGTTCTTCCATCTCACGGATCAGGGTGTCCGCCCTGAACACGAACATGCCGGAGTTCCACAGATAGTCCCCCGACTGGAGGAAGAATTCAGCCTGTTCAGCATCGGGTTTTTCCCGGAAGGCCCGCACTGTGGAGACACCTTCGAGTCCCGGAATGGCCTCGCCGACTTCGATGTAACCGTAGCCGGTCTCCGCCCGTGTCGGCTTCATACCGAAGGTCACCACGAGTCCGCGTTCAGCACCGGCGATGGCGTTCTGCATGGCGGCATTCAGGGCTTCCGGCTTTGTGATGGCGGCATCGGCAGCCATGAGCCAGAGCACGGCCTGCGGGTCCGTCTGGGCGACAAGGAGCGCGGCGGCGGCGATGGCTGGCGCGGAGTTGCGCCCTGTCGGTTCCAGCAGGATTCTGGGAGACTCTATACCTGCTTCCCGCAGTTGTTCCGCGATCAGGAAGCGATGTTCTTCATTACAGACAATCACGGGAGCGGAGAGGGAAACGCCTCTCGCTCTCAGCGCTGTTTCCTGCAGAAGGGACTGTGCGCTCAGCAAGGGCCAGAGCTGTTTGGGGAAACTCGCACGTGACATTGGCCATAAACGGGTTCCCGACCCCCCAGAAAGAATGACGGGTATGACGGTCGAAGCATTTTTGTCTGCCATCTGGATCCCTGTTCTGCTCATGGCGAAGCCTGTTCCCTGCCGCATTTCAGACGCGTTCTGTCTGATGCTGCTTCGAAGAAACATTCTGCTGCAGGCCATTGTTACACGGAACCTAGCCCAACACAGATCGTGATGAAATCCGTTCGATCACAAATCTCGACTGATGAAAGAGAGAAACAATGCCATACAGGGAGACATTCTCCATGCGCTGAGCGGAATCTTATAAATGATGAATTTGAGTAGATTTTATCCGCGGCGACGGGTGTGCTTTCCCGGCAGGCAGCCATGCTTGCTGTCCGTATAATAGATCGCTCGACCGACGGGCGCCAGCAGCTTTCCATGCGATCCGATCGCGCCGAGTGTGCGACCATGCGTTACGATGACGGAGCCACCGGACAGGCAACCCTGTAGTGCGGATTTTTTCGTGTGATGCGTTTTGCCGTGCAGGACCACGCGCTGCGGGGAGGTCTGCGTGTGCGGTGTTCGCGCTCCAGCATGTGTCGGGACAATCAGACTGCCCAGAAGAAGCAGGCTGCCAGCTTTTGATGCCCAGCACCCCAAGGGTTTCGCCTGTTTCAGGCCGCATTCTGACAAGCCGTATACGAAAGCCATAACAGCGCCCGAAAAAACGGTCGTCGGAAACTGACCGTGGGGTGGAATCAGCTTCGACACTATATCAGAAACGTCGGCAGGACATGCGAAATAAGGGCGTCAATCTTCATGAGCCGCTTTTTCCAGATTATTCGTCCTGTGGCGTTGCTCCATTGACACGTTCGCGGAGCTCTTTGCCGGCCTTGAAAAAAGGCACGAACTTCTCGTCGACAGAAACCGATTCACCCGTGCGGGGATTGCGGCCCGCTCTGGCTTCCCGTTTCTTGACGGTAAAAGCACCGAAGCCGCGGAGTTCTATGCGATCTCCGCGTGCAAGCGCACTTGTCAGTTCGTCGAAGATCGTATGAACGATCAGTTCGACGTCCTTGAGTAAAAGATGAGGGTTCGCTGCTGCTATCTCAGCGACAAGTTCGGATCTGGTCATCTCGCTCCCCGCCGAGAGCTAAGGTTTCCAGATCGAAACTGCGCCGTCAATAGCTGCACGCGTCTGCGGCAGAAAAATGTCTGCATCAAGGCCAAGCCATGACATGACCCGCCCTCCAAACCAGCCGAATATGCGGCGTTTCAGGCCGAACGACTTGTGCTCTTCGCCAATCGTCACGATCTTAGGCTCACCAGGCAGGCCGGAGGCTTTGACCAGCCAGTTCCGGGCGTCCTCATGTCCACCGATACTGTCGATCAGCCCGACTTTAAGGGCCTGCTCACCTGTATAGGGGCGACCATCGGCAAGGGTGCGCACCTTGTCTTCAGGCATGTGACGGCCAGTAACCACCATGGTCACGAACTGATCGTAAAGATTGCTGACCACGCCCTGAAGCATGATGTGTCCTTCAGGGGAGATCGGTTTTGTGAGGGAGGGCTGGCCTTTCAGAGGCCCGGACACCAGTTCCTGAACATTGACGCCGATCTTGTTGAGCACACCGGAAAATTCAGGCGCTTCCATCAGGACACCGATGGAGCCGGTCAATGTGCTCCGTTCAGCAAAAATACGTCTTGATGGGAGGGCGATCATGTATCCTGCGGAAGCGCCCATGCCTCCCATGGTGGCGACGACGGGTTTGTCATGGGCAAACCGTTCGATGGCGTCGTGCAGTTCTTCTCCGCCGGTCACCGCGCCGCCGGGGCTGTCGATGTCAAGAAGCAGACCTTTGACGTTCCTGTCTTTGCCGGCATCGGTCAGGGCCTTCGTCCAGCGCGAGACATCAGAGCCGATCATGCCATGAACGTTTAGCTGAACAAGGTGAGGCGTATTCTTTCCGGCGCCGATACGCCAGTTGTCATCTCTGGATTGCTGACCATAACGTCCGGCAATCATGACTGACACGGCAACGGCTGCGATTGCGCCAATCCGCCAGCGACGCAGTCTCCGTTTCTGAACAGAGTACGCCACAGTCTCGTCAACGCCTGAACTCATTACAGTTTATTCCGGAATAGCGATAAAGGCTTATGGAAAGCTGTTTCCATGAACGAAACGTTCAGCATGGCTTCCGGCAAAAGGAAGCCATGCTGATGTGACCGGCTTTACTGAGCCTTGCGGCCACGGCGACGCGGCGCTGCGTCATCGTTCTCGGAAGCAGCGCTGGTAGCGCTGATCTTGCGACCAAGACCGATTTCACGGGCCAGCGTTGAACGACGCTCGGCATAGTTGGGCGCAACCATGGGGTAGTCTGTGGGCAGACCCCAGCGCTCACGATACTGCTCAGGCGTCATGCCATAGGCGCTCTGCAGGTGACGCTTCAGCATTTTCAGCTTTTTGCCGTCTTCCAGACAGACGATGTAGTCGGGGAAGACCGAACGCTTCACCGGAACTGCGGGTTGCAGTTTCTCTGGTTCAGGCGCTGCCTGCCCGGCTGTTTCAAGCGCCGTAAAGACATCACGGATCAGGCCGGGAAGCGTCTCTGCGGATGCGGAGTTGTTTGAAACATGGGCGGAGACGATTTGCGCTGTCAGTTCGAGCAGAGGGGAGAGGGGTTTATTCTCAGACATAAAAAAAACTCCGTTACAATTTAAAACAATTCAGCGCACATTTACAGAAAATGGAGCGAAACCTGTATGGCTCTCTCTGCTGAAATAATGAAGTATGCTTCGTGGTGCAAGGCCTGGCCGCTATATTATGTTCGTCGAGTTCTTTGAAGTGAGGATAAAGGTAGAAAAACTCCCGGTTTTCCTGAATGGATATGGAGGAGGTCGATAAACTATTTCTTGAAAAGACATAAAAGAAAAATATGCGAAACGAGAAAAAGTTGGGATTTTTCTAACGTTACCTGCGAGCTTTTAAATTTTATTTAAAGATATGGTTTTATGCGAGGCTCCGCTGTAAATCTGAAAATCGATTTTTTTATTTTGCACGAATACCTGTAACGCTTTGATTTTTTTTAAGATTGTCTTTTGAGAATTTTTGACAGGGTTTGTTCGGCTTCTGACCGTTGAAATCAGGGGGTAAATGGATTGTTCGGTCTGATTTAATGCCTTTAATATACATTTATATCGAAATTCTATGCTTTATCTTTTTGTAATATATTTTTTAATCAAAGGGAGGGAACGATCGAGATGGTTATGCCCGAAACAGATTTCGGGCAATTTAGCGTTCTGTATTACTTGAATTCCTTCCACAGAAAGCCGGCGATTCCGGCTACGATCATTATGCCGGCGATTTTCTTCAGGCTGCAGCAGCCCTTTTTTGCCGGGACACATCCGCCAGTCTTGCAGCTATTTTTGGCCATTGAACCATTCCCTGAAACGTCTGTTGTAAACTATGTGATATCGACCATAGATACAGGTAAATACAGTCGATCCCTGAAATCTAGCATGTCTGCCGGAAAAGCAATACCAACACCATCATGACTGTTTTGTAATGATGGCTTGTCAGGCGTGTCGGTCGCAGAAACGATGACAGCCTTTTGCTCTTCCTTGGAAAAGAGAGGAATCTGACACATTGTATATGATGATGGGAGAAGAAGGTTTCTGAGGCGTTATGAAGAGTGCCTCTTCGGGTGAGGCGCGTTTTATACAATCATTCATAATAACAGACTGATCGTGAACGATATTTCTTCTATCTGCTTGAAAGCGACAGCCACGGGTACGTGCGTCTAATGCCGTCGGAAAAATCCTCTCTGACAGACAGAAAAATTTATGAACAGAAGAGTGCTCGCCTTGAGAGGCTGTATAAAAAAGGCGTCACTTTAATGCGTGCCGCCTGAAAGCCCGCTGTGGCAGAAAGAATACAGTTTTCAACCATTTTCCAATTGTGATCATCAGTAAATAGACCGCAGGTGTTGAATAAAGGGTGAGCAACTGGCTCATCGCCAGTCCTCCGACGACAGCAATTCCCAGAGGACGACGCAATTCAGCGCCGTAGCCGTTACCAAAAATAAGCGGCAGAGCCCCCAAGGCTGCTGCCAGCGTGGTCATCAGGATGGGGCGGAAGCGTGTCCGGCAGGCTGCACGAATGGCGTCTGTGGGCGGCATGCCCTGATGCCGTTCGGCGTGCAGCGCAAAGTCAATCATCAGGATTGCGTTTTTCTTGACGATGCCGACCAGCAGAATCACGCCGATCATGGCGATCAGGGAAAAGGACTGTCCTGACAGCCACAGCGCGACCACTGCGCCGACAGCGGCGGACGGAAGTGTGGAAAGGATGGTCAGAGGGTGGATATAGCTCTCGTACAGAATACCCAGCGTGACATACATGGTGGCGAGAGCGGCAAGGAACACGAGAAGCTCGTTGATCAGGGCCTTCCTGAAATCGCCTGCACGTCCGGTAAAGCTCCCGCGAATACTGTCCGGCATGTGAATGGCGTCACTGACCCGTTTTATTTCCGCCTCAGCATCCGTCAGTCCTTTTCCGGATGGCAGATTGAATGAAATTGAGCCTGAGACGAAATTATCCTCGTGACTGATTTGCAGGGCCGAGGGACGTGTAACAAGATCGGCTACCGAGATCAGCGGCACCATGGTTTCGGCTGAAGACGATACCGCTGAACCGTTGGAGGCCCCCGCGCCACCAGCCAGCCGGTTTGCGATCTGGTTTCGGAAGGACAGCCGGTTGAGGGCTGCTTCTCTGGAATCCGTCGAGCGCGGCACGCGGATCGAGTTTGAGACGGTGCCGCCGCCCGCTGTCCCACCCGCTGTCGAAATCCACAGTGTCTTGAGCATTTCGGGGTTTTCCCGATACAGCCGGTCGGCTTCCATCACGACGTAATAGGTTGTCAGCGGAGTGGAAATGTTCGACGCGGTGCGCTGACCAAAGGCGTCAGACAGGGCGTTTCCGATCAGTTGCGGGGTGATCAGGTAGCGCGCTGCGACGTCGCGACGAATGTCCACATGCAAGGAAGCGCCATTATTGTGGATATTGGTGCTGACATCGGAAATCACGGTGCTGCGTCGCAAGGCTTCGCTGAGACGCGGTATCCATGTGATCAGGTCGTCCGCCACGTCGCTTCGGAACACATAGGTATAGTTTCCCGTCTGCTGGCGCGTGCCCCCACCGTTCACGTCGCCGGAGTTGGAAATGTGCGCGTCGAGACCGGCGATATTCGCGACATGAGACTGTATGCGTGCGGCAATGGTCTCAGGTGTATCGCGTCGTGCGGATTTGTCCGTAAGAGAGGCGAACGCCGACGCTTCGTTGGCTGCGTCATCGCCTGTAAAGGCCACCACGGATGTCACATCGCGGTCCTGCATCATGGTGTTCACGACACGCTGTGTCTTGTCGGAAACAGCCTGAAACGAACTTGTCTGGTCGGTGGTCAGATAGGCTGAGACAAGAGCGATATCTTCCGGCGGCAGGATTGTCTTCGGCATGACAACAACGACGGCGACGGTAACCGCCAGACTGACGGGCAGGGAGATCAGCACCAGCCAGCGGTGGCGGAGCGCGACATCCAGCGACCGCATATAGACATGCAGCAGACTGTTCAGGACAGTTTCAACACCATCGAACAGGCGATGCATCCGGCGTGACCATCCGCCGCGCCCGGCCGTCGTTGCTCCGTGGTCCACTTCGAGCAGGTAAGCGCACATCATTGGCGTCAGCGAGAGGGACAGGAAAAGCGAAATTGTGACGGCCGTTGTGAGTGTCATCGCAAATTCGAAAAAAATCTTGCCCGGAACCCCGGACAGCAGAAGCAGCGGCAGAAACACCGCTATCAGCGAGATGGTGATCGACACCACGGTAAAACCGATTTCCCGCGAACCGATCAGGGACGCCTCCATGCGCTCCATGCCGTCTTCCATATGGCGGGCGATGTTCTCGACAACGACAATCGCATCATCCACCACAAATCCCGTGGCGATGGTCAACGCCATGAGGGAAAGCGTGTCCAGCGAGAAATGGAGGAGGTGCATCACGGCAAGGGAGCCTGCCAGTGAAACGGGCACAGTAACCGCCGGGATCAGGGTCGAACGCCATGAGCGAAGAAACGCCAGCACTACAAACACGACCAGTATGACCGAGATCAGGAGCGTGAGCTGGGTATCCGTCAGGGCCGCCCGGATCGATCGCGACATGTCGTCAGCCAGAGTCAGTCTGACGTCGCCGGGTAGTGCGTTCTGGATACGGGGAGCGTGGGCGCGGATGGCGTCGGTGACTTCAATGACATTCGCGCCGGGTTGCGCACGGATGATCGCCATGACGGCAGGTTTGCCGTCGAGCCAGGCGGCCTGACGTTCATTCTGCGGGCCATCATGCACCGTCGCCACGCTGGACAGGCGGACTGGACGGTCATTGCGATAACCGATGACCAGATCACGATACTGCTCGGCTTTTCGGGCCTGATCGTTGGTGGCCAGCATCATGCGCTGCGTGCCGATATCCAGAAAACCCTTGGGCGTCTTGGCGTTGGCGGAAGCGAGGGCCGAGCGGATATCCTCGAACCCGATGCCGTAATGGTAGAGCAGATAGGGATTCATCTCGACCCGTACGGCGGGTTTGGCGGTGCCTTCGGGCTGCACCCATCCGACGCCGTGAATACCCGCCAGTTGCGGGAGAAGGCGCGTTTCCGCCAGATCACGCAGCTGACTGAGCGGCCGTGTATCGGAAGTCAGCACGGCGATCATGATCGGGTTATCGGCGGGGTTGGCCTTGTAATATTGCGGCGTGTCGATCAGCGTGTTCGGCATGTCCTGACGGGCCGCCTGAAGAGCGGCCTGCACGTCACGCGCCGCGCCGTCCACATTCCGGTCGTCATCGAAGAACAGCAGGATGAAGGAAGAGCGATCCGTGGTGTCCGACGTCATCTGCGTCAGTCCGGCAATACTCCCGAGACGGCGCTCCAGCGGCGTCGTCACGGCGCTGGCCATCTGCTGCGGGGAGCTGCCCTGCTGGCTGGCGATGACATAAATGACAGGAACGGAAATGTCCGGCAGATCGGCGACCGGCATGACGCGGTAGGACAGCAGCCCGGCGAACACCATCGCCAGAGACAGAAGAATGGTGGCGACAGGACGGCGGATGAAGAAGGCGCACAGATTCACCAGCGTCCTCTCCGGGTCATGAGGCTCTGCTTCGGGATGGCGCTGCGGCGGGTTTGGCGACATTCAGGAGATGCATCCTGACCGCCGTCATGAATGGCCCATTGATGACAGGCCTGACGTTTCTGATCATTATATTCAAGGAAACCTGTGTGCCGACAGATGAAGGTTTCTCTGTAACCGTGCATGTGGGCTTTGGAAAGACTGTCTTCCTCGATCACTGGACCCGTCCGACCTCATGGAGGAAGGCGAGGATGTGATCATAATAACGGCGCTTCATAATAAAGCGATCATAAAACAAAAAATAAAAAATCTAAAAATATAAACAGATTTGTTTTCCTAAAAAGCAGTCTATAATTATGAAATTGTTTTCGATAATGTTTTATGTAATGCATATTTCGAAACGAATTGCAGGCGTGAGTTGACCTTGTCTGTAACATTAAACAGTAAAGCCTCTAATGACCCTCGCTGATAACATCCTCACGCGACATCTGCGCAGGCTCTGTCTTGCCGGTATGGGGAGCGAACTGGTTCCGGCTTTCCTGCGTATCCGCCTTCTGAATGCGCTTGGCGCCAGTCTCGATCCCTCGGCCTGTATCTGGCCGGGCTGTCGCATGCGCTCGACCAGACTTGAGATGGGTCGGGAAAGCTTCATCAATGTCGGCTTCTTTTTCGATGGTACGGCACGGTTGAAGATCGGCAGTCATGTCCGGATCGGGCAGTTCTTTTCAGCCGTGACCGGCACCCATGAGATCGGCCCGGCCGAGCAGCGCTGTACCATTGAGGCCGTGCTGGGCGATGTCGTTATCGAGGACGGATGCTGGATCGGTGTGAATGTGACCGTTCTGCCCGGTGTCACCATTGCGAAAGGATGTGTGATTGGGGCGGGCTCTCTGGTGACAGCCAGCACAGAGCCGAACGGCGTGTATGTCGGCTCACCTGCCCGCAGAATACGTGATCTTCCGCTAGGCAAGCCCGAGCGTAGAAACGGCAGGACGGCGGAACGCGCGCCGTCGCCGTTTCCGTCCGTTCAGCGGGCCGGAGCGACTGCTGAATAACTTTCGGGAATGGCGAACAGTGTGTCGGGCTGCGCTGCCCGGTCAATGGAGAGCGCCCTGACCAGAATGCGTCCCTGCTGCTTCACCTGAAGCAGGATGCCGTCCTGCGTATAGCAGGCGTCGCTTTCATGACCGTCCTGATCTGTCGTGCGCCAGATCGTGCAGAGCTGGCCGCTGACCATGTCCGTTCCAAGTTTCCGGAACGAACCCGGCGGAATTTGTCCGGGCAGGGTGAGCGTGGCTCCGGGTGCGGGCATGACGCTGCGCCGGTGGCCCAGTGTGTCCACGACGGTCAGGGTATGATCGCGCCAGGACGTCACCATGTAGACGGCGGAATTTTCAGGGTTGATCCGCTGGCGCAGGGAGGCGACCTGCCAGTGCATGTCCTGATGCACCGGCAAGGCGTTTTGTGGCGCCACCATTTCATAATGCACGCTCACATCCACGGAAGGCGTGACATAAGGTCCGCTTGCGACCGGTTCCGCATCCTCCGCCCGGACGCTGTGGACCGAAAGCAGAACCACCAGAGGCAATGTCAGCAGCAGGCGTAAGGCGCGGCGAACCATCTTGTTATCCATGACTTCGCCTCAGGGCTGTCCGGAAGCGCCCGGCGTGCCGGAGGATGATGCCGGAGGCGGTGTCGCGGCAGCGCCGCCAGCAGGTGAAGAGCCGGTTCCGTTCACAGGACCGGTTGAAAGAGCGGGTGCGCCGCCCTGCCCGGACACGCGATGCTGATGGACTTCCTGATAGTCAGAGGGAGCGGAAAAGGCGGAGGCCGGAATGGTTTCGTAGGAAACGGACTCCGCGGCCAGATGACCCTTGGCGCCGTCCGCATCCACGCCGTTTTCAGCCAGAATCAGGCCGTCCGCCGTCACGCAGGCGGTGGCGTCGCCATGTCCGGAAGCCACACTCCATTCCGTGCAGGGAATGCCTGCAACCGTGCGGGTGCCGTGGCGTGTGAACTGCATGGAAACGTCCAGCAGGAACGGGTTCCTCACGCTGCCGCGCTGTGCGAGCTGGGTGAAGACGCGCTGTTTGTGCAGGAGGATCGTCACGGTCTGGGCGGTACGGTTGAGGATGGTGGATGCCGAGCCGTCCGGGGCGTCGATCCGCATTCTCGCACCCTCGGCGGTGAACCACACCTTGACCTGCTGCGGCTGAGGCGCGCCGTCGGGCTGCACACTGTAAGTGATGACAGCGTCTTTCAGCGGTGTGAGGGGGGGATGATCGCCGTCCGCTGCCAATGCCGCTGCCGGCAACAGGATGGTAGCCAGACCTCCTGCTGCTGCGAGTCCCCCTGTCAGCGCCAGTGCGAGGCACAGCCTCCACATCCCGGCCCTGTTTCTCCTGTCAGACTTCCCGATGTCCTGTCGCATGCGTCGAACAGTCCTCATTTCATGAACATTCCTGCCGACAGCACCCCATATGCACCTGTCAGTCAACCACCCGCGAGACGGGTCTCTTCACGTATCTGTCGGATTTCGGTGGCAATTTCCGTCGTCGAGAGAGGTGTCCAGCGCTGTTCGGACCGCACGGCCCTGCGCAGGCGGGCCCTGTAGTCGTCCGCGTCAATCTCGACGCCGCCGAACTGTGAAAGATGGGTCGTGCCGAACTGGGTATCCAACAGGTCAAAGCCCAGAAGACGTAGCCGTGCGACAAGATGCACCAGTGCGACCTTGGATGCATCCGTCTCCCGGCTGAACATGCTCTCGCCGAAAAAGGCGCTTCCGAGCGCAACGCCATAGAGCCCGCCGACGATTCTGCCGTCGTGCCAGGTCTCGATGCTGTGGCCGTAGCCCATGTCGTGCAGACGGCAGAAAAGACTGACGATCGTTTCGCTGATCCATGTCGTTTCGCGTCCCGGCGCGGGAGCGGCGCAAGCCCGCATGACGCCTTCAAAATCACGGTCGGATGTCACGGTGAAGCGATCGCTCAGCGCGGTCCGACAGAGGCGTTTGGGCAGATGAAAGCCATAGAGCGGCATGACGCCGCGAGGGTCGGGATCATACCAGTCGATCGTGTCAGGATTTTCGCTGCTGCCCATGGGGAACAGCCCGACGGAGTAGGCTCCGAGCATCAGCTCCGGCGTCAGTTCGAGCTGGTCGTTCATGCCGATCCTTCTTTTCATTGACCCGAAAGGCAACGGGCCCGGACGTGGCAGGGAAGTTTTGCCTCGTTGTTTCCGGATGCGCTTCATCCGTTGTCGCCATGACATGCGCCAAAGAATGTGGCTGTAAGGAATAGACCGGGGCTATGCAGGAGGAAAGAGGGTGGCCTGCATCCGGCCCGTCTTGCGGGATGGGCAGGAAGCAGGTGGCGGGCTGAGACCGCCAGCGTGCAGGGATTCCGTCATGTATTTCGTGGTCTGGATAGCCGTCTGGTCTGCTGGAGCGACTGCTGTCATGCCCGCGTCGTCTGGTCACGAAACTGCCAGCCTCTTGCCGTGCTGCTCTTTCTCGCTTCATGATCCGGACCCGATCAACGCCCCCCCTCAGATGATGGAGTTAGCCATGTCCCTCTCCCGCACCCGTATTGTACGCAGTGTTCGCCTGCCGGAGGCTGTGGAAGCGCGGATTGAACAGGATTTTGATGCGCCACCCTCTCCGGCGGAGCCCCTGAATACGGAGACCTTGTTCAGACTGGCGGAGGAGACGAAGGCGGAAGCTCTGCTCGTGACCCATCATGCGGCGATCAAGGGGGAGGCTGTTAATAAAATTCCGGCCTCGGTGCGTCTGGTTGCAACTGTCAGTGTCGGGCTCGACCATCTCGATGTGAAGGCCATCCGTGCACGCGGCATCGCCGTCTCCAACACGCCTGATGTGTTGACCGAGTGCAACGCCGATCTCGCCATGCTGCTCATTCTGGCGGCTGCCCGGCGCGCCGCTGAATTTACGGCGCTGGTTCGCAGGGGGTGGGGACGTGATCTTGCCATGGATGAAATGCTGGGCATGCGGATCAGCGGCAAGACGCTGGGCATTGTCGGCATGGGACGTATTGGACAGGCCGTTGCGCGCAGGGCACGGGGGTTCGGTATGACCGTGTTTTATAACAATCGGCGGCGTCTGGCTCCTGAGTTTGAACACGGCGCGACATGGGTGGAAAAGCTGGAGGATATGCTGCCGCGCTGTCAGATCATCAGCCTGCATCTGCCCGGCAGCGACGAGACGGATGGCATGGTGGATCAGGGCTTTCTGTCACGTCTCCCCAGAGGAGCGATTTTCGTGAACGCGGCGAGGGGCCGTCTCGTGAATGAGGACGCCCTGATCGAGGCATTGCGGAGTGGTCAGCTTGCCGGGGCAGGACTCGATGTCTGCCGGAATGAGCCGTACCCTGATCCAAGATTGCTGGAGCTTCCCAACCTGTTCATGACGCCGCATGTTGGAAGCGCCACGGTCGAGACACGGACGGAGATGGGTATGCTGGCGCTGGACAATGTGGCGGCGATGGCGGCAGGCAAGACGCTCGTGTCACCCGTGGAGGGGTGAGCGACCGCCTAAAATAGGGTTTTCGGGCTTTGTCGCTGCAAGGGCAGGGCTGTGACCAGAAAAATGACTGGTTACAGCATGGGCGGACCTGTCAGACGGAGCCGGAGAGCAGGCCGGTGCGGGTGGACCGCCGGAAATCGTCCAGAATGGTTCCGGCGTTTTCTACCGCGTCAGGCAGCGCCGTAACGGGAACCGGCATCGCGAAAAGATATCCCTGACAGGCAGTGCAGCCGAGATCATTCAGGATGCGCAACTGTTCAACGGTCTCAACGCCTTCAGCGATGATCGCCATATCGATGCTGCGTGCCAGACGGATCAGGCCGGAGGTGATTTTCAGATCACGTACGCTCTGATCAATGTTCTTGATGAAGCTGCGGTCGATCTTGATATGGGTCAGCGGCAGTTCACGCAGATGGCTGATCGCCGCATAGCCGGTGCCGAAATCGTCGAAGGCGATCTTGAAGCCATGCCGCGAGAGTTTGAATATCTCCCGGCGCACCCGGTCTGATCGTGTTGCGCCGAGGAAAATGGTTTCCGTTATTTCGACCTGAACCCTGTCGCGTGGCACGCCAGCCGCTTTCGTCAGATCACAGAATTCCCGTGTGAGACCATCTGTGCCGAAATCCGCCATACTGACATTCAGCGTCACATTGCCGGTGTAGTCACCGGTTTCGATCCATGTTGCGAGATCCCGGATAACGGATTGCCGGACGAATTTTCCGATCGCCAGCCCGGTCCGGAAATCGCTGAAGACTTCAGGGAAGGAAACGGGGGTCAGCAGGCCCAGTTCGGGATGATGCCAGCGCAGGAGCGCTTCGCAGGCCGTGACGCGGCCAAGCGACAGGTTGATGATGGGCTGGTAGTACATTTCCAGCTCGCCGCGCTCGACGGCCAGATGAATCTGGCTCATCAGCAACTGATGGTTCTTCGCCTTGATGCCCATGCCCGGCGTAAAGGCGATAACGCTCTTGCCGCCCCTCTGCTTTGCCTGAAGCAGGGCGATATCCGCCTCTTTCAGAAACTGCTGACCGGATGCGGTGGCGCTGCTGAAAAACGTGTAGCCGATACTGGCCGATACCGATACGCAGGTTTCCTCGATGACGACTGGCACTTCGATTGCGCTCAGCAGATGCTGGAGGTGCTTTTCCGCATATGCGCCCGGATCAGGCCCGTCCATGATGATAGCGAATTCGTCTCCCCCCAGACGGCCGATGACGGCATCGGGTCCGGCGAAGGTCCTGAGCCGCAGGGCGACTTCAATCAGCACCGTATCGCCGGCGTCATGGCCGTAGATATCGTTGACTTCCTTGAAACCGTCGAGATCGATCCGCACCATCAGGCGGGTCTCTTCCGCCGCTCCGGTCTCTTCAAGCGTCGTGGCCAGCCCTTCGGAGAACCCGATGCGGTTCAGCGCATCGACCAGAGGGTCCTGCCGGGCAAGATGTTTCATCCTGTTCCGGGCTTCGACCAGAGGCGTTACGTCGAAGCGGTATGCGACGTAGGCGAGGTTTTTTCCTTGATCATCCTTGCGGGGGATGATGGTGGTGGCGACCCAGTACAGCGATCCGTCTTTCGCTCTGTTGCAGATTTTCCCGCGCCAGATTTCTCCTGCTCTGAGGGTTGCATACAGATTCCGGAAGAAATCCTCACTGTGATAGCCGGAGTTCAGAATTCTATGGGTGTGGCCGAGAAGCTCATGCCTTGAATAGCCGCTGATCTGACAGAAACGGTCATTGACGTGCGTAATGACACCATTGACGTCGGTAATGGCGACAATGAGAACCTCGTCAATTGCCGAGCGGAAAAAACGAATATTTTGTTCTACCGGATCGTTGTCAGGAATACGAACGGATTGCTCTTTCATAGCAATGTCTATCCCTTTTGGTGCCTGGTCGGGCTTTATGACTCAAACTGGTTAAGTATCTGTAACGCGCAAACTTCCTGAAGCGGGATTGTCCGAACGCCGCCGTAAATTAAGAGAAGAGGCTGGCGATATTGCGGATTGGCTTTCTGCGTCAAGTCCGCTCACTATTTCAGAGAGCGGGGGCCAGACAGAACAATATACAGGCAGATATGGATAATGAGGAGGAAATGACCGTTGCGGGATGGAAATCATTGATTATGACCAAAGGTGTCCCCGAACGGAGTAGCCTAAAAATCCGCAACAGCCGCGAAATAGATCCCGCGTCTTTGTCCGTGCTGGGCCTGATACACCCCGACACCGCTGCCGTTTCGTAGCTGGTATTGCCGGTCAAAAAGATTGACCACATCGGCGCGCAGCCGGACAGCATGACCGAGCGGCACTGGCGCAATCGTGTACTGATAGCCGATGTTGAAAACGGCGTATTGCGGTTCCTTGTCGATATTGGCGAACCCGCTGCGCAGGCCGTTCCCGTAAATGAAATCGACATAGGCCATATGATGCGTGCTGCTCCATGACACGCCGCTGCTGGCCGTATATTTGCCCTGATGGTCAAGCTGGATATCATGATGCCGGATGTAATCCAGTTCTTCCTGAGAAAACTGATATTGCGCCGAATTGATGTCGTGCGCGCCTGTTTTCACGAATGAGAAATTTCCGAATACGGACCAGTGCCCCCTGCGCCAGGACATGCCGAGTTCTGTGCCGTAAATATGACCACGGCGGTAGCTGAAGGGCGCCAGAATGACGGCGCGACCGAACTGCCCCAGATCGGTCATGTCATGCGCCCACTTGGAGAACGCATCGACGGTGACCTGAAATTCCGGTGTGATGTGTTGCAGAATACCAATATCGACGTAATGCGATTTTTCAACTTTTGTCGCATCTCCAGCTGGGGAGGCCGGCGCATTGGTCGTGTCCGCGAAACGGGCCAACGTCGAGGGATAGATATATTGTGGCGACGGCGGCGCGAAGTAGCGTGAATAGCCGATATGAAAAGTGGTGTTTTGGAACGGCTTCCAGACGAGATTGGCGCGTGGGCTCAACTGTCCCTCATTGTCGAACGAGGAGGCGAACCGATCATAACGGATGCCATAGTTCAATGTCAGAGAGCGGGTGATCTTATACTCATCCTGAAGATAGGCTCCAGCTTCCACGGACCAGTTGCCGCTGTTGTCGATTATCCGTTGTGGTGTCGCGGATAACTGCTGGCCCTCGTTCCCGGTCAGAAAAACAAGAGAATTCGTATCAAGCCGTTCGGAGGTGTACTGTCCGAGAATGCCTGCCCGCACCGTGTGGTGCTTCGCAATATTCCATGACAGATCGAACTGCATGCCGCCTGTCGTAAAGTCATTGACCTCATGTTCGGAGACGCCCTGAAACACCAGATCCCGGACCGGGTCGGGTGTATAATCAATGCGTCCGTAGCGGAAAAACGGCGAGACCTGAAAGTTCAGGTTATCCTGCGTGTGCTGCCAGGACACGACGGCGTAATAGTTCTGCTCCGTCTGGCTGTCTCTGAGAAAGCGTGACTGAACAGAGGGGGACTGGGTACCAGTGCCATCAAGTGCATAGAGCTGTGGCAGTCCCGGCGTATTGGGTATTTCAAAATCACTGTAGGAAGCGCTTGTCAGAAGTGACAGGCGGTTTACATCGTCGGGATGCCACGAAAAATAACCGAATGCTTTTTCCTGCTCGGTCAGATCATGCACAGGCCGGAAGGAACCGGTCGGGTTTTCAATGCCGATGGCGTTGCGGTTGTAGGAAACTGTCGTGAAATACTCGAAATTTCCCTTGTGTCCACCAAGCTGGAGAGACGGCGCAAAGGTCTGGTAGCTGCCGCCATAAAGTGAAAGCTGATTATGCTTGAGCTGAGAGCCGCTTTTCGTGTTGACGTCGACAATACCGGCGGTGCGGAAACCGAACTGGGCGGGCAGGGTGCCGGTCAGCAGATTCATGGACTGGATGATGCGTGTGTCGAGTTCCTGACCAAAGCCGTTGAGACCCTCCGGCAGCAGCACGCCGTTGACGCGATAGGTCAGGCCGCCATGCTCGCCACGCACATGCACTTCGCCATAGCTGTCCTGCACTACGCCCGGCAAACGCAGCATGATCTGGCTGAAAGTCGCGTTCTGCCCTTGGGGCGTCGTCTGTATCTGTTTTTCGTCGATGCCGTAGGAGACTGCCCCGAGCGCGGGGAAAATGCGCCCTCGGGCCTGATCCATATGGCCGATGATGTGGATATGCTCTGAAGAGGAGGCAGGGTTCCGGTTCGTGGGTTTGTTCCTCGCAGAAAGTGGATGAGCCGACGTTTTTTCACGATCCGGTGCGGAAGACCTGTCCGTGATGTCAGCGCGGGCGCTGTGTGGTGACATCAAAACAATGATGCTGACGAGCACTGGGTTGAAAGCCGTCCTGCGGTGCGACATGGAGAGTGCCTATGCAATATAATATAGCTATTGCTATAATTTGAGTGGTGTTGGGACGCGGCCAGTGTCACTGGACAAGGCACGGGCTGAGAGGCTGACAGCGTGTATGACGCTTATCCTATTATTAAAACAAAATGCTAATCTATATGCAATATGGTATATTGTGGTTTTAATGAAAGCTGGATCGAATTTTGGGAATCATCTATTCGTGACGGAATAATTGTCCGGGAAAGTCGTGATCTTGAAGTCGCCACGAACACTGAAGCTGTCGCCCTCCCTGCCGGACCCGACCGCGCAGTCAGAGAGTTTCCGGGCGAACCGGGAAGCGCGGCGCAAGGTTCTGGTGGAAGATTATGTCGAGCTGATTTCCGACCTTCTGGAGGAATCGCAGGAGGCCAGACAGGTCGATATCGCGGCGCGTCTGGGCGTCTCCCAGCCGACCGTCGCCAAAATGCTGGCGCGGCTGGTGGCTGACGGTTTTGTCGTCCAGAAACCCTATCGCGGTGTTTTTCTGACCGAAGCCGGACAGGAAGTGGCGGAAGAGGCAAGGGCCCGGCACAGGATTGTCGAGGCGTTTCTGCGCGCTCTGGGCGTGAGCGAAGACAGCGTGCTGGTCGATGCCGAGGGGATCGAACATTATGTCGGGGATGAAACGCTTGCGGCCTTCAAAAGGGCCATTGATGGCGGGTTAGATGTGTTCATCAATACCCTGACAGCGAGAGAATGACCGGTATTCCTGCTCACTGCTTATGAAAGTTTGCCTATCATGCCCATGCTGATCGCCTGTCTTGTCTGCTGGGGGCTATGCGCCGTGGTTTCGTATGGCTTTCCGCATTATGCGCCGGCTGGAGAAACGATCGCCATTTTCCTTACCCCTGCGGGCCTGTTCGCCGGAGTTCTTACGGCGTTTGGAAAGCCATAGGGAAGACAGGAAAAAGGCGGACGCCATGACAGCGCCCGCCTGAAAACTGTCTGGAACTGATATCAGCTTTCAGGAACGAAGTCCTAGCTCGCTGGTCAGGAAGTCCCGGAAGACGGCAACGCGTTTCGAGCTGCGCAGTTCTTCCGGATAGACAAAGAACGCTTCCACCTTGGGAGGCTCGACATTCGGAAGCACTTTGATCAGTTCGGGATATTCCGCGACCGCGTAGCCTGGGACCGAACCGATGCCCAGACCGGCGGAAATGGCGTCCGCCATGGCGACCATGCTGTTGACTTCCAGTCGTGCCGTCCGTCTTGCCCCATCGGGCATACCGGCTTCCAGCAGCCAGTTCACATGCGGAACCGGGGGGTGATAGCCACCGAAGGCCACCAGATTGTGACTGGAGAGATCCTCAAGCGAGGTGGGCTGGCCGAATTGTTCAATGTAGCGCGGCGAGGCGAAGACGGAGAGCGGGAAGTCCGCAAGATGCCGCTGGATAAGGTCCGGTTGACGCGGCGCGTGCATGCGCACCGCGACATCGGCCTCACGCATGCCCAGATCGAGGTCGTTATCCTCAAGGATCAGCGTGATGGAAATATCGGAATTCTGCGCCATGAAGCGGTGAAGCCGCGGCATCAGCCAGCAACTGCCAAATCCTGTCGTCGTGGTGACACGCAGTCGCCCGGCAGCCTTTTCCTTGCTTTCCGTCAGCAGTGTCTGGGTCATCTCCAGTTTGGAGAAGACCTCCCTGACGGTCTGATTCAGCGTCTCGCCCTGTTCGGTCAGGATAAGGCCACGGGCATGACGATGAAAAAGAGGGACCTGGAGTACTTCCTCCAGAGCTGAAATCTGGCGCGAAACAGCAGACTGGCTGAGGTTGAGCACGTCACCTGCATGGGTAAACGACCCGGCTTCCGCAACAGCGTGGAATATCCTGAGTTTGTCCCAGTCCACTCCGATCTCCCTTGTCTGGTTTGAGGCACATGTCCTGACCCGATGTGCCTACATGGTTTTTGGTGAAGGAAATCCTTCAGACGGTCAAGTATTCTGTCCTGATTCCGAAACGAGTCCGCCCAGATGCCTTTCAGCGTCAAGCGCGGCCATGCATCCTGTCCCGGCTGCGGTGACGGCCTGACGATAGATCTTGTCCTGCACATCACCTGCCGCGAAGACGCCTGGCACCGATGTGCGCGTCGTGCCTGCTTCGGTCACGATGTAGCCTTCCGCGTCCAGCATCAGCTGGTCATGGAAAAGCCCCGTGTTCGGCGCATGACCTATGGCGACGAACACACCTTCAACATCCAGTGTGCTGAGGGTCTCGTTCAACGTATTGAGCAGTTCCACGCCGGTAACGGTCGGCGGAGCGCCCGTGCTGAGGATGTCGGCCACAACCGAATTCCACACGACGGAGATTTTCGGATTGGCTGCCAGCCGGTCCTGAAGAATTTTTTCCGCCCGAAGCGAATCGCGCCGATGGATCAGCGTGACGTGCGACGCATGGTGCGTGAGATACAGCGCTTCCTCGACCGCGGTATTGCCGCCGCCGATGACCGCGACCTTCTTGCCGCGGAAAAAGAAGCCGTCGCAGGTGGCGCAGGCGGAAACACCCGCGCCCTGAAGCGCCTTTTCGGAGGGCAGTCCAAGCCACTTCGCCTGCGCGCCTGTCGCGATGATCACGCTGCGGGCGAGATAGACGTCGCCGCCATCAAGCGTGATGCGAAAGGGCGAGCCATTCCGGAAATCGACTTCTGTGACAAGATCATGAACAATCTGCGTGCCGACATGCTCGGCCTGCGCCGCCATCTGCTCCATCAGCCACGGCCCCTGAATGGCGGTGGCGAAACCGGGATAGTTTTCCACGTCGGTCGTGATCATCAACTGCCCGCCGGGCTGCATGCCGGCGACCAGAACAGGTTTGAGATTGGCGCGTGCGGCGTAGATGGCGGCGGTGTAACCAGCCGGTCCGGCACCAATGATCAGGAGATCGGTGTTTATTGTCATGTGGTACGACGCCTTTCGCTCTCGTCCTGTCATCTGGCGCCGGTCCGGGGAAAAGCGCCGTGCTGTCTCCGATATACGGAGTTGATTGTGGAGCGATATGGTCCTGTTTTCCACTCGGAGCAAGCACCGGGTGTCAGGTTTTGATGCACTGCTGGTAGGTGCAAACGGGTTTTGGACAGATGCTGGGGTTCGTCCTATATGCACGCGGGAGCGCGGGATGGAGAGGCTGGTGACGGAAGCGGAACTCGATGCGGTGGACCGGCTGATCATTGCCGAACTGCAGGCGGACGGACGCATGACGAATGTGGAACTGGCCCGCAGGGTGGGCATTTCCGCGCCTCCCTGTCTCCGGCGTGTGCGGCGTCTGGAAGAGACTGGTGTCATCAGGGGTTATCATGCCGATGCTGACGCCAATGCGTTGGGCTGGCCCATCACCCTGTTCGCCCTGATCGGTCTCGACAGCCAGAAGGAAACAGTTCTGTCACAGTTCGAGGCTATGGTGTCGTCCTGGCCGGAAGCGCTGGAGTGCCACATGATGCGAGGCAGCACAGACTTCCTCGTTCGGCTGGTGGCCCGGAACACGACGCAGGAGAATGAGATGACCCGCCGCCTGACAGAGGCTCCCCACGTGGTGCGCGTGCAGACTCTCCAGACAATCCGCACGACGCTTTCACGGTTTCCGTCGCCGGAAGGGGTGGGAGACGGGAAGCTGCCGTGACCACGCTCGTCATGCAGGACCGGCTTTCACAAGCGATCCATTCTCCCGCTGAAGACACACCCACCGGAAGTCCCGACATCACGGTTATAGTGCCGTGCTACTGCGAGGTGTCGAACGTCCGGCCTCTGGTCGAGGCGCTGACGCAGGCTCTCGCCGGACGGGACTGGGAGGTCGTTTTTGTCGATGACAATTCGCCCGACGGCACGATAGAGGCTGTCCGGGAACTGGCCCGCACCAACTGGCGCGTGCGGGGTCTCTCACGCATCGGACGGCGCGGGCTGTCCACGGCGGTCATTGAGGGGGCGCTGTCTTCCTCCGCGACCTATGTCGCCGTGATGGATGGCGACCTCCAGCACGATGAAACCCGTCTGGGTGTCATGCTCGACGCGCTGGCGAGCGGACGGTGCGATATTGCCGTTGGCAGCCGTCATGTTGAAGGTGGCGACAATAGTGGTCTGGCCAATGCGTGGCGGCATGTCCTGTCGAACGGTGGCATCGCGCTGGCGCAGATGATCCTGCCGGTGAAGCTGGGCGACCCGATGAGCGGCTTTTTCGCCCTGAGGCGGGATCTGTTCGTCCGTACCGCGCCACGTCTGTCCGGAGCGGGGTTCAAGATTCTGATGGATCTGGTGCTGTCCGCGCCGGTCAAGGTGCGGGTTGAGGAGATTCCCTGCACGTTCAGACCGCGTCTTGCCGGAGAGAGCAAGCTCGACATCCTCGTCATGCTTCAGTTCCTCGGGCTGATGCTCGACAAACTGTTTCACGGCTGGCTGCCGATTCGGTTTCTGGTCTTCGCGTTTGTCGGCATGATTGGCATTGTCGTGAACATCGCCATCATGAATATGCTGCGCCTGTCCGGCACGGACTTTCCGACAGCCCAGACGGTCGGCACCTTCATCGCCATGCTGGTCAATTTCTGGCTCGACAATACGCTGACCTACCGTGACCGCAGGTTGAAAGGCGTCCGTCTGTGCGGTGGCCTGTTCGTGTTTCTTGTCGTGTGCTCCGCCGGTGCGTGGGCCAATATCGGTATCGCCCAGCTCTTCCATGAAGATGGACAGACATTCGACCGGGCCAGCGCAACGGGTGCGGTGATTGGTGTCGTCTGGAACTATGCGGTGTCCTCGACGCTGATCTGGCGCAGGAAGTGAGGCTTCAGGCCGGAGCGTTGTGGTGAGCCTGCCCGGTGTAGGGAAGGCGCTTTCCCGTCTTTCGGCTGCTCTTCTCGCTCATCCGTTCGTCAGTCTGGGCGCGCTCACGGTCCTGCGTCTGGTTCTGGCGGCCTGTCTGCCCGTCACGCCTGATGAAGCCTATTACTGGACGTGGTCCCACATCTCTCAGGCCAGCTATCTGGATCATCCGCCGATGGTGGCGTGGTGGATAGGGGCGGGAACGGCGCTCTTTGGCGACACCGGACTGGGCATCAGGCTGACAGCGCCTTTTGCCGCCGCTGTCGGGACCATTCTGACCGTTCTGGCCTGCCGGGATTTTCAGGTCGTCCTGCTGCGTGACAGACCGTTTGCGCGGGTGGTGAATCCGTGGGTTGCGGGTTTACTGCTCAATGCCACGCTGGCGCTCGGGGTGGGCGCTGCCGTGATGACGCCGGATACGCCGCTTCTCTTTTTTATGGCTCTGTTTCTGTGGGGTTGCGGGCGGCTGGCGAGAACAGGCGATCTGCGCTGGTGGGTGCTGCTTGGCGTCAGCGCAGGACTCGGGTTTGACAGTAAATACACCATGGTTCTGCCGGTCGTCGGTCTTGGCGTATGGTGTCTGCTGTCTTCACGGCGACTGAAACAGTTTCTCACTCCGTGGCCCTGGCTGGGCATAGTCATCGGTGCGTTTCTGACAGTGCCCGTCATCTGGTGGAACGCCACGCATGGCTGGGCCAGCTTTATCCGGCAGGGTGGACGGACAGGTGACTGGCATCCCTCCCGCGCACCGGGGTATATTGGCGAGTTGCTGGGTGGGCAGATCGGGCTGCTGACGCCGGGGATTTTTCTGCTGGCTCTGATGGCGGTTGCCGCCTCAGTTCGCAGGCGTACGGACGTGGACCGTTTGCTACTCTGCCTGACCTGTGTGCCGGGGCTGGTTTTCCTTCAGCATGCTCTGGGGGACCGGGTGCAGGCGAACTGGCCCGTGCTGATTTATCCGGCTCTGATGTGCCTGATCGTCCTTCAGGCGGACCGGCGCTGGAAGATGGCCGCCGGTCTCGGTTACGCTCTCTGGGGGCTGTTGTTGTGTCAGGCCGCGACCGGATTCCTGCCGCTGAACAGACATCTTGACGTTGCCCTGCGACAGGGTGGCGGCTGGCCGTCATTCACTGAAAATGTCGCGCAGCAGTCTGAGGGAGCGGCTTTCATCGCCTCTGATGACTATGCTCTTGCATCGGAACTGGCCTTCCATCTGCCTGACCGGGTCGTGCTGGGTGCCGAACCCCGCTGGATGCTGTTTGATCTGCCACCGTGGTCCTGCAAGGCGGGCTGGGGAATGTTGATACGGAATGGACGGCGGTCTTTTTCATCGACCAGCCCTTGGGCTGCCCTGGGACAGCCAGCAGGGATGATCGTGCGGTCGCGTGGTGGGCGTGAGGCGGAACGATACGCTCTCTACCGGGTGGCCTGCCCGATCCCGCCGGTACCGGAAGCGTGGCTGAGAAAGCTGCCGACCGCATCGTCGAGCCGTTAAGGCTTCCGACATCACACTCTTGTTAAGCGTGTTTTAAGCCCCTTCCTCCAGCATGGCCGGACGGTTGGAGAGGCAGATGCCACGTAAGAACGGGGATAACAAAGCGCGAATCATCGTCGTCAAACGCGGCGGCGGAGGCGGTGCAGGGCATCATGGCGGTGCCTGGAAGATCGCCTATGCGGATTTCGTGACCGCCATGATGGCGTTCTTTCTGGTGATGTGGCTGATCAACGCCACCACGGAACAGCGCCGTCGTGGCATCGCCAATTTCTTCAACCCGATGGCGACCACAGGTGACGCGGCGGCGCAGACTCCCAGCGGCCCGGGTAAATCCTCATCCGTTGTGCAGGGTGATTCCAATGACGCGGGGCACGCGAGCGGGGCGGATATGTCCGGACAGCAGGCGGCCCAGCAAATAGCTTTTTCCCAGAAGGCGCAGACCTCCAAGGTTGAGAAAAACGCTATTCTGCCGCCCGGTACGATCAGTGACGCCAAGAAAGACAAGGCGGCCGAAGCGGGTGGAATAGGCTCGGGCGTTTCCATCGCCGCCGGTAACGAGACTTCGGGCGCGGGAAATGATGTTCGCACACGCGGCTTTTTCGCCGTTCCCAATCCGGCTTTTCCGGATCGCAGTCTCGGTAAACTCGTCTCGATCACGCCGGCTCTTCCCCGCATCGTGCCTGTGGGTGGTCAGAAGAGTGGCGCGACCATGTCTCTCGGTGACGGCGGGAACTCCGCCGCTGAAAAGGAAGAAGCGGACCTTCAGGAAGACAGGAAGCAGATCGAGCAGGCTCTGGCGCAGGACCCGGCCGCCGCCCAGCTCAAATCGCAGATTTCGGTGGACGTGCTTCCGATCGGCCTGCGTATCCAACTCGCGGAGAGTAACCGTAATCCCATGTTCGAGACGGGTTCGGCGCGCCTGAACGAGCGCGCGACGCATCTGCTGCAGTTGATCGCACCATACCTGACGGCCATGCCCCAGAATCTGTCCATCTACGGTTACACCGATGGCGCCCTTTACAAGAAAAAAGGCGCTTCCAACTGGACGTTGTCTGCGGCCCGGGCGGATTCCGCCCGTGAGGTTCTTTCTGCGGCAGGGTTCCCTGAACAGCGGCTGGCCGAGGTTGTGGGACGCGCAGCGCATGATCTGGCTGATCAGGACGATCCTGCTGCGGCGGTGAACCGGCGCGTGGTGCTCGTGCTGCATCGGGAGCGTGAGGTGAAGATGTCGGACGACACGTCTGCCCCGACGGTAGGCGACACGGAGTCGGCCCCTGCTGCTGCCGGGACACCGGTATCAAAAACTCAGTGACGATGGCATGGCGCGGTAAGATTACCCGGCCTGAGACGAGGATGGACTAGATGTTATTAATCGGTGGGCTGGTGTTTCTGCTGCTCTGTGTGTTCGGGTCGTTTGCGGCGTCGGGTGGCGCAATCGGGCCGCTGGTCAAGTCCATGCCCTTCGAACTGATCACGATTCTGGGGGCTGGCATCGGCACGTTTGCCATGGCCAACTCGATGTCGGATGTGAAGCATGTGCCGGGAGCCTTGAAGACGGCGATCAAGGGACCTGCTTTTGGGCGGCAGGATTACATTGACCTTCTGGGACTGCTGTTTTTCTTTGCGCGGCTTGCCCAGACACAGGGTGTCATGGCGCTTGAGCCCCATATCGAAACACCGATGGAGAGCACGGCTTTCGCCGCGTATCCCAGAATTCGTGATAATAACCGGGTCCGTAATCTGATCTGTGATTATCTTCGGATGATCAGCATGAACATGGATGACGCCTTTCAGTTCGATGAAGTCATGTCCCGTGAACTGACGAAGAATCTCAAGGAAGACACGCACATCGCTCATGGCCTGCAGACGCTCGCGGACGGCCTGCCTGCGCTCGGTATCGTCGCGGCCGTGTTGGGCGTCATCAAGACCATGGGGTCGATCAGCAAGCCTCCCGAAGTTCTTGGTGAAATGATCGCTGGCGCGCTTGTCGGTACCTTCCTTGGCGTTCTGCTGGCGTACGGCATGGTCGGGCCACTGGCCGGGCGCATTCAGAGTGTTGTGGAAGAGGACGCTCATTATTATGACCTGATCCGGGCCGTACTTGTCGCCTATTTGCAGGGTAATCCTGCGCAGGTGAGCGTGGAGATCGGTCGGAAAGACATTCCGATGCATCTGATGCCGAGTTTTCAGGAGATCGATACCGCGATCAGCGAACTCTCCATCGGATAGTGTCGATGAACAGGGTTAAGGGCGCGTGGCGCAGAACGAAAAGACTGACCGGAACGGAGATCTCGCCCGGTATGTAACACCGAGAGGCTTACGCGTGATGCGGGATGAACTGTCCCATCTCATGCGTGTTGAGCGGCCGTCTGTCGTGGAGATCGTCTCATGGGCCGCTGGAAATGGCGATCGCTCTGAAAATGGCGACTATATTTACGGCAAGAAACGACTGCGTGAGATTGATCGCCGCATCCGCTTTCTGACGAAGCGGGTGGAAACGGCCATAGAGGTCGATCCTGCACAGCAGGTTCGGCGTGACCGGGTGTTTTTTGGCGCGACGGTGACCTATGCCGATGTGGACGACAGGGAAACGACGGTCACCATTGTCGGAGCAGATGAAGCCGTCTCTGAAAAACACGAGATCACTCTGCTCGCTCCCGTTTCGCGGGCGCTCCTCGGACGCGCTGTCGGGGATGAGGTCATGCTGCATACTCCGCGCGGAACGGATTTGATCGAAATACTCTCCATCACCTATCCGGCGACGCCGTGACTGCCGAAGCGTTTTGCTTGCGGAGGGAAGTGCTTTAAGAGTTTCGCTCTGAAAAAGGAGTTTGGGCTGATGCGTTCTGGGCTTGATGTTGCTGTACAGATGGACCCTCTGGAAGGGGTGGATATCAATGGTGATTCAACATTCGCCATGATGCTGGAAGCTCAGGCCCGGGGATATCGTCTGTTTGTCTATGGCGTGGAGTCTCTGGCGCTGCTGGAGGGAGGACGGGGTGAGAAGACCCGTCTGACGGCCTCGGTGCGGCCCGTCACCGTGCGGCGTGAAAAAGGCAACCACGCGACATTCGGAGAAGCGAAGCGGGTCGACCTGTCAGAGGTGGATGTGATCCTCATGCGGCAGGACCCGCCGTTTGATATGGCCTATATCACGGCGACGCATCTGCTTGAGCATGTTCACGGAGTGGGACCGGACAAGGCGCTGGTCGTCAATGACCCGCGTTCCGTCCGGGATTCTCCGGAAAAACTGCTCGTCACGCACTATCCGGAACTCATGCCGCCGACTCTGGTGACATGGGATGTGGGTGAAATTCACGCCTTCCGAAAGAAATGGAAAGACATCATCGTCAAGCCGCTCTTCGGCAATGGCGGGAGCGGTGTTTTCCGCATTCGCGAAGACGACCAGAATCTCAATGCCCTGCTTGAGATGCATTTTGCCCGTTCGCGCGAGCCTCTCATGATCCAGCGTTACGAGGCGGCTGTGCGGAAAGGCGACAAGCGGATCATCCTTGCGGACGGCAAGCCGATTGGCGCCATCAACCGCGTGCCTGCCGAAGGCGAGGCGCGATCCAACATGCATGTTGGCGGTGTGGCGCAGCGTGTGGAACTGACTCCGCGTGATATCGAAATCTGCAACGCGATTGGTCCGATGCTGAAGGAACGCGGACTGATCTTTGTGGGAATCGATGTGATCGGTGACTGGCTGACGGAAATCAACGTGACGTCGCCGACGGGGCTTCAGGAACTGGAGCGATTTGACGGTATCAACCCGGCAGGACTGTTGTGGGATTGTATCGAGAGTCGCCTGTCCGTCTGAAGGATTGAGTGATCGGGGTTTGATCACTTCTTTTGAAATGTTTTGTAAAATTTTAGAATGCAGGCCGCTCATGCGTCACGAAGGGGAATGTTTTTCCCTTCAACGCGGCGGCAGGCAGGTAATGCCCCTCAGATTTGAAACCGGGGGATTTTCAGGAATTATTTTCTTCCTTGTCGCTTTTGCGAAAGCGCTCGAAATCAAACTTGTTGTCAAGCCAGCGATAGAGCGGTGTGCGCCAGTGCAGCAGGAGCATCGTTGACCAGATGACGAGGGAGGTGAGGATAAGGAAAATCGTCAAGTCATCTCTCCGGTAATGTCGTGCGCGTCATAGGCTTCAAGGTCGCCTGCTTGCGGGCGTGTAACTCTCTTTGACACCATAACATTAAGAGAAAGCGGCGCCTGTAAAAAGGCTGCCTGTAACAAACCTGTACTGTGACGGGACAGCGAGGTTCTTTCCCTGATTCATGCATGGGATTGAGGACTCGCGGAATATGGTGGTTCCCTCAGGCAAAACACCTCTGGGGAGGGAAGCGGGAGGTCCGGTCGCGACATCTTTCCCGCGTGGGGTTGGTCGTTTCCGTCTCGTGTGGCAATGTGTCCGGACAATACTGAGCGCGACCGTGTTTTTACGATGCCCTGGTCGTGTCTCAATGTTCAACCATTGGGCAGCAGATAGGGCGTAATGAGCGAAGTCTTGCAGGATGTCCGCAGTAAAACAGCGGAAGGCGTCTCCCAAACGGAGGAGAGTCACGGGCCACGTGTGGCGCTGGATGCGGATGCTGTAAGGGCCGCATATCGGCGCTGGGCCGGTGTCTATGACACCGTGTTCGGCGGTATCTCGGCGTTCGGGCGGAAAAGGGCTGTCTCAGCGGTCAATCGTCTGCCGGGTTCCCGCGTGCTGGAGGTCGGTGTCGGCACGGGCCTCGCGCTGCCGCATTATACGGCGAGCAAGCGGATCACCGGTATTGATCTGTCGTCCGATATGCTTGCCCGCGCCCGTGAGCGCGTGCGTCGTGACCATCTCAGCAATGTTGACGCCCTGCTGGAGATGGATGCCGAGGATACGCGTTTCGCTGATGATTCGTTCGATATCGCCGTGGCGATGTTCGTGGCGTCGGTTGTGCCGCATCCCCGCAAACTGCTGGCCGAACTGAAGCGTGTCGTCCGTCCGGGCGGTTATATTCTGTTTGTGAATCACTTCCTCGCCCCGACGGGTGTGCGTGGTGCGATCGAGCGTGGCATGGCCCGGGCGTCCCATTCCCTTGGCTGGCATCCTGATTTCGCCATGGAAGCTCTGCTTCCCCCGGAAGATATGGCCCATGCGCGGATCGAGCCGGTTCCGCCTGCAGGGTTGTTCACACTGGTTACGCTGGAGCACGAAGTGGCTGTGGCAGAAGCGGTGAAACGTCAGGAAAAAGTCGTCGCCTGACTGGTTGCCGCTTTGGTGTGGCGCGCGCTGCAAGCAGGTCTGCGTGCTGCCCGGCGGGTAACAGGCCGCTTTTGATTGGTGGTAATTTCCATTAGTCTGATCAGGCTTGTAACGCTGATGGTCGGGGAGCCGACTATACGCGGATCGTACCAAAGACCTGATGAACGAGAGACGTGAACGTTGATGGCCGTTGTGACTCCTGCCCAGAATCAAGCTCACAGCCGTCCGGGTCAACTCTCTCCCCATGTCGCCGCCGGTTATCTGGCCCTGTCCGTCACAGTGGGTGGACTGGCGGGTGCGGCGGCTCTTGCCGGTCAGCTTCACCTTCTCCCTGCTGGCCTTGAAGCAAGAATGGCGGGTTTCCACCCCAGCGCCATGCTGCTGTTTGTCGGGATTTCGGCTTTTCTGGGCGCTTTTGGCCGACTTTTTCTTGCGCGTGACCTGATGACGGGTGGAGTGAAAGCGCTGCCCCTGCTTGATGGCGCGGCTCTTGTCGCCATGCTGGTGGCATTGCTGATGTTCCTGAGCGGCGTCTCGCATGGGGATCTGATCGGCATGAGCGTGTGGAGTGTCGGCGCTGTTCTCATGGCCGTCTCTACACTGACGCTTATCTCTGATTCGCGAGCTGGCGTGGGCATTATCGCACCCCGAGGACAGGAGAGGGTGGATGGTCTCCTGCCTTTCTCTCTGTTTGTCTGGACACAGCTTTGCGCCGCCGTAGGGCTTCTGCTCACAGCGCCGGTGCTGGCGGCGGGAGCGACACGGGAGCTTTTCGGCGCTTCCGGCGTCATGCCGCATTTCGAAATGCCGGTGACTCTGATTGTTCTGGTCTCGGCGTTTGGACTGGCGGCCAAGGTATTTGACGGGATTGCCCCGGTCGGGAAGGCGCTGAAAGCCGTTGCCGTCACTGTTATCGCCATAGTGGCGATTGGCGGTCCTGTTCTGTGGGATCGTCTGGCGTTTGTGCATGCTGACCCGGCTTCCGCGCAGAAGGCAGGGGCGGTTCTTGCCGCCGTTGCGTCGATTGCATTCACTGGCGTCTGGATTCGGACACTGTGGCGGCAGGCCGTGACGCTACGCGTTGCGATTGATGTGCCGGTTCTGTGGGTTTCCGGATTTTTCGTGCTGCTTGCCGCTGGCTGGATGGGTTCAGGCGTGCATACGGCGGTTCTGAATGGTGCTGTGTTCGTCCTTTTCGGCGGATTTTACGCTTGGCTCGGCGATGTGACCAAAGGGCATTACTCCCGGAATTTCGCCAGAATGCAGTTTGGACTCATGTTTCTCGGTGTGCTGGCCTCTGAAAGCAATACCGGTCTGGGACAGGCTCTTGGCGGAGCGGCGATGGCGGTTTCGCTCTGGGTCATGGCGTTCGTGCTGTTGAGCGTGCTGAGCGCCAGCCGGAAAGTCGTCTCAGGTAATGTCGTCATGCTGCGGGAGGTCCGCCGATGAGCGGCGCCACGGCTGAAGCCCGTCCCGCGCGCATCCGTTTTGATGCGGCCCGTGTCGGCACGAACGCGAAAGACTGGATTCAGCTTCTCAAGCCTCGGGTGATTTCACTCGTGGTGTTTACGGGGGCTGCCGGTCTTTACATGGCTCCCGGTCACATGAATCCCCTGATGACGGCCATCAGCATCCTGTGCATCTGCCTCGCTTCCGGCGCGGCGGGTGCCATCAACATGTGGTACGATCGCGATATCGACATCATCATGCAGCGGACAGCAACCCGCCCGATTCCGGGTGGACGTATTCCGGCTGATGAGACGCTGGCCTACGGGCTGGGGCTGTCTGTTTTCTCGGTCATTCTGATGTGGCTGGCGACGAACACGCTGGCGGCGGGTATTCTGGCGTTCTCCATCTTCTTCTATGCCGTGATCTATACGATGTGGCTGAAGCGCTCGACGCCGCAGAATATCGTCATTGGTGGAGCCGCAGGCGCTTTCCCGCCGATGATCGGCTGGGCTGCGGCGACCGGTTCGATGGATGTGATGCCGGTGGTGATGTTCTCCATCGTTTTTCTGTGGACGCCACCGCATTTCTGGTCGCTCTCGCTCTATGCCTGCAAGGATTACGGGCGGGCGGGCATTCCCATGCTGCCGGTGGTGAAGGGTGCCCGTCACACACGCTGGAACATTCTGGCCTACACGATCATCCTGCTGGCGGTGTCGCTGGTTCCGTCCTTCATGCATCTGAGCGGGATGGTTTATACGGTGACCGCGCTGGCTCTGGGGCTTGGGTTTATTGCGTGTGCTGTCCGTGTGCTGCTGGAAAAGCAGGACGCAGACGGTGTCAGTCTGAATGGAGACAAGGCCGCGCGGATTTCGTTCCGTTTTTCGCTGGCCTACCTGTTCCTGCTGTTCTGTGGTCTGCTGGCTGATCACGCCCTGACATGGTGGATGTCATGATGACTGTGCCGACCGATCTGACAGAGGCAGAGCGGGTTGAACTGCTCCGCCGTCAGCGTGGGCGGGTGATCAGCCTCGTCGGCTTTACGCTGGCGATGGTGCTGGTGGTCTATGTAGTGGCGCTGATCCGCCTATAGAAAGCAGTCGTCCGCATTTATTCCAACGTTTTGATAGATAAATTTAGGGATCAAAGGGACGGTGTCCCTTTGTGTATGGGGGCAAGGCCCCCGTAGTCCGGCCCGTTCGCCGCTCCCTTAATCCGCTCTGACCAGTTCATACAGGCCGATTGCCGCCGCCACGGAAACGTTGAGGCTTTCCATTGTGCCGGGCATGTGAAGACCTGCGATTTCGTCGCAGTTTTCACGGGTGAGGCGACGCAACCCATCACCTTCCGAACCAAGAACCAGCGCAGCGCGACGTCCCTGAAGACTGCTGCCTTCAAGACGTCCTCCCCCGGCGTCGAGGCCGATCACCCAGCAATCATTCTGCTTCAGGGTTTCCAGACAGCGGGCGAGATTAACCACGCGCACCAGCGGCACAACCTCCAACGCGCCTGAAGCAGCCTTGGCCAGAGCCGCACCTTCTTCCGGTGCGTTACGGTCCTGCATCACAACGCAGGATGCGCCGAAGGCCGCTGCTGAACGGAGAATCGCGCCGACATTGCGGGGGTCGGTCACCTGATCGAGCACGAGGACCGGGCCTGGGCGTTCCAGAGCATCCTCGATGGCGACAGCCTCCAGCGGCTCCACCAGCACGGCGACGCCCTGATGGACCGCTTCAGCACCGAGAAGCGCGGTGAAGCGGGCTTTGTCGCCGCGTTCCACATAGGAGGGCAGGGACACGGACAGGCGTTTTGTGAAATCCTCCTGCGCCTCGGCGGAGAGAAGAACACACTGCACCGTGCGGTGAGGATTCTCCAGAGCCGCCTGACAGGCATGCACGCCAGCGATCCAGTAGGGACCTCCGGGTTTCTGCCGGTTCCGACCGTGCGGACGCTGGCCGCCGCGGTGGGCTTCTCCATGGTCTCGGGAATCGGAGTGTGGCTGGCGGGGAGGACGGGGTGAGGACTGTCGTGGTGTGCGCATGCGGCTGCTATACGACGGGTTGTGTGCTGTCGTCATCAGGTCTGACGACAGGAATGAAAGAGAAACTGCCAAACCGGTTGACAGGCGGCGTGAACACCCTTAATTCGTCGCCCAACGGAAGGGTGCCCGAGTGGCTAAAGGGGGCGGACTGTAAATCCGCTGGCGTACGCCTACGTTGGTTCGAATCCAACCCCTTCCACCATTTTCCATGAAATACCGCAGATATCAGCCGATAATTGTCGCTCTTAGACAATCATCGCGGTAATTTCCTTAGCCCGCTTTCGGCAGTCTTTTCCCGAGATACAGCCGTGTGTAGCGACTGAATTCTGACAATATTTTATACCAGTGGTCGCTGCGATTTCGTGTAGGGAGCACCCCGCTGCGGCCAAATGCCTAGCTATAGCCTTCCGGTAATCTGGCCTCTCGGCACCAGCCTTTAAATACGTTGTGGAATCCATTGACCGAGAGAGGCTTCCTTCATCTGTTGTAATACCAACTGGCGGCACGATTGCAGTTGCAGCGACATGACAACGGCAGGCGCTGCGACTCTTGGTGTGGTGCTCTGACAGTTATTGTAACACCAACGGATGAGGTTCGATCGGCCTCGCCAACGCCACGTCATCAGCGCCGATGCGACTGAAACTTCTTGTCCCTTTGTGTGGGGGCAAAGCCCCCTAAGTCGCAAGCGGCCTGCTATCAGACCATCACGCAGCGAATGTCAGTTTTTTGGCCAGAGCCGACAGCTTGTGACGCCGTAGCTCGGAACGCGCCTTCGCTCCGGTTTCCATGTAATTGAGCTGAATCGTGTAGCGGGGGCCGACATACTGCCGGTGGCCATGCCATGTCGTCGGTCCATTGGGAAAGACGAGCAGCGTGCCGTTGACCGGCGGCACTTCCACAGCGAAATTCTCGACATCATCAGGACCGTTCAGAAGGCGCAGGCAGCCTTCCTGACGTTCGAACGCAGCCGATGGTGGGTTCAGGTAAAGAAGAATCGTAACGCGTTTGGCTATGGAGTCGCAGTGAATGCGACCATCCTTCTCCCGTGTGCGGCCTCGTATGGTCAGCATCGTGGGCGCGTCGTCGAGATCGAGATCGAACTTCCGGGCGATGATTCCTCTCAGCTCCGGGCCTTCAAGCTGTGTGATGAGAGTCTGCATGAGTGGCGTCAGCGTCAGGGCTTCGGGCGGAAAGGAGCCGCCGGAACCGATCTGCGGCAGGGATGTCTGGAGAGCGGTCAGTTCATCCTGTGGAATGAAATGCTCGACGGCGACGTGGGGAAACGGCGTCTTCTCGACCGGCTTTGCTGCCAGAGCGGCAAAATCAAGATTCAGAGCGGCGACAGTCATGATCCGGGACTCCTTGACCTCGCCATGCTGGGTGAGGTCGGGTTCTGCCTTTGCGAGCGCCGCATCATATGTCTGTGCCGTTGGCGTGTCACATGGGGGGTATGCCGTTATCTCGCGATACGTCGACAAGATTAAAAATCATCACCCAATGAGGGGTGCGCTCACAAAATAAGGAATTGGTTAAGTTTTCTGCCGGATGGTGCCGGAAAGCATCATTACATCGGGCAGATTATGAACAGGCGGTCAAAAAGACTGGAAACGGCGTTCTGCCGGATATTCCTACAGGCCGACTGGCTGACCCGGGGCAGGGCGCTGGCGTACTGTCGCATTCTCGCTTTCTACGGATGGGGACTGTTTCTTTCCATCATCGTGGTTTCGCATTGGGGCACCAATTTCGAGGGGCAGCCGATCTGCGCCGATTTCGTCAGCTTCTGGGCGGCCTCCCGGCAGGTGCTGGATGGCCATCTGGCCGAGCTGTATGACAGTGCGAAACACCATCTGGTCGAGCTTTCCGCATTTCCCGGACTGTCGTTCGGGAATTTTGCCTTTTACTATCCTCCGACCTTTCTGCTGGTCTGCCTGCCGCTCGCGCTGGTGCCTTACCGTCTGTCCGTCGCGCTGTTTCTCATCCTGACCGGTACAGTGTTCGTGCGGGCCATGCGCCGACTGCTGCCCCAGCGATGGGCGCTATTGCCCATTCTGGCCTTTCCGGGCCTCGTCATCGGTGTGGCGAACGGACAGAACGGTCTTCTCACCGGTGCCCTTTTTGGTTGGGCCATGGTGCTGCTGGCGGAACACCCTTTCGTGGCGGGGCTGTGCCTCGGTGGGCTGGTGATCAAGCCACAACTGCTGGTGGCTGCGCCTGTAGTCCTGCTGTGCGCCCGGAGATGGCCGGCTGTCGCCGGAGGAATATGCTCCGGTCTTGGACTGATAGCGGTGTCGTGGCTCGCTTTTGGCGCTACGGGCTGGAATGGTTTCCTGCATATGAGTCACGAGGCGCAGGGGGCGTTTTCGCACGGCTATGTCCAGTCATGGAAAATGCAGAGTGTCTTTGCCGCGGCGCACCTGCTTCATGCGCCCGGATGGCTGGCCTATGGCGCGCAGATAATGGCGGCGGGGCTGGCTCTGGGGCTCGCCGGTTGGCTTGCGGCGCGTCTGCGCGGATGTGCTGCCGAACTGGGCGAGCATGGGGCGGCCTCCGGGCAGGTGGCGGTGATGATCGCCGCGATGCCGTTCTGCTCACCGTTTCTTCTGGACTATGATCTTGCCTGTCTGGCCTTTCCGATGGGATGGCTCTTGTTGCAGGCGCAGCGGACTGGTTGGTGGTCCGGTGAAAAATTCGTTCTGTTTCTCGCCTATTTCTATCTGCTGGGAGCAAGGCTGTTCGCCGAACTGACGTATATCGGTCCAACTCCCCCTGTCTGTGCGGCGCTGCTGTTTGTGCTGGCGCGTCGCATCGCGCCGGAAGAGTGGCTACGGCTCAAAACGGCTGTCATGTCGAAGCCGGGTCTGTTCAGCCGGAGACAGGTTCAAGTCTCTGTCGTCCCGGCTCATGGCAGAGGGGACGTTCAGGCCTGACGGTTTTCCAGCAGGCTGCGGCGGATGCTGCGTCCACGCTCGATACGGTCGACAATATAGTCGGAATCACCCCAGCGGATCGCCCGGGCCATGGCCTGCGCGTCTTCGAGGAAGCGTGACAGCATCTCCAGAATGGCTTCACGATTGGACAGGAAGATGTCCCGCCACATGATCGGGTCTGACGCTGCGATTCGTGTGAAGTCGCGGAAGCCGCTAGCCGCGAATTCCAGAACTTCGGAGCGTGTCTCGTCGGCCAGATCATCAGCGGTGCCGCAGATCGTGAAGGCCAGCAGATGCGGCAGATGGCTGACGATGGCGCACACCCTGTCATGATGCTCCGGCGCCATATCCCGCGTGCGTGCGCCACAGAGCTGCCAGAGGGTCGTGATTGCCGCCACACTCTCCGGCGTGCTGTCGGGCAGCGGGGTAAGCAGGCTCCATCGATTGTCGAACAACGTGGCGAAACCGGCGTCCGGTCCGGAATATTCCGTGCCTGCCATTGGATGCGCCGGAACATAGGGGACATCCGGACGGAGGAAAGGTCGGATGGCCTCGATCACCGCCACTTTGGTCGAGCCGGTATCCGTCAGGATGGCGCCGGGCTTCATGGCGGGAATGACGGTGGCGGCGACTTCACCCATCGCGCCGACCGGCACGCAGAGCATCACACAGTCAGCATCGGCAACGGCGGCTGCCGCGTCGTCGGTGACCTCGTCGGCTATGCCGAGCTCACGCACACGCTCGCGAAAGGCAGGGTTGATGTCCACGGCCACCAGTCGTCGGGCAATCGTCCTGTCGCGTCGGGCGCGATGCAGGACGGACGCTCCGATAAGACCGGGACCGATGACGACCAGCGTGTCGAACAGAGGCGTGGGTGTGTCGGAAGCGTCGGTCACAGGCATCATCCTTCCGGCGTATCGGTCAGGGCATCGGGCATCCGGTCTGGCAGGACGCGGGCTTCGTTGCGCGCAGCGCGGACTTTCAGCGCCCGCATCTCCGAAACCTGCCACCACACCAGCATGGGGATACCGATGCTGATTTCCCGGCCACGACGCAGCAGGGATAAGGCGAGGCAGAGGGACGCATCCAGCCCGAAAGCATGACCTAGCGTCATGTAAGCGCCTTCCTGCACACCGAGGGCGGCGGGGACCAGAAAGGAGGCCGACATGAGGCCGCAGGTGACGCCCTCGATGGCGATGGCGTCCGGAAAACTCAGGGACGCGCCCATCAGATAAACGGTCAGCCAGAGAACGCCCGCGCTGCTGATCCACCCCACCAGATGAATGGCGGCGGAAGCTGAGATGCGACCGGGGCGGGACCAGGCTTTCTCCATCCAGTCCTGAAGGGTTCCGGCTCCATCCATGACCGTCGTCTGCCACTGCCCGGCGATATGTTTGCCGAGCAGACGGACCGTGCGTTTCACCGCTGTTCCGCCGCGCTGCTGGGTCCAGATGAACCCCGTAGCGCCAGCGGTCAGCAGAAGAGCGCCGATGATGACTGGCTTGACCAGCGGATTGGACGCGCTGCCGACGGCCAGAAGCGTTACGGCCAGAAGAATGAAGACAATCTGGCCCAGCACTTCCGTCGTGATATCAACCACGTTGGCGCAGGCGGCTTCCGGCCATTCGATGGAGGAAGCTTCCACGGCGTGGTGGCGGCTGGTGGCGCGGATGCCCAGCACGATGCCGCCAAGTTGGGAGAAGGGCAGGCAGGTCGAGGCGGCGTCCCGGATCATCCGGGCGAGCACCAGATGTCTGTAGGTCATGGACGGGAAGGCCGCATACCACGCGCAGCCGAGAACGGCGTCCACGGCCAGTTGCGCAAGGATCGTCAGGAGGAAACCGCCAAGACCGATCCGCGAGATGGCGACCGCGACCGAGCCGAAGCCACTCCACGCCATGGCGGCGGTGATCGCGGCGAGACCGAGAAGGGTGAGAAGGATGGTAAGCTTTTTCAATTGTATCTGACCATCCGTCGGTTGTCGCTCAGGGCTTTGGCCGGACGCGGGACGAAGCTGTCCGGAAAAGATCGAAACAGGAGGTCCGGCACGGGATGTGCGACCTTTCTCCAAAACAGGGCGAAGTCCTTACACCACCCCGGAAGGTTGCGCCAGTGCGACAGGGATGTGGTCTTTTATCGTGCCCCTCTGGTCTAAACCACACTCCTCAGGATAAAGCAGAATGACACATTTTGACCATGATGCCTGAGGGGATAGGGATTCCATGACCGCGCCAACTCTTGTGACGGGAGCTACCGGTTTTGTGGGCTCTGCTGTGGCTCGTGTGCTGCTGGCTCGTGGTCATGCCCTGCGTCTGATGGTCCGCGCGGGCAGCGACCGCCGTAATATCGCCGACATGCCGGCGGAACTCGTGGAAGGCGATCTTTCCAATCCCGCCAGTTTCGCGAAGGCCGTCGAAGGCTGTCGCTACGTGTTTCATGTCGCGGCGGACTATCGTTTGTGGGTGCCAGATCCGGCTCCGATGATGGCGGCGAATGTCGAGGGCACCCGTCTGCTCATGCAGGCCGCGCAGGCGGCTGGCGTGGAGAAGATCGTCTACTGTTCTTCGGTCGCGGCGCTTGGTCTGATCGGCGACGGTACGATTTCGACGGAAGAAACACCGGTCAACGAGCACTCCGTCATCGGTATTTATAAGAAATCGAAATATCGCGCTGAGCAGGAAGTCCTTCGCATGGTGCGTGAACAGGGGCTGAAGGCCGTTATCGTCAATCCATCCACGCCGGTCGGTCCGCGCGACATCAAGCCAACCCCGACAGGACAGATGATTCTCGACTGCGCGGCGGGAAAGATGCCCGCCTACGTCGATACGGGCGTTAACATCGTGCATGTCGATGATGTGGCGGAAGGCCATGCTCTGGCGCTGGAACGCGGCGTTATCGGCGAGAAATATATCCTTGGCGGCCAGAATTACCTGCTGGGCGATTTGTTCCGCATGGTGGCGGAAATCGCGCATGTGAAGGCGCCGCGGATCGTGCTCCCACAGGAGGTGATCTGGCCGGTTGCCGTGGCTTCGGAATGGCTGTCCCGCAGATTTGGCATCGAACCCCGCGTGACGCGGGAGATGCTGGCGATGTCACGGAAGAAGATGTTCTTCTCCTCGGACAAGGCCATCCGTGATCTAGGCTACACGCCGCGTCCGGCGTATGACGCCGCCAGAGACGCGATAAACTGGTTCCGTCAGGCTGGTATGCTGAAATAAGAGCGGGGACGTATGCTGGTTTATCTGGCCGGTCTCTCGGCGCTGATCTGGGCCGCTCTCCTCGGCTTTCATGGACGATTCTGGCAGGCCGGGCCCATTCTGCGCCCCGGCAGAGCGCATAGGACACTGCCTCCGGTCAGTGTGGTGGTGCCTGCGCGGGACGAGGCTGAATCCATCAGCATCTGTCTCTCGTCCCTTCTGGGGCAGGATTATGCAGGACAGTATCGCATTGTCCTGACTGACGATCGCAGCACGGACGGTACGGGTGATCTGGCCCGTGCGCTGCCGGACCCTCAGGGAAAACTGACGGTGCTGGATGGACAGCATCGCCCCGATGAAGCCTGGAGCGGGAAGCTCTGGGCCGTCGAGCAGGGAGTGACGCGTGTCCGGTCGGAACAGCCTGAAGATGACGGCTATATTCTGCTGACGGACGCCGATATCGAGCATGATCCGGCCCACATCTCGACACTGGTGGAAAAAGCCGAGCGTGAGGGGCTCGATATGGTGTCCGAGATGGTTGAACTGAACTGTGTCAGTCCGGCTGAAAAGGCGCTGGTGCCCGCCTTCGTGTTCTTCTTCGCGCTGCTCTATCCTTTTGCCAGGGTGGCTGACCCCAAAAGCAGGACCGCCGCCGCCGCCGGTGGCACCATCCTGATTCGCCGTTCCGCGCTGACCCGCATTGGCGGCATTGCTGCCCTGCGCGGGGCTCTGATCGATGACTGCACGCTGGCGGCCCATGTCAAACGCTCGGGCGGGCGGATCTATCTGGGGCATTCCTGTCTGGCGCGTTCCATCCGACCCTATCCGCATCCGCGTGACATCTGGCGCATGATCGCCCGCACGGCTTACGTTCAGCTCCATTATTCTCCGCTGATTCTCGCCGGAACGGTGCTCGGGATGGTGCTGGTCTGGATTCTTCCCGTCTTTCTGACCCTGTTTGGAAAAGGGCAGGCCCGCAAACTGGCGGCTCTCGCGTGGGCGGCTTCGATGGCGTCCTACATGCCGACATTGCGACGTTTCCGCATGTCGCCTTTCTGGGCGCTGCTGTTGCCAATCGTTGCAACATTCTACACGGCGGCGACCGTCGGCTCGGCTGTGGATCATCACCGGGGGCGTGGAGTGAGATGGAAGAACCGGGCCTATACCGAGGCGACGCACGCGGGGTAGCGCTGGCGGTCTTTACGCGGCTTTGTTCGTGCCCTGCCAAAGTTTCTGAAGGCTATTTTCTGTCAGAGAACTGGCGTGGACAGAACAGGAGCAAGGGTAAGCAGGCTCAGCGACGCTCTGAACGCTTGTTCAGGGCCAGAAGCGCCTGTCGTGTCGCCTCGGTCAGTGGTGAGGGCAGGGAAGACAGGTCGAACCAGCCCATTCCGGCTAGCGCCTCCGGTTCACGGATGGCGGGTTCGCCGATGAAGGTCTCCACCAGAAAAACCGGCGCGACCCAGTGCTGCTCTCCGGCCCGATCAATCTGATCCACGACGCAGAGCAACTCGGGAGCTTGAATCCGGATGCCCAGTTCCTCGTCGATTTCGCGCGCCGCCGTGTTGGTAATTGTCTCATAGGGATCGACCTTGCCGCCGGGGAGTCCCCAGTATCCGGCTTCGGGATTGCGCTTTCTTTTGACGAGCAGAAGCTGCCCGTTGCGGAAGATCGCGGCGCCGCAACCGACGCGCGGAAGAGAGGGATTTGTCATGGTGCGGGGCTCCTGTGGATGGGTTTGCCGGGAGACGCGGTTGGCTGTCCGCTTTCATCCGGCGGAAGTAACCTTGTGGTAAGTGTAGGCAGCAGCCTTCGGAGCGTGTAAACCACCCCGCCATGTTTCCGGATTCCTCATCAGCCGCGCACGCGGAGCCAGCCCTTCTGTCAGACAGCCTGTCAGTGGAAGACGTACGGGCTATCGTCGCCCGTGACAGGATAGACCCGTGGCGCGCGCCTGATGTCTCGTCCGGCAAAGGACAGTCGGACGAGAACTTTCCTGTCGGATCGGTGCTGTTTGCGCCCGCCCTGCGGAATCATGTGCATGCCTATTATGATTTCGCCCGGTTCAGCGATGACGTGACCGATAGCGATCAACTGACGCCAGAGGAAAAAGTGGCGCGTCTGGATGCGATGGAAGACATCGTGCACGGTCGGGCGGAGGCGCCTGACCGCAAGGACGCCCGTTCCGCCGCGCGTGTCCGTGAGATGCTGCTGCGCACCGGGCTGCCGTTCGAGGTCGCGACCGATCTGCTGGTCGCGTTCCGGGAGGATGCGGTCAAATCGCGTTACGGCTCTCAGGCTGAACTCGACCGCTACTGCCGTTACTCCGCGAATCCGGTCGGACGCTTTCTGCTGGGTCTGCATGGTGAGAGTGACAGGACATTCCCGGCGTCCGACGCGCTCTGCACATCGCTCCAGATTCTCAATCATCTTCAGGATTGTCAGAAAGACCTTCTCCTTCTGAAGCGGAGCTATGTGCCGCTGGACCTTCTTGTAGCGCAGGGGCTCGGTGTAGAGGCTGTTCTGGAAAACACGACGTCTCCGTCGTTGCGTCGCGTTTTCGACATAATGCTCGACGAGACAGACCGTCTGAACGGGGTGGCTCTCGGGCTGCTTCGTCAGGTAAGAGATCGCCGGATGCGGATGTATTGCGGCGCGGTCGTCAAGCTGGCGCACCTGCTGACAGCCCGTCTGCGAGTGGGAGATCCGCTGGCGGAGCGGGTCGCGCTGACGAAAGCCGATTTCGCGCGGGCGGCGCTCGCCGCTCTCGGGGGCTGGAAGAACTGACATGCCTGCTGGAGACGGGTCCGGAGGCAGGATACAGGGGAGTGTCTGCTCCCGCTGGACTATTGGACGGTACGGAACCGTTCAGGAAAGGATGCCATGACTGACGCACTCGGAACGCATGACGAACCCACACCGCTCGGCTGTGATCCGACCGACCTTGCGCGGGTCGAGGCGATCGTGCGGCAGGCGGGAACGTCATTCGCCTCGGGAATGCGCATTCTGCCGCCTTACCGCCGCTATGGCATGTATGCGATCTATGCGTTCTGCCGGATGGTGGATGACATCGCGGATGGCGACGTGCCGTCCCTTAGCGGTCCGGAACACGCAGGAGACCGCGAGGCGCGCCTGAATGAGTGGCGTGAGCGTATCGGTCGCCTGTACGACGACAAGACGCAGGATGCGCTGGACCGGGTGCTGCATGCCGCCATCCGCTTCTTTTCGCTCAAGCAGAAAGATTTCGACGCTGTCATCGACGGCATGATCATGGACGCGACAGGGCCGGTGGTCGCACCGTCAGAAGAGACGCTCGATCTTTACTGTGACCGCGTGGCTTCCGCTGTTGGACGTCTTTCCGTGCATGTGTTCGGCGACAGCTCGGAACATGCCGAGAAGGTGGCCTATCACCTTGGCCGTGCGCTCCAGTTGACCAATATCCTGCGTGATGTTGCGGAAGATGCGCGGATTGGCCGACTTTATCTGCCGAAGGAACTTCTGGCCCGTTTTGACGTGCCTGCCGATCCGCAGAAGGCTCTGACGGCTCCCGGTCTGGCTGGTGTGATGCGGATTCTCTCCGTGCGGGCGCAGGATCATTTCCGTCAGGCGTTCCGGGCCATGAAGAAATGTGACCGCAAGGCCATGATGCCTGCGCGTATGATGGGCGGCTGCTATCTGGCGATCCTGAATGCCCTGACAAAGCGGGGCTGGGACCATGTCGGCGCACCGCTGGCAGTCTCCAAGGTCAGCAAGGCGGTCGGCGTCGTGCAGGCTTTCGCGGCCTGATACGGATGGCGCGTCGGGTTCATATTGTCGGTGGGGGGCTGTCCGGACTGTCCGCTGCCGTCGAGATCGCGGGTAGCGGGCAGCATGTCATCGTGCATGAGGCCGGTCCCGCCTGCGGTGGACGCGCCCGCTCCTACGAGGACAAGAAGCTGGGCTGCCGGATCGACAACGGCAACCACCTGCTGCTGACAGCCAACGAGGCTGTCTTCCGATATATGGGCTTGATCGGTGCTCTGAACACGTTGCAGGGGCCGGAGCAGCCGATTTTTCCGTTTGTGGACCTCAGGAAGCCCTGCGTGTGGACGCTGGACCTCTCCATGGGGCGGGTGCCGTGGTGGGTGTTCAGCCCGAACCGGCGTGTGCCGGGAATGAAGTTGGGTGAGCTGCTCAGCCTGAAGCGTCTGATTGACGCGAAACCCGATCAGGTCGTGTCCGACTGCCTGCTGCCTGGCGAGTTCTCGCGTCGTCTGCTCGATCCATTTTCCATTGCGGCGCTCAACACGCCGAGCGATGAAGCCAGCGCGGCTCTGCTCGGCCATGTGATCAGCGAATCGCTGGCCAAGGGTGGGCGTGCCTGCCTGCCGCGTTTCCCTAAGGTCGGCCTGTCCGAGAGCCTTGTGGACCCGGCTCTGTCGCACCTGTCCATTCTGAAGGCAGAGGTCCGTACCGGACGGCGTGTCACCGGTATCGAAACCGCGAACGGCCGTGTCGCGGCGTTGATCTTCCCAGACGAACGAATCGACGTTGGCGAGGATGATGCGGTCATTCTGGCTGTCACAGCGCCCGTGGCGGCGAGCCTGCTGAAAGAGGCGCTGCCCGATCTGGTGGTGCCGGATGAGTTTGAGGGCATCTTCAACGCGCATTTCCGTCTTGAACGGCCTCCGGTGCCGGTCGGCGCATTCGCCAAGACCCGCTTTGTCGGCGTTGTGGGCGCTGTGACGGAGTGGATTTTCCTCAAGGACGACATCCTCTCGGTCACGGTCAGCGCCGCGAACCGTTATGCCGACCGTGATCCCGAAGAGCTTGGACGACAGATATGGCAGGAGGTCCGTCAGGCGATGGACGGACTTCTGGCGGGACCGCTTCCCGCCGAGCCGCCCTTGCAACGGCTCGTGTGGGAGAAGCGTGCGACCTTTGCCGCCACGCCTGCGCAACTGCGGAAAAGGCCGGGTGCGGCGACGGGGCTTGTCAATCTGGCACTGGCCGGGGACTGGACGGCGACGGGTTTGCCCGCCACGATTGACGGTTCCATCCGTTCCGGCGTCGCCGCCGTGAAGGCGCTCGGGCTTCGCGGCTCCATATCCGACTGATGGTGTCTGACCGATTCTGACTTGGGTATCACGGCAAGACCGTGGATTGCGTTAACGACTGACACGGTTTCTGAAGAAGCGTGTTTCTACTGGGGGAATGACAGCAGGCCATGCTGGACGATGTAACGAACTCTGCCACCACGACCGAGAACACGGGAGCGGCTTACAGCGAGCTGACTTCCAGTGAACTGGACCGTGTGGTCGAGCGTGCTCATGCGGCGCTGGGCGGCAAGCAGAATGACGATGGTCACTGGGTGTTCGAGCTTGAAGCCGATGCCACCATTCCGGCGGAATATGTCCTGCTGGAGCATTTCCTCGACCGGATCGACCAGCCTCTGGAAGACAGGATCGGCGTCTATCTTCGGCGTATTCAGGGCGAGCACGGTGGCTGGCCGCTTTACCATGACGGCGATTTCAACATCTCCGCGACGGTGAAGGCCTATTATGCGCTGAAATGCATTGGTGACGACATCAACGCACCGCACATGCAGCGCGCCCGTCAGGCCGTTCTCGATCATGGCGGCGCCGAGCGGAGCAACGTTTTCACACGTTTCCAGTTGGCGCTGTTCGGAGAGGTTCCATGGCACGGCACGCCGGTCATGCCGGTCGAGCTGATGCTGCTACCGCGCTCGGCGTTCTTCTCGGTCTGGAACATGTCCTACTGGTCGCGCACCGTGATCGCCCCGCTGCTGGTGCTGGCGGCGCTGCGTCCGGTGGCGGTCAATCCGCGCGGCGTGCATGTGCAGGAACTGTTCGTCACGCCGCCGGATCAGGTGAAGGACTGGATCAAGGGCCCTTACCGCTCCAAATGGGGACATGCCTTCAAGGTGCTGGATCAGGTTCTGCGTCCGGTCGTGAAACTGATCCCGCAGAAAGTGCATGAGAAGGCCATCAAGGCGTCAGTCGATTTCATCGAGCCGCGTCTGAACGGCATCGACGGTCTCGGCGCGATTTACCCGGCGATGGCCAATACTGTGATGATGTATCGCGCCATGGGCGTGCCGGACAGCGACCCTAGGGCCGATACGGCGTGGGAGTCGGTCAGGGCGCTTCTGGTCGATCACGGGGATGAAGTGTACTGCCAGCCCTGCGTGTCGCCCATCTGGGATACCGGGCTGGCCGGGCACGCCATGATGGAAGCGGCCAGTGGTCCCAACCCCATCGCCCGGAAGGAAACGGAAGAGAAGATGGCGAAGGCGGCGGAATGGCTGCGTGACCGTCAGATTCTCGACGTGAAGGGTGACTGGGCCATCAACAAGCCCGACCTTGAGCCGGGCGGCTGGGCTTTCCAGTATCGCAATGACTATTATCCTGACGTGGATGACACGGCGGTTGTCGGCATGCTGCTGCATCGCCAGAACGATCCCGCCAATGACGAGGCGATCGAACGGGCCCGTAAGTGGATTATCGGCATGCAGAGCTCCAATGGTGGCTGGGGCGCTTTTGATATCGATAATGACAAGGAACTGCTGAACCATATTCCGTTCTCGGATCACGGTGCGCTTCTGGACCCCCCGACAGCCGACGTGACGGCGCGCTGTATTTCTTTCCTCGCGCAGCTTGGTCACGCCGAGGATCGTCCGGTGATTGAACGTGCTCTGGAATATCTGCGGAGCGATCAGGAGAAGGACGGTTCCTGGTTCGGCCGCTGGGGCACCAATTTCATTTACGGTACATGGTCCGTCCTGTGCTCCCTGAACGCAGCCGGTATTTCCCATGATGATCCGATGGTGGTGCGCGCCGTGGAGTGGCTCCGCTCCGTTCAGCGTCCAGATGGCGGCTGGGGCGAAGGCTGTGAGAGCTATGAAGACGGTCCTCGTGGCCAGTACAAGCAAAGCCTGCCTTCCCAGACGGCGTGGGCGGTTCTGGGCATGATGGCGGTCGGTCGTCGCGATGATCCGGCCGTGGTGCGGGGGATCGCATGGCTGTCAAAGCAGCAGGGTGACAATGGCGAATGGGAGGAAGACCCCTATAACGCCGTTGGTTTCCCCAAGGTGTTCTATCTCAAGTATCATGGCTACAGGCAGTTCTTCCCGCTTCTGGCTGTGTCACGCTACCGGAATCTCAAGAGCAGCAACTCCGGCCAGGTGAGCTACGGTTTCTGACCATGAACAACAGCCTTCCTCCTCCTGCCGATATCGGATTTCTTGTGGGACTGAAGGCCGAGGCCTCTCTTCTGCGACAGTTTTTTCCCGGGTCGCCAGTCGCGATCAGCGGGGCCACAAGGGAAGGCGCACAGAAAGGAGCCGCACGGCTGATTGCTTCAGGTGTGCCTTCCGTCGTGTCGTTCGGACTGGCGGCGGGGCTGGACCCTGCGCTCAGACCCGGCACAATTCTCGTGCCGGACGCTGTGGTCGCAGATGGCAGGCTCTATCCCTGTTCACCGGCTGTGCGTCGCCGTCTTGGAGCGGATGCGGCGCCCGGAGTGGTGGCGGGTGCGCTGCTGCATAGTGATGTCGTTGTGCTGACCGCCGAGGAAAAGCAGCGTCTGGCCATGGAAAGCGGCTGCTGCGCTCTGGATATGGAGAGTGGTTTTCTGGCGGAGGCGGCGCAGGCCGTGAAGCGGCCTTTCGGTGTGCTGCGCGTGGTGTGTGATCCGGCGGAGCGGACACTGCCTCCTGCTGCCGGTATTGCGCTTTCACCCGATGGCGGTCTGGGTGCGGGAGCCCTGATGTCATCGCTGCTGCGTAATCCCCTGCAGATCGGCAGTCTGATCCGCCTTGGGGGGGATGCGTCCCGGGCGCGTCATGCCATGCGGCGTTTTCTGGAAGTTAAGGCTTCTGCTGTAATGTCGTGACGCCGCAGAAGACGTGCTTCCACACGGTGATCGGGAATTATGCCTGATCATGCCTTGCGGTCGCGGCGTTTCAGGCCTCTTTCAGAGCGTTCTGCGTGAAGAGTGTGTTTTGAATTGGTGTGTTCTGATGGAAGGATGTTTTTAATATGCCTTCCGGACAGTGCTTTGTCCTGGAGTGTGCTTTCTGGCGCACGCCAGGGAAACGAGGATTTTCATGAAAGCTCCCCTGCCGACTTCCCGTCAAATTACACAGTTCATTGGTTATTTTGATAGCTTGGATGGTCTTGAGGTAAAGGGGTGGGCGTGCAATCTGGCCGCGCCGCGTGTGCCTGCGACCCTCCATGTCATTGTTGACGGACAGGAAATCGGGTCGGTGACCTGTGATCTGCCCCGGACCGATGTGCAGGAAAATATCGGCGTCATGACGCCCAATCTGGGTTTTTCCTTCAGGCTGCCGGACGCCCTTGCCGACGGAAAGGAGCATCGGGTCGGCCTGCGGTTCCCGAACCGGTCCATCGTGCCCTGTCTGGTGACAGATGACGGTTCGATCAAGCAGGAAGATATCACAGTCACTTTTCAGCCGCAGTTCAATTACGAATCCTGTGTGGACGGTTTTTCGCGCGGCGCGCTGCGTGGCTGGGTGCAGCGCATCAATGCGGCGGATGGGTCCAGAACAGGTCAGTGCGAGGTCGCGGTTTTTATCGACGGTGCGCCTTTCGCCCGTATCCGTGCAGACCGTTTTCGTGGCGATGTCGCGGCTGCTGTCGGTGGCGACGCCAATTGCGGTTTCGAACTGGTCATTCCCAAGCATCGTCGCCAGACGGGCACGCGGACAATCCGCTTTTTCGCGGTGCCGGGTGATATGGAGCTGATGGGCAGTCCCATCTCCACATCACTGGTCGATAACAAACTGGAAGAGCATCTGCTTGGTGTCAGCGAAACCATCGCGAGGCTGCATCGTGAGATTTCCTCCCTACGCGCGACGATAAACAATCTGCTTCCCGAACAGCGTTTCAATCTTGGTGATTATGACAACTGGGCGCGTCGCTACTTCAATGTGCTGCGGGCTCGGGTAGCGGAACGCCGGCAGCAGCTTGGCGCAGACTTTGTCGCCAAAGGACCGCTGGTGAGCGTCATCTGTCCGACCTACAAACCGGATATGACGGACTTCATCGCCGCCGTTGAATCGGTGATGGCGCAGACATGGAGCAACTGGGAACTCATTATTGTCGATGACGGCGGGAAGTCTCTGGAAGTCGCGGCGAGGATGGCGGAATACTGCCGGAATGATCCTCGCATAAAGCTGATCCGCCTTAAGAAAAACCTGGGAATTTCCGGAGCGACCAATGAAGGCGTCAAGGCGGCGAAAGGCGAGTGGGTCGCCTTCTTCGACCATGACGACGCCATGGTCGATGTGGCGCTGGAAGCGATGTTGCAGGCAGCGGCCGGACTTGATCCGCAGGTCATTTATTCTGATGAGGACAAGGTCGATCAGGCAGGCTACTTCCTTGAGCCGAATTTCAAGCCTGATTTTGATTACCGGTATCTTCTGGGATGCAACTACATCTGCCATCTTACTATGGTGCGGAATGAGGTTTTACAGCAGGTGGGTGATCTGAACGCCAGTTATGACGGCGCGCAGGATCATGACCTGATGCTGCGTCTGACGGAGATCGTGCCGCGGGAGGGCTTCCTGCATGTTCCGGAGGTTCTTTATCACTGGCGGAAAACGCCGAACTCGACCGCGATGACGATCAGCAACAAGCAGTACGCCGTGAATGCGGGTGTTCGGGCGGTTGCCGATCATTTGAGGCGTGTCGGGCATGTTGCGCAGGTCGAGGCGATCAATGACCTGACCATTTATAATGTATGGTGGGGCATAAACCGCGAGCCGACGGTTTCGATCATTATTCCGTTCCGCAATCAGGCCGATCTGACGCGGGAATGTGTTTCCCGCATTCTGGAACATACGGATTACAAGGCCTACGACATCATTCTGGTTGATAACTGGTCAACGGATGAGGATGCGCTTGCTTTCTGCAAGGAGATGTCCCGCAACAAGCGCATTCAGGTTCTTTCGATCCGCGAGGAATTCAATTTCTCACGTCTGAACAATCTTGCCGTCGCTTCAAGTTCGTCCGAATTCTTTTTCTTCATGAACAATGATCTTTTCGTGGATGATCCCAAATGGCTGAAAACCATTGTGGGAGAGGCGATGGCTGGCGAGGATATCGGTGCCGTCGGCGGAAAGTTTGTCTATCCCAACGGTGCGATCCAGCATGTCGGCGTCGTTGTGGGACCTGACGGTGTGGCGACGCATGTGCATCGGGGATTACAGGCGCACGAATATGGCTATATTTCCCGTGCGATCCTGTCTCACGAAGTCACGGCTGTCACGGCGGCAGGAATGTTGGTACGGGCCGAAGCCTTCCGAGAAGTCGGTGGTTTTGACGAGGTGAATCTGAAAGTCGCTTATAACGACGTCGATCTTTGCCTGAAGATGCGTGAAGCCGGCTGGCGTATTGTCCAGTGCAACAATTTTCTGGCTGTGCACCATGAGAGTGTCTCGCGTGGCAGTGATGACCGTCCCGAGCATGAAGCGCGATTCTTTGCCGAGACGCAGCATATGCATCATTACTGGGGTGATCATGCGATTTATCAGCATGATCCGGCTTATTCACCACACTTCATGCTTGATCAGAGCTACTATGATCTGGTCACACCCGAATAAGACGGAAAGATCGATAATTGGCCGGGATAGCCGGATTCTGAAAACACCCGTCTCTCTGAGGCGGGTGTTTGCCTGTGGGCTTATGGAAGTTTTCATCTGAGCCGATGTCGCGCTCTGAGGTGAGCTTATCCTCACACAATCATGAGAGCCGATTCAATCGCCGATGAAATTTTGTTCAGGCTGATGCTATCCTTTCCGAAAAGAACGGATTTTGCCCATGTCTTATCTCTTTGAGCCTGTTTCGATTCCGTCCATTCCTGTTCGTGAGACTGACGCACGGTTTCCGGTTCGCCGGATATGGTGCGTTGGACGGAATTATGGAGAGCATACGCGGGAAATGGGTGGTGATCCGGCGCACGACCTTCCGATATTTTTTGCAAAACCTGCCGATGCCATAACAATGGAAGAGGCTCTTCCCTATCCATTGCACACGGAAGATCTTCATCACGAAATTGAACTGGCTGTGGCGATCGGTCGGCAGGGCGTGAATATCCCGGTGCAGTCAGCACTGGATCATGTGTTCGGCTACGCTCTGGCATTGGACATGACACGGCGCGATCTTCAGGCCGTCGCCAAAAAGTCGGGGCAGCCCTGGGATATGAGCAAGGGTTTCGATCAGTCCTGTCCCATCAGCCCTATCGTGCCGGTGACACAGGCAGGGCATCTGGTGAGGGGGCGGATCAGTCTTGCCGTCAATGGGACGGCTCGCCAGCAGGGCGATATCAGCGACCTGATCTGGCCGATCCCGGAAATCATTTCCATTCTTTCGAGTTTTGTCGAACTGCGTCCGGGCGATCTTGTTCTTACCGGCACGCCGTCCGGTGTCGGGCCGGTGAAAATCGGAGACAGGCTCGAAGGAGAATGTGAGGGTGTCGGGAAAATCCATGTACGTTACACGGAGCGTTGAGGATCGAGTCTAAGGACGTGGAGACCCACTGAGGTCTGTCTGGAAAAATATTGGTATATCTTGCAAATATTGGCTTGGTGGTGTTCAGGGGGTCGCCCCGGCCCCCACTCTGCCTCCTGTTTGCAAGCCATCAGACGTCCTCGGGAAATTCCGCATAATGAGAAGTTTCTGGTGAAGTTTTTTCAGAAAGCTGGTCCAGACCATTATGGTCGCGTGCCGTTTGACTGCGTCGCTGGCACACTCTGCTCCACAGCGGAAGGTTGCTGTGACATGCGTAAGGCGTTCACAAACGATCCGCCGATGTAGATCAGCATCGAGAGGGTGGCGAGCACGATCATGAGGATGAACATCAGTTTTTCGGGACGGTTTTCGGCGCCGTCGGCGTCAGGGGATGCGATCCTGCTGAAATCCGGTTTAATCGACTTCAGATTTTTGAGTATGTTCTTCATAGATCAAAGGCTCCCTGAGCCGTATCTTTGGGTGCTTCGATGCGGGCGAGGCGCTCGTCATCAGCAAAAACAAGCGTGACGCGCTGACCCGAATTCAGCCCGGCAGCGCGTGTGACGGCATCGCCCGCCATATCGCGGACAAGAACATAACCACGGTCGAGAACGGCGCGTGGCGAGACAGATTCCAGCACATTCCCGACGCCCAGCAGGCGGGCCTGTCGTTCCCGGCACAGGGCCTGCAAGGGAGCGGCAGTCAGACGCTGGCGTCCCAGACGGGCTTCGGCAGCGCGGCGGGAGGCTGTCATGGCGGCGTCCAGTGCCGCATTATCCAGAGAAAGGCGGGAGCGCCGGTCGCTGAACAGTGCCGACGGTGCGGGCATGTGCCGTTCCGCTGCGACCAGAGCCGCCTTGCGGCGTTCCAGTAGTGCGGGCAGGGCGAGGTCCAGCCTGTGCGACCGGTCATCCAGCCGCATCCGCGCCGTGCTGAGCAGGGAAGGCAGGTCCGGCAGACCTGAAGCCGCACGATCCAGCCGCAGGCGTGCGGTCTGTGCGATCCGGTTCAGTGCGCTTCCCATACGGGCGATGCGGTGCGTGAGATCCGCCAGCAGTTCGTCGCGCACCGGCACGGCCAGTTCGGCGGCGGCTGTGGGCGTGGGGGCGCGCATGTCGGAGACGAAGTCGATCAGAGTGGTGTCGGTCTCATGTCCAACAGCGGAGATGAGTGGAATCGGACAGGCCGCGACGGCACGCAGAACGGCTTCGTCATTGAAGGCCATCAGGTCTTCGAGCGAGCCGCCGCCACGAGCCACGATCAGCACGTCCGGACGGGGCAGGTTCTCGCCCGGACCGGGACGACCCAGCAGGCTGAATCCCTCAATGGCTGCTGCAATCTGTTCCGCCGCCCCTTCGCCCTGCACAGCGACAGGCCAGATCAGCAGATAACGGGGAAAGCGGCGGGCGACCGTGGTGCGGATATCGTGCAGCACCGCGCCCTGCATGGAGGTGACGACACCGATCACGCGCGGCAGGCGGGGGATGCGACGTTTGCGCTCGGGGTCGAACAGACCTTCCTGCGCGAGTTTCAGACGCAGACGTTCGATACGGGCGAGCAGCGCACCTTCGCCCGCATACTCCATCTTCTCGACGATCAACTGATAGCTGGAGCGTTCGCCGTAGGAGGAGACGCGGCCCGTGGCGATGATCTCCAGCCCGTTTTCCGGCACCAGCCCGAGACGTGACACGGAACCACGCCAGACCACGCCGGAGATTTTGCCGCCCTCGTCCTTCAGTGAAAAATAGAGATGACCCGAGCTGTAACGCTTGAATTCCGTGATCTCGCCACGCACCCGCACCCTGCCAAACGTCCCTTCAAGGGTGCGTTTGATGGCTCCCGAAATTTCGGAGACCGAATATTCCGGCACATTGACGCCGGGAAAGGCGGGGGGAGGTGTTGGAGAGCCATCGTCCATGACGCGACCCTATGCTACAGACGCTGCGTTCTCAACAAGAGCCGCAATCCATGTGGTCGGAAAGAAGGTAATGCGATGAGAGTCCTGCTGGTTGGTTCGGGTGGTCGTGAGCATGCGCTCGCGGCGGCGCTGGCGAAGTCGCCAGTCCTTACGCAGCTCTATATCGCTCCCGGAAATCCGGGCACGGCCCTGTGCGGCACGAATATCGCCATCGCGGTGGATAATGTCGCGGCGCTGGTGGCGTTCGCGCAGAAAGAAGGCATCGACCTCGTCGTGCCGGGACCGGAAGCGCCACTGGTCGCCGGACTCGCTGACGCCTGTGCTGAAGTCGGGATTCCCTGCGCCGGACCGACAAAAGCGGCGGCGCAGTTGGAGGGTAGCAAAACCTTCACCAAGGAAGTGTGTGACGCGGCAGGCATTCCAACCGCCAAATGGGAGCGTTTCACTGACCCGGCTCATGCCATCGCCTTCGTGCGTCGTCGCGGTGCGCCGATTGTTGTGAAGGCCGATGGTCTGGCGGCGGGCAAGGGCGTGGTTGTGGCGCAGACGGCGGCGGAAGCCGAAGACGCCGTCACCGACATGATGACGTCCAACAAGCTGGGCGCTGCGGGTCATTCGGTGGTGATCGAAGAGTGCATGGTGGGCGAGGAAGTCTCGCTCTTCGCCTTCTGCTCCGGCGAGACGGCTGTGCTGATCGGTGCGGCGCAGGATCACAAGCGTATCGGCGATGGCGATACGGGTCCGAACACTGGCGGAATGGGCGCAGTCTCGCCGCCAGCCGGTTTTGATCGAGTGGCGCAGGAAAAAGCGCTCGATCTTCTGGTGCGCCCGATGCTGGCCGAAATGGTGAAGCGCGGGACGCCGTTCCGTGGCGTGATCTTCGCTGGTCTGATGCTGACAGACGAAGGCCCGAAGCTGATCGAATACAATGTCCGTTTCGGTGACCCGGAAGCGGAGGCGCTGCTGCCTCGTCTGACATCTGATCTGCTGCCCGCCCTCGTGGCGCTGGCGAAGGGCTCTCTGGGGGATGTGCAGGTCACTTTCTCGGATGACGCCTCTGCCGTGGTGATCATGGCGGCGGAAGGCTACCCCGGTGATTATGCAAAAGGTGGCCTGATCGAGGGGATCGATCGTGCGGAAGCCGTGCCGGGCGTGCGGGTGTTTCAGGCGGGCACGGCGCGTGATCCGCAGGGGCATCTGGTCTCGTCCGGTGGGCGCGTGCTGGCGGTGTGTGGGATCGCGCCTACGTTGAAGGAGGCCATTGACGCCGCCTATCAGGGTGTTTCCGCCATTCGCTGGAAAGAGGCCGTCTGGCGGCGCGATATCGGCGCGCGTGCGCTGGCTGCGGGCGGTTGAGAGAAAGTCTCACAAACTCGTGATGGCGGAAACCGGGGCGGTCTTGACGGCTTGAGTCCCTGAGTTCCGTGTGTGGTGTCCCTGTGCCTGCCTTGTCGAGGCAAAAGGGGCGTGTGATGGTATGGCCCTCTCGTGCCGGGAGGGTTTCCGCCGCAACGGAAGATGATCCGTTGCAGGCCTGATTGATAGAGGATCGGTTACAATGCGTTCTTTCCACGCCGCGTCTGGAAACGGTATGGCCAGCGGTATGGTCAGTGCGACCTGGGCGCCTGAAACGGGCGGAGCCGCGGGTCACACGATCGACCGCACCTGCATTGACACCATCCGCACCCTGTCGATGGACGCGGTGCAAAAGGCGAATTCCGGCCATCCCGGCACCGCGATGGCCCTTGCTCCGGTAGCCTATACGCTCTGGCAGGACGTGCTGAGCTATGACCCGGCCAACCCGCTCTGGCCTGCCCGCGACCGCTTCGTGCTGTCGGTCGGCCATGCGTCGATGCTGATCTATTCGCTGATCTGTCTCAGCGGCATCCGCGATGTGAAGAATGGCAAGGTGCTGGATGCACCATCTCTGACGGTCGCCGACCTTGAGCAGTTCCGCCAGCTTGATTCAAAGACGCCGGGGCACCCGGAATATCACCATACGGCAGGCGTCGAGACGACCACCGGCCCGCTCGGACAGGGCTGTGGCAATTCCGTCGGTATGGCGATCGCCGAGAAATGGCTCGCAGCCCGCTTCAATAAGCCGGGTTTTCCGCTGTTCGACTATCATGTCTATGCGCTGTGCGGTGATGGCGACATGATGGAAGGTATTTCCAGTGAAGCGGCGTCCACGGCCGGACATCTGAAGCTCGGCAATCTGGTCTGGATGTATGACGCCAACCAGATTTCCATCGAAGGTTCGACCGATATCGCGTTTACCGAAAATGTCGGCAAGCGCTTCGAAGCCTATGGCTGGCAGGTTCTGGTCCTGAAGGACGCCAATGATACGGAAACGCTGAAAAAGCTTCTGGTCGAGGCAAAGACGGAGACCGAGAAACCGACGATGATCGTCGTTCATTCGGTTATCGCCTGGGGCGCGCCGAAGAAAGCCGGAACCGCCGCCGCACATGGCGAGCCGCTGGGCGGCGAGGAAATCGCCGCGACCAAGCGCGCCTATGGCTGGCCGGAAGACAAATCCTTCTACGTGCCCGAGGGCGTGACCGACCACTTTCAGGCAGGCCTTGGCGCACGCGGCGCCAAGGCGAGCAAGGCGTGGGATGATCTGTTCTCGGCCTATCGCAAGCAGTTCCCGTCCGAGGCGGCTGAACTTGATCTGATCCTGTCCGGCGAACTGCCGAAGGGCTGGGATGCCGATATCCCGACCTATCCGACGGACGCGAAAGGTACTGCCAGCCGCGCCAGTTCCGGTGAGGTGCAGAACGCTGTCGCGAAGCACATTCCGTGGCTGGTCGGCGGCTCCGCCGACCTCGCGCCGTCCACCAAGACTCTCATCAAGGATGGCGGATCGTTCCAGCCGGAAGCATGGGGCGGTAGCTACGCCGGTCGCAACTTCCATTTCGGCGTGCGCGAACATGCGATGGGTTCCATCGTCAACGGCATGGCGCTCTCGGGTCTGCGTCCCTATGGCGCGGGCTTCCTGATCTTCTCCGACTACATGAAGGCTCCGATCCGTCTGTCGGCTCTCATGCATCTGCCCGCGATCTATATCTTCACGCATGACTCCATCGGGGTGGGCGAAGATGGTCCGACGCACCAGCCGATCGAGCAGCTTGTGCAGCTTCGCGCGACACCGGGTGTTGTCACCCTCCGTCCGGGTGACGCCAACGAGGTCGCCGAGGCATGGCGCACGCTGATTCCCTTCCGTGACCGTCCCGCCGTACTGGCGCTGAGTCGTCAGAACCTGCCGACACTGGACCGCAGCAAGTATGCGTCCGCCGCCGGTGTGGCGAAGGGCGGTTACGTTCTGGGTGACAGCGGCAAGACGCCTTCGGTCATCCTGATCGCCACCGGTAGCGAACTGTCTCTGGCTGTTGAAGCCTACGAGAAACTGGAGGCGGAAGGGGTTGCCGCGCGCATCGTGTCCATGCCGTCGTGGGAACTGTTCGAGGAGCAGCCACAATCCTACCGTGATGAGGTGTTACCGCCTTCAGTTACAGCGCGTGTGGCTGTCGAGGCGGCGTCGCCCATCGGCTGGCATCGTTATGTCGGTCTGACGGGTGACATCGTGTGCATGAACAGCTTCGGTGCGTCGGCTCCGGCTTCGGCGCTGATGGAGAAGTTCGGCTTTACGGTTGAGACCGTTCTGGCGGCTGCCCGTCGGCAACTAGCGCTGTAGGAAACCAGTCCTGCATCCGGATTCGGATGCAGGTTTTTTTGAATGAATGAATCGGCAGGTTCCGTTGCTGCTGCCGGGGAGAATTGCTCGATGAACGCATCATCCGTGAACGGAAAAAGCCCTTTACGTGCTCTGGAACAGTTCGGGCAGTCGCCCTGGCTGGATTTTGTGCGCAGGGGTTACACGCGGGACGGGTCGATGGCGGCCCTCATCAAGCAGGATGGCGTCAAGGGCGTCACGTCCAACCCGGCGATCTTCCAGAAAGCAATGGGCGAGGGCACGGATTATGATGCCCAGATCAGGGACGTGCTCGGCAGGGAGATTGTCTCAGCCGGTGAACTGTATGAGCGTCTGGCGATTGAAGATATCCGGGAAGTGGCGAAGCTGCTGAAGCCGGTCTTTGAACAGACCAAGGGTATCGACGGCTATGTCAGTCTTGAAGTCTCGCCTTATCTGGCGCTGGACACGGTCGGCACCATCGAGGAAGCCGGGCGTCTCTGGACGGCAGTGTCCGAGCCGAACCTGATGATCAAGATCCCGGCGACGAAGGAAGGCATTCCGGCCATCCAGCAGAAGATCGCTGATGGCGTGAACATCAATGTCACGCTGCTCTTCTCGCTGGAGATGTACAAGGCGGTCGTCGAAGGATGGCTGTCAGGCCTTGAGGCGCGTCATCAGGAAGGCAAAAGCGTTGCGGGCATTGCGTCCGTGGCCTCCTTCTTCGTCAGCCGCGTGGATGGCAAAGTCGATGGTGAGATCGATCGCCGGATCAAGGCTGGCGACAAGGACGCGGAGTCTCTGAAGGCCATTCGTGGCAAGGTCGCTATTGCCAACGCGAAGATGGCCTACCTGCACTGGCAGGAGATCATGAAGAGCGATCGCTGGACGAAACTGAAGGCGGCAGGCGCGCAGCCGCAGCGTCTGCTCTGGGCGTCAACCGGCACCAAGGACAAGGCTTACAGCGACGTTCTGTATGTCGAGGAGCTGATCGGTCCCGAGACGGTCAACACGATCCCGCCTGCGACGCTGGACGCGTTCCGTGATCACGGAACGCCCCGTGATTCGCTGGAAGAGAATCTCGATGACGCCAGACACGTCATGGCGGAAGTGAAACGTCTCGGCCTTGATCTGGACGGCATGACGACGAAGCTGGTCGATGAAGGCGTGGTTTCATTCGAAGAGGCGTTCGACGCCCTGCTTGGCTCGGTGGCGAAGAAGCGGAATGAACTTCTCGGTAACAGACTGGCGAAAACGAAGCTGTCACTGCCGCAAGATTTTGACGACGCGGTGAAGGCCGGTCTGGAGGAGTGGCGCAAGGGTGGCCTGATCCGTCGTCTGTGGGCGAAGGACGCTGCGGTCTGGACGAATGGGCCGGAGGCGAAGTGGCTCAACTGGCTCGGTGTTGTCGCTGACCGTCTGAAGGCGCTGCCGGAACTGGAAGCCTTTCAGCAGGAGGTGAAGGCGCGCGGTTTCAAACAGGTGCTGCTGCTGGGCATGGGCGGCTCAAGCCTTGGTCCGGAAGTGCTGGCCATGACCTTCGGCAAGCATGAAGGCTACGGCCATCTCTACGTGCTGGACAGCACCGATCCACAGCAGGTCCGCACGTTCGAAGGCAAGATCGACCCGAAAGAGACGCTGTTCATCGTCTCCTCCAAATCCGGTTCCACGCTGGAGCCGAACATCATGCTGTCCTACTTCTTCGATGTCGCGAAAAAGGCATTGGGCGAGAAGGCCGGTGAACACTTCGTCGCCGTGACGGACCCCGGTTCGGCTCTGGAGAAGAAGGCCAAAGAGGACGGCTTCTGGAGAGTCTTCGCGGGTGACAAGCAGATTGGCGGCCGTTATTCCGTGCTGTCGAATTTCGGCATCGTCCCGGCGGCTGCTTCCGGCGTGCCGCTGAAGCTGTTTCTTGAAGACGCGCTACATGGCGTGAAGGCGTGTGACGGCAGCGTGCCGCCGACCGTCAATCCGGGCGTGCTGCTTGGCACGGTGTTCGGTGTTGGTGCTGAAAAGTTCGGACGCGACAAGATCACCATCATCGCCACGAAGCAGGTGATGGATTTCGGCGCATGGGCCGAGCAGTTGATTGCCGAGTCCACCGGCAAGCTCGGCAAGGGCCTGATCCCCATCGACGACGAAACGCTGGCGGGCCCGACGCATTACGGCAAGGACCGTCTGTTCGTTTATTTCCGTCTGTCCAACGAGCACTCGCACGAGCAGGACGAGGCCGTGAAGACGCTGATCGACGCAGGCCAGCCGGTTGTGACAGTCAATCTGCATGACCGTCGCCAGATTGCGCAGGAGTTCTTCCGCTGGGAGATCGCCACGGCGGTCGCGGGCGTGTTCCTCGGGATCAATCCGTTCGATCAGCCGGATGTCGAAGCCAGCAAGCTTGAGACCAAGAAGCTGACCGCCGCCTATAACGAGACAGGTGCGCTTCCGGCTGAAGCACCGTTCGCGACGGATGGTGATCTGGAATTCTTCGCCGACAGGAAGAACACCGCAGCGCTGAAAGGCGATACGGCGCAGGCGATTCTCAAGGCGCATTTCGACCGCGTGAAGGCTGGCGATTATGTCGGTCTGCTGGCCTATATCGAGCGTGACCGGCACAGTATCGAGTGGATCCAGCACACACGTCTGGCCATCCGTGACGCCAAGACGGTTGCGACTGCTGCCGAGTTTGGCCCGCGCTTCCTGCACTCCACGGGGCAGGCCTACAAGGGCGGTCCTGACAGCGGCGTGTTCCTCCAGATCACGGCGGATGACGCGCACGATCTGCCGGTCCCCGGCGAGCGTTACAGCTTCGGCGTGGTGAAGGCGGCGCAGGCGCGGGGTGACTTTGATGTGCTGGCCGAGCGCGGTCGCCGCGCATTGCGGGTGCATATCAGGGGCGATCTGAAAAAGGGTCTGGCGACGCTCGCGTCCGCCATCAGGGCCGTGATCTGAGGCGGGAAGGAAGAAAAGACATGCAGATTGGAATCATTGGCCTTGGCCGCATGGGTGGAAACATCGCTGTCCGTCTGACCCGTCATGGACATGATGTGGTGGTGTATGACCGCGATGCGTCCACAGTGCAGAAGGTCGTGGAGCGTGCCGAGGGCGGTCGTGCTGTCGGCGCGGTGAGTGAAACCGATCTGGTGTCGAAGCTTTCGGGCGACAAAAGGGTCGTCTGGCTGATGCTACCCGCTGGTGATATCACCGAGACGGCGGTTCAGTCCGTCGGTGGTCTGCTCGGCAAAGGCGATATTCTCATTGATGGTGGCAACACCTATTACAAGGACGATCTCCGTCGTGCCGCCGCCCTGAAGACAAAAGGCGTGGATTACGTCGATGTTGGCACGTCCGGCGGCGTGTGGGGGCTGGAGCGCGGCTACTGCATGATGTTCGGCGGCTCGAAAGAGGCGGCTGCCACGATCGACCCGATCCTGAGCGCGCTGGCTCCCGGCAAGGGCGATATTCCGCCAACGCCGGATCGTGACCGCGCTGGCCTCGATCCCCGCGCCGAGCAGGGCTATCTGCATTGCGGCCCCGCAGGGTCAGGCCATTTTGTGAAAATGGTCCATAACGGCATCGAATACGGCATGATGCAGGCCTTTGCTGAAGGCTTTGACGTCATGAAAAGCAAGAACTCGCCACTTCTGCCGGAAGACGAGCGGTTCGACCTGAACATGGCCGATATCTCCGAGGTCTGGCGTCGCGGCAGCGTTGTGTCGTCCTGGCTGCTTGATCTGACGGCGGAGGCGATGGCCCGGAATGGGGAACTGTCCGAGTTCAGCGGGGAGGTTCAGGATTCCGGCGAGGGTCGCTGGACGATTGAGGCGGCCATAGAGGAAGCGGTTCCCGTGCCGGTGATGACGGCGGCGCTGTTTACGCGCTTCCGGTCCCGCAGCGGCAACACCTACGGCGAAAAGGTTCTTTCCGCCATGCGGTTTGGCTTTGGCGGTCACGTCGAGAAGAAATAACGTCCTGTCTGCGACGTGGGGAGTGCGCTGTGAAAGTTGATGATATCGCAAGACATGATGCGAAGCCTGCGCCGACGGATCGTGTCCGTCTCGTGGTGACGGACATGGACGGCACGCTTCTGACACCGGAAAAGCAGGTGGCGCGCAGCAGCGTCGAGATGATCGACAGGCTGCGGGCCGCTGGTGTGGCGGTGTGTCTTGTCAGCAGTCGCGCCCCTGTGGGCATCGAGCGATATCATCAGGCGCTGAATCTCGAAACACCTTACGCGGCCATGAACGGCGCCATCGTGCGGGACGGGCAGGGGAAAACCCTGTCCACGCTCACCTTGCCGGTTGAAGCGGTAAAGGCGACGATCGACATGCTGGATGTGCATGAGGTCGATGGCTGGCTGTTCTGTGGTTCCGACTGGGTCGTCCGGGACGAGGCGGGAGGCTATGTGGCGCAGGAGCAGAAGGCTCTGGGGCTTGCTCCTGTCGTGGTAAAGGACTTTGGGCCGTGGGAAGACAAGGTCGGCAAGATTACCGGTTCCAGCGCGGATTATGATCTTCTAGGCCGTCTTCAGGGAGAGATTGGCCAGATGCTGACAGGTCAGGCCAGTGTTGCTTCTTCGGCGCGGTATTATCTGGATATCACGCCACTCAATGCCAACAAGGGGTATGCGCTCCGTGAAATCGGGCGGCAACTGGGTTTTGAGGCACATGAAATCGCCTGCCTTGGCGACATGCAGAACGATGTGCCGATGTTCGATGTCGCCGGTCTGTCGATCGCCATGGGCAATGCGACCGATGAGGTCGCTTCGCACGCACATTTCACGACGGATACGGACGACAACGAAGGATGGGCGAAGGCTGTCGAGCGGTGGATACTTCCCCGGGTTGGCGGCAACGCTGCCTGAAAGCAGGAGGGGAGCAGGCTTCGCGCTACCCTGAGGAGTAGTGTCAGAAGCAAGAGGGCAGCACATCGTGTCGTATCCGGTTTCGGAGGAACCGGAGCCATCGGCCAGCGGTCCGGAGACGCATAAGACGTGATACAGCGTGACAGATGCTGATGGTTTCCTGAAAAAACGTTGTGGTGAGTGCTGGTTGGGAGTGGGCCGATGAGTGGACAGGATGTGATGACGGCGCAGGAAATCGTGCTGGACACTCCCGATGCCGTGGCGCAGTATGTGGCCGACTTCCTGCTGGAAAAAGCGTGTGCAGCAACGGGAGTGTTCCGCATCGCGCTGTCAGGTGGCTCCACTCCGCGCAAACTCTACGCGCTCATGGCGAATGCCGGTTATGCGGAACGCTTTCCCTGGGATCGGACAGAGTTCTTTTATGGGGACGACCGTTTCGTTCCAGCCGACTCTCCCGACAGTAATCGCGGCATGGTGCAGTCGATCCTGTTCGCGCATGTTCCCGTTCCGTCGAAAAACATTCATCCAATGCCGGATCATGGCGACCCGGATGAGGCGGCTTGCGCCTATGAAGTCGATCTTCAGCGGACATATGGTGCAAAAACACTTGTGGTCGGAAAACCGCTCTTTGATGTGGTGCTTCTCGGTCTGGGTGAGAACGGTCATACAGCCTCGCTCTTTCCACGCCAGCCGGTTCTGGAGGAAAAGACACGGTGGGTTGCGTCCTGTGTGCCGGATGATGCGCCTCACACAAGACTGACGCTGACCTACCCGGCTATTGCGTCCAGCCGGCATGTGCTGTTTCTCGTGACCGGGACGTCCAAGGCGGATGTTCTGAGCAGGGTTCGTGCGGGTGATCCGGCTGAGCCAGCCAGCCATATCCGCTCGGATGGCGAGATTGTGTGGATTATCGACAGAGGCGCTGCGGGGCAGGCCGAAGGGGAAACGGGACGATGAGCGCGAGCGAATATAAACGTCAGGCAGCCGAGTTTGCGGCCGAGATGGTCGAAGACGGCATGGTTGTCGGTCTTGGCACGGGCAGTACGGCGGCTTTTGTCGTGGAGGCACTGGGTCGCCGCCACAAGGAAGGTCTGCGTTTCGTGGCGATCCCGACCTCGTTGGCAACTGAAAAGCAGGCGCTGGGACTGGGCATTCCTCTCACGACGTTTGGAGAACATGCAAGGGTCAATGTGACCATTGATGGAGCTGATGAAATCCAGCGTGGTACGCTCAATCTTATCAAAGGTCTTGGTGGCGCGCTTCTGCGTGAGAAGATTGTCGCGGCCTCATCTGACCGTCTGGTGATCGTGGCGGATGATACGAAACTTGTTGATCATCTGGGCATGAAAACACTTCTGCCTGTTGAGGTGACGTCTTTTGGCTGGGAATCAACCGCACGTCAGATTGAGCGGTTGGGTGGACAGGCTTCACCGCGACGGAACCGGGAAGGGGCGTTTTTTGTCAGTGATGGAGGCAATCTGATTCTTGACTGTCGTTTCGAGGTGATTTCCGATGCAGGACGTCTTGAACAGGATATCCGCTCAATTGTCGGTGTGGTGGAGAGTGGCCTGTTTGTCGGAATGGCAACGGACGCCATCGTCGCTGGTGGAGAGGGTATTGTCCATCTGACTGTTGGCGCGTGAGCTTTTCTCTTTGTGACAATGGACGGGGGGCGTTTGGCTCCCTGTCTGTGATTATGCTGAGCCGTAACTGTGATTCTGGAGAGAGCAGGCTATGACGCAGTCATGTCCCAACGGTATCGCGCCTCGCCTTGTGGTTGTCATGGGTGTTTCCGGTAGTGGCAAGACACTCGTGGCTGAAGGACTCTGCGCGCGGCTCGGATGGCCTTTTCAGGAAGGTGACGCGCTTCATCCTCCACATAATATTGCAAAGATGTCGTCAGGAGAGCCGCTCACGGACGAAGATCGACTGCCCTGGCTGGAAAAATGCCGGAGCTGGCTTGCGGAACGTGCGCGGGATGGCAAGGGCGGGATTCTGGCCTGTTCGGCACTGAAGGGGTTTTATCGTGATATTCTGAGGCAGGAGGGAGTGGATGTCACATTCCTCTTCCTGAGGGTTCCTCGTGAGGAACTTGAACGTCGCCTTAAGGGACGCAAGAAGCACTTCATGCCTGCTACGCTGCTGGACAGCCAGTTGGGGACGTTGGAAGCGCCATCCGCTCAGGAACATATTCTCGTGCTGGATGCCGTGGGGCGCCCGGCAGAGGTGATTTCAAAAGCGATTGATATTCTCTGTGAGGATCAGGAAGGCTGTCTCTGATCCTTATTTCCGGCGGATGGCGACAACCGTATGCTCGCATTTATTCTGGCATCTGGCGTGCTGTCCCTGCCAGCGTAACCAGCCGCCACAGGAAACACATTTCAGCCCGTCTCCAAGAGAAAATGACACGGTGTGTGGAAGGGTTTTTACCTTCTCTTTCTCTCCGCTAGAGAGCGTCATGAACTGCCTCTTGTGTTTCTGTTCTCCTGTAAAATATCTGACGGAATTGGTTAATTGCGGGTTTATTTTCTGAATATTTCATACGGCAGGAGTGTGAGTGAATTTTGATTTTCCATGTAAAAGAGCAGCTCATTGAAGTGGATGGCGACTGAAGCTTCATCCATATCCGGCAAGAGAGGATGAGTAGCCAGTTCTGCCTGCTGCTATAAATGCGGCCTTGGTGGGTTCAGGAAAATAATTGATTGCGCCACGATATTATGCGCCTGGCGTCAGCTCTCACCACCCGGACAATCGAACCTGATGGTAAGCATTCAGTCGTCGGAACTGCTCACCGCTCTACAGTTCATGACACGGCTGCCAGTGTGGCTGGTGTGTAGGCTTGCAGATCCTCCTTCAGGGTGCTGATGAGACCCGCCCAATCTCCCGGTCTGGGCTGGCGGAAGATTTTCATGGTGGGATACCACGGCGTATCGCTGCGTCCTTCCAGCCAGCGCCAGCAGCCGTCGAAACGGGACATCATCCACACCGGTAATCCCAGTCCACCGGCAAGATGGGCAATGGATGTGTCCACACAAATCAGCAGATCAATACCAAGGAGACGGGCCGCAGTATCGGCAAAATCTCTGATACCGTGAGTTCCGTCATGAATGGACAAGCCAGATTCCGCGATTTGCTGAGCGCCGTTCATCTGGAAACTCACAAAGATCGTTTCAGGCACATCAAGCAGAGGTGCAAGTTCTCCAAGAGGCATGGAGCGCCTCTGGTCGATGGCGTGCGCTTCGACGTGAGACGGGCGGGGAGCGCCGGACCAGACAAGTCCGATGACACGCCGGGCGGGACGTCTTCCTGCCCACATGAGACGACGGATGGCCGTTCCCTGTCGGGATGCTTCTTCGGGAGAGACGGAGAAATAGGGCGCGGAAGGAATGGTCTCCGCCGTGATGTCCAGTCGATGCGGCAGACTGGCCAGAGGACAATGATAGTCAAAATGCGCGTCGGCAGGCAGGTCTGTCACGCTGTGAGTCACGCCAGAGACTGTTGTGAAAAGCCTCTGCAATGGCTGAGGCGTCAGAACGGTCACGACGGCTCCACGTGCTGCAAGATGTGGCGCAAAGCGGATGAACTGGAGAGAGTCTCCAAAACCCTGCTCCGCATGAAGAAGAATCTGACAACCCTGAAGGGGCTCACCCTGCCAGAGTGGAGCGGGAAGATCGGATGGAAGCGTTTGGGAGGTGCCCCATCTGGTTTCATAATCAGCCCATCCCTCCCTGAAGCGTCCAAGCTTGAGCAGGCTGACTCCGCGAGAAAAGCGGGTTTTGGCGCAATCGCGGCCTGTCGACAGGGCTTCGTCAAACACATCCAGCGCTTCGGCGGAACGATTCAGATTGAAAAGCAGATGCCCCCGGTTATGGATCGCCTCCGGATTGTTTGGCTGTAGGGAAATCGCTTTTTCAATCGTTGTCAGCGCTTCTTCAAGTCGGCCCGCATGTTCGAGAGCGACACTGAAATCGACAAGGTAGGCCGGGTCATCCGGACGGGATGCCAGCGCCTGCTCAAGATAATGCAGGGCGCCGATGGTCTCGCCTTTTTCAACAAGCGCTCGACCCAGACGATGCTGAATGGACACCTCATTGGGGAGTGTCGTCAAAGCCTGTCTATAGAAACGGATGGCGCGGTCGGTTTCCTTGACGCCTTCAAAAGCGATGCCTGCCATGAAATAGGCAGTTCCGGTTTGAGGCATCCAGAGGGCGGCCCGCTCAAGAATGGCCTGCTGCTCCTGAATGCGACCAAGTTTTTTCAGACAATCCGCTTGCAGAAGGTAGAAAATGAAATGGTTGGTCAGACGGGCGCTGCGGGCAAGAGGAGCCAGTGCGCGTGCGGGATGGCCGAGCAATAATTCGGCGCGGCCCAGAAGCGCCAGAACAGCCGGTTCACGTGGAAAGCGCGCCAGATATCCAAGGGCAGTTTTTCTCACTCCGCTCATGTCGTTCAGTTTCTCGAAAGCGCGGGCTTCTGCAAGGCATGCTTCGAGTGCGGAAGGCATCGCTGAAGTGGGGTCGTCGAGAACAGACATGGAAGACTCCTTTGACGAGTCTTCTCTTACGCAACGTAGGTTAAAAGCCTGTTGCGATTGAGGAGATGCATCCGTTTATCTGTCACGGATGCATTGAGTCTGCCTGGCGGAGTAAGCAGGTTTCTGCTTTTCAGTGTCCATGAAAGAGTTTTTCCGGGGCTGCTTTCAGATTGGAAAGAAGCTCTATTGCAAAGGAAAGCGCCTGATATTGTCGGTGACCTTTTTCCGTTTCCGGTAGAGCATCGAAATGCGACGTGTGGGCGTATCCTGTAAGCCTTCGAATGACTTCCATGGCTGTGAAACCTGCCATATCCGAGACAATCCGGTCACACTCTTCCTGCTGCTGACGCTGTATTTCTGTAGCGTCATGGCGTGTCAGAAAAGCCGGAGCAAGATCGGTGTCTGTATTGTTATCAAGCCATTCTTCACAATAAGTCTTGAGAAAACTCTCATGGAAGATGGCAGCAGCCTGTCGTATCTGCGTGCGTCGTGATGTATCCTGCGCGGCGAAAGAGGCGAGTATCAGGCTCGCAACGAACATGCCGCAATCAAAGCCGGTTGGACCAATGCAGGCAAATTCACCATCAATCACAGAAGCGCCATTGGGGCCGACCATGATGGAACCGCTATGCAGATCTCCATGGAGCAGAGCTTCACGGGCCGTAAAAAACCGTGACTGCATGTGGGAGACCGCACGGTGAATGGTCGGGTCAGTATGAAGCTGCTCTACGAGCGTCTTCAACGCTGGATGGTAATGATTGCGAGGATGATCGTAATAGGGGTCTGTCAGAACCAGATCGACTGTAATGCGGGTCAGGGTTGTGTTGCCTGAGAAAAAGCTTTCGAGTTGAAACATTTTTTCGAATGGTCCGCCTCGCCATGAGGTGTGGAACGCGGTTCTGGCCACAAAATGACCGATCTGACGCGCTACGGGAAGCGGGTCGACTCCTTGGATCAGGGCTTCGGTAAAAGTGACATGATCGTCAAGGCAGGCTGTCACCAGCAGGAAAAGCTGTGGATCGAAATAAAGAAATTCCGGGACCATTTCCGGCGCCAGCGGTGTAACAGCCTTTAACCACCCTGCTTCAAAAGTCGTTCGGTCAAGCGGCATTTTCCATGAAGGATCAACGCGCACATGTGGAAGCGACTGCTTTGCACAGAGAGAGCCTGATGGACCGTGAATAAGCCAGACACTGTTGAGGTTGCCGTCGCTGACTTCCCGAATATTCCAGCCGGATGGGGTGCCGCCAAGGCGGACCGCCAGCAACGGGAGTTCAGACAGAACCAGTCTAAGGCTCTCAGGATTCAGGGGGCGATACGGTGTGCCTTGGGTCAAACTGGTATATTCCGGCCCGGAGCGGTTGTCGTTGACCGGACTATACCACTGAATGAAGAACGTCTGTCGAACGATAATGACTTCGACTGGTCTGGCACGCTCTGCCGGCACCGAAGTCTGGAACTGCTCTCAGGGCCATTCGTTCCGGAAGGAGGCAATCCCTGTTTGGCGTGAAGGCCAATTTTCCTGAGTCTTTATGCCGGAACAGGAGATTGCAGGACTTCTGCTCTGGGACGTTCTGCAATGGTCTGGCTTGGTCTGCCGATGAAATATCCCTGTACCAGAGAGCAGGACCGTTTCTCCAGATAGGAAAGTTGCTCGGCGGTCTCAATCCCTTCGGCAACGATGTTTACCCCGAGACCATGGCCAAGCGACAGGATGGCATCCACGATCGCGGCTGAATGAGGCTGATCCAGCATGTCCCAGATAAAGGAACGATCGATCTTCACTTCGTCGAACTGGAAATCACGCAGATAGCTGAGGCTTGAATATCCCGTTCCAAAATCATCCATGACGATTCCTACGCCAAGAGTGCGAAGGGTCTTGAGGATTTCAATATTCTGTTTGCCCTGAAGAAACGTGTTCTCGGTAATTTCAATGCTGAGGCGCTTTGCTGCAAGTCCAGCATCGTCAAGAGCGGTCTTGATGATCTTCGGCAGATCGGATGTCGTAAACTGGATGGGAGAAACATTGACTGATACTTTCAGTCCGTTTGTCCAGCCAGCGGCATCGCGACAGGCCCTGCGTACGACCCAATCGCCAAGCTGTGCGATCAGGCCGCAATCTTCTGCAATTCCGATGAACTGGTCAGGCGGAACCCGACCGCGTTCGGGATGCTGCCAGCGAAGCAGCGCTTCATATCCGACCAGCCTTCGCTCACGGGTTGACATGATCGGCTGGTATTCAAGAAAGAACTCATCGCGCTCAAGACCCAACTGGATTTCACGCTCAAGACGGATGCGGTCCTGTATCGAGCTGTCAAAAGAACTGTCATATTCACGTACATTTCCACGTCCGGCCTGTTTTGCCGCCAGCAGAGCAATGCCTGAGCAATGGAGAAGCTGTCCCCCATCTGAATTGCCCCGGGTTTTGTGGAGACGTTTTTATCTGAACTACGCAGCTAATGCATGTGATTTCTGTTGTGCATAAAAGCGTGCCTCAGCTTCTGCTGGGGGGATGTTTCCAATGGAGGACAGGATCCGTCGATTGTTGAACCAGTCGACCCATTTAAGTGTTGCCAGTTCAACCGCTTCCCTGTTTTTCCATGGCCCCTGCCGATAGATGAGTTCGGTTTTGTAAAGCCCGTTAATGGTCTCCGCCAGGGCGTTATCATAGGAATCTCCGACACTGCCGACAGAGGCGACCAGTCCGGCTTCAGCCAGTCTTTGCGTGTAGCGAATGGACACATATTGACAGCCGCGGTCGGAATGGTGGGTCACTTTTCCCTCAGGCCGCCTCTGGCACAGAGCCTGCTCGAGAGCATCCAGTACGAAGTCGGTATGGGCAGTGGACGAGACGCGCCAGCCCACAATAACCCGTGCGAATACATCAATGATGAAGGCCACATAAACAAAGCCCTGCCATGTGGAAACGTAAGTAAAATCCGAAACCCAGAGCCTGTTGGGGGCTGGGGCATGAAACTGGCGCTGCACCAGATCCCGTGGACAGGGCCGTGCCGGATCGGGCCGTGTGGTTCTGATCCCCTTGCCACGAATGACGCCTTTCAGTCCCATCCGGCGCATCAGCCGCTCTACCGTGCAGCGGGCGACATCCAGACCTTCACGTCTGAGCTGATGCCAGACTTTGCGCGCTCCATAGACACAGAAATTATCGGTCCAGACCCTGCGGATTTCATGATACAGTTCTTTGTCTTTCTGGCTGCGCACACAGGGATTTTTCTGTCTCGCCCGATAAGCATAATAGACAGATGGTGCAATCGACAGAACCCTGCAGATTGACCCGACACCATATGTCTGCCGATGCTCCTCAATGAAGCGTGTCATGGCCTGAACCGGCGGTCGAGTTCCGCCTGGGCAAAATATGCCGACGCCTTGCGCAGGATTTCATTGGCCTGCCGCAGTTCGCGGTTCTCTCGCTCCAGTTGCCTGATCTTCTCTCGATCTGGCAGTTCACTCACCGCAGGCGCATTGGCACGTTCATGCAGACGGGTCCATTTTGACAGCGTGTCAGGATGAATATCCAGCTTTGGCGCTATCATCATCACCGCGGACCAGCGTGATGGATGGTTCTTCTCTTCCTCCAGAACCATGCGGGCTGCACGCTCGCGAAATTCAGGCGGAAAACGCTTCGATTTGTTGCTCATGAATTCTTCTTACCTTACGGGTCGTTCTGTCTCCACAAAACCCGGGGCAATTCAATCCTTCATCTCGTCGTCGGATACGGCAAAGCCTACACTGACGGATACCGGCAGTTCATCATGCCCGTCAGGCAAGGGAATTTTCAACTCCAGAGCGAGGTAGGAAGCGAAATCCGTTACATCGTCCGGACTGAGCACGCAGGCCACGGCAAACTCATCTCCCGCGATACGGGCCATGATGGCGTCCTGTGGTACAAGAAGCTGGAGACGCTTGGCGATATGGGACAGAACCTTGTCGCCCATGGCATGTCCGCAGGTCTCGTTGATGTTCTTGAAACGATCAATATCCACAAGAAAGACGACGATCGGATTGTTGCCGGGTCTGTTCTGAAGCAGATCGGTAAGGCTGGTGACGAAAAAGGAACGGTTGCCGATACCTGTCAGCATGTCCGTGATGGCAAGTTCCTTGATGGTGGCTTCAGTTTCCTTGCGTGCACGAAGGTCGATGATCGCAAGAATGGTTCTGGATTTGCCGCGCCACAGGCTTTCACGGGCATAGATTTCAACGGGGATGCGTTCTCCATCGTGGTTGACCATCTGGATTTCACGGGGAGTTTCTTCCTCGATCAGTTTCTGGACAATTTCTTCGCTCGCGAGAACCGGAAAAAAGTTCTTCAGATGATATGCCGCGTTGGGTTTCGTTCCTGCGAGATTCCAGAAAGCGCTGTTGGCATCAAGTATGGTGCTGCCGGTTGTGACGACCAGCCCTTCCAGAGCCGCGTCGGCAAAGCTGCGCGCACGCGTGCTTTCTTCGATTTTCCGTCTTGCCGACTGATATTCGAGCAGAAGAAAAATGCAGGCCAGAGCGAGAAAAGTCGACGTGCCCGCTCCGACCGTTTCAGCAAGGGACAGGGAGGCGATATGCTGTGACATGCCGCCCATTACCGCATGGGAAAGAGAGGCATGGGGCATGCCCATGAAATGCAGGGAGCATATGCCGAGAACCCATGCGAGCGCAGCAAGGGATCTTCTACGGCCACGCTGATGACGCAGGAGCAGAGTGCCCGCGTAGAAAAAGGCAAAACCGACTGCCAGGGAAAGAATGATCCTGACAGAGGGAATGAATTCCTGCCCTGCGCCGCCCATGGCGGCTATGCCGATGTAATGCATGCTCCCGACCGTTATGGTCATGAGAAGTGCGGTGCGGGGAGAGTGGGAGCGGTTGGGTGTGTGACATTCACTCCACCATGTCGGAATGAACAGCCCCATGGCGACGAGCATGGAAAGGAGTGTCAGCGGCACTTGGTAGGCTGTCGCCAGACTGTTCGCGCAGCCCAGCATGGCGACGAAATGGGTGGCCCATACACCATTTCCGGCTATGCAGGCGCTGAAAAGCAGTCTTTTCTGATAGGGACGCCCCTTCACCATCGCAGCGCGGCAGATCATCCGCACGGCGATCAGCATGGTCAGGGTGCAGAGAATCAATGCACCGAGCGCAAACGTGAAGTTGTAGCCTGTAAAGTCGGGAAGAGTGTCAGACATGGCGCCGGGCTGATCCTGTGGAACTGCCTTCAGTCTGCCTTGTCGAGGTCAATCACCCGTTAACGTGTTGCCGCGATTCTATCCCGGAAACAGCCTGTGGTGTGCAGGCTGTTCTTCCAGTGGATCATGCCGCAAAAATAAAGCCCCACCGGCGGAGAGGTGGGGCTTTATGACAAAGAAGGGCCTGACTGCCCTTCAGAGAGCCTTGGCCAGTTCCGGCACGACTTCAAACAGGTCGCCAACAAGCGCGTAGTCCGCAACCTGAAGCAGCGGCGCGTCGGCGTCCTTGTTGATCGCAACAATCACCTTGCTGTCCTTCATGCCCGCGAGATGCTGGATCGCACCGGAAATACCGACAGCGATATACAACTCGGGAGCGACGATCTTGCCTGTCTGACCAACCTGACAGTCATTCTCGGCGTAACCGGAATCAACTGCCACACGGGATGCGCCGATGGCGGCTCCCAGCTTGTCGGCCAGAGGAGCCAGCACGGACTGGAAGTTCTCGGCGCTGCCCAGACCACGACCGCCGGAGACGATCACGCGAGCCGACTCGAGTTCCGGGCGATCGCTGGTCGGCGTGTGCTCGGACACGAAGAGCGAGACCGTGTCCTGCACCGTTACGTTCACGGCTTCGACGGGAGCGGAGCCACCTTCAGCCGGAGCCGGGTCGAAGTTCGTCGCACGAACAGTCAGAACTTTCTTCGCATCGGAGGACTTCACCGTCGCCAGAGCGTTGCCCGCATAGATCGGACGGACAAAGGTGTCGGCATCGACAACAGCCATCACGTCGGGGATCGGCTGCACGTCAAGCAGCGCGGCAGCGCGGGGCAGGACGTTTTTGCCGACAGCCGTGGAAGCGGCGACGATATGGCTGTACTCGCCAGCCAGCGAGACGATCAGGTCGGCCACAGGCTCGGCCAGTTCATGCGCCAGCACGTCGGCGCCCGCCTTCAGCACCTTGGCCACGCCCGGCACCTTGGCGGCGAGAGCGGCTGCGGCGTCCGCATCGGCTGCGCTGCCTGCGACCAGCGCGTGGACATCGCCCAGCTTGGTGGCAGCGGTGATGGCGGAACGGGAGGCTTGACGAATCTGACCGGCTTCGGTCTCGACAAGAACAAGAACGGTCATGATCAGATCACCTTCGCTTCGTTGCGCAGTTTCTCGACCAGTTCGGCCACGGAGCCAACCTTGATGCCTGCCTTGCGGACCGGCGGTTCAGCCACGGATACCGTCGTCAGGCGACGGGTCATGTCCACGCCGAGGTCAGCAGCCTGAATCGTCTCAAGCGGCTTCTTCTTGGCCTTCATGATGTTCGGCAGGGACGCATAACGCGGCTCGTTGAGACGCAGGTCAGCCGTAACAATGGCGGGGACGGCGAGGGACACTGTTTCCGTGCCGCCATCGATTTCGCGTGTCACTTCCGCACGGCCGTCAACGATTTCGACCTTGCTGGCGAAGGTGCCCTGACCCCAGCCGAGCAGACCGGCCAGCATCTGGCCCGTCGCGTTCATGTCGTCGTCGATGGCCTGCTTGCCAAGGAAAACGAGGTCCGGCTTCTCACGCTCGACAAGCGCCTTCAGCACCTTGGCGACGGCCAGTGGCTCAGGGCTTTCCTCGGAGAGGACGAGGATGGCGCGGTCAGCACCCATCGCCATCGCCGTACGCAGCGTGTCCTGCGCCTGCTGCAAGCCGATCGAGACGGCGATCACCTCGGTCGCAGAGCCTTTTTCACGCAGTCGGACAGCCTCTTCGACGGCAATCTCGTCAAAGGGATTCATCGACATCTTCAGACCGGCCGTCTCAACACCGGTTCCGTCCGATTTGACGAGAACCTTGATGTTGTAATCAACAACCCGCTTTACCGGGACAAGTATCTTCATCGTCTCTCTCGCATACTACCCGCATTGGTGGGCGCAGATCGTGGCGTACGGACGCTGGTATGAACCACGTCCGGCGATCGGGCCACCGGAATTGGCGGCAGGCTTAACGTACTATCGACAGAAATCACATACCCGCAGGGTAATTCGGACCGCCAGCCCCTTCCGGCGTGCACCAGTCGATATTCTGCGTGGGGTCCTTGATGTCGCACGTCTTGCAGTGGACGCAGTTCTGAGAATTGATCACCAGACGGGCTTCGGTCTCCGCGTCAACCGCCTCATAGACCGCTGCCGGGCAGTAACGGCTTTCCGGTGAACGGAAAACATCCCAGTTTACCGTCTTCCACAGATCCATGTTGCGGACCTTCAGGTGAACCGGCTGGTCTTCCTCATGATTGGTGTTCGACAGAAAGACGGAGGACAGCCTGTCGAAGGTGATCTTGTTGTCCGGCTTCGGATAGTCGATCGGCGTGCTGAGAGACGCAGGCGTCAGCGTCTCGTTGTCCGCATGTTTGAAATGCAGGGTCCACGGAGCCCTGCCGCGCAGAACCATCGCATCGAACCCGGCATAAAGCGCGCCCAGCTTCGAGCCCCAGCGGGCGAAAGCCGGGCGGACGTTGCGGGCGGTTTTCAGTTCGTCATACAGCCACGACTGACGGACAAGGCTGGTATAGGCGGCAGGCTCCACCCGTTCGGCCTTCATGGCGTCCAGAACAGCTTCAGCGGCCAGCATGCCGGATTTCATGGCCGTATGGGTGCCCTTGATCTTCGGCGTGTTGAGGAAACCCGCCGAATCGCCGAGCAGCGCTCCACCGGGAAAGGTGAGGCGGGGGATGGACTGGAGGCCACCCTCGGACAGCGCGCGTGCGCCGTAGATCAGGCGACGTCCGCCTTCGAAATGCTTGCGGAAGACCGGATGCAGCTTGGTGCGCTGCATCTCGTCGAACGGCGACAGCCATGTGTTCTCGTAATCGAGACCGGTGACGAAGCCGTAGGAGACAAGGTTCTCGCCGAAATGGTAGAGCCACGCGCCGCCATAGGTCTTATCGTCGAGCGGCCAGCCAAAGCTGTGTACGACCAGACCGGGGCGGTGGTTCTCGGCGGGGATTTCCCACACTTCCTTGATCCCGAGGCCGTAGGTCTGCGGATCGACGCCTTTGCGCAGGTTGTAATGTTCCATCACCTGCTTGGTGAGGGAGCCACGGCAGCCTTCCGCGAACAGCGTGTATGTCGCACGCAACTCCATACCGGGCTGATAGTTCGGGCCTTTTTCGCCGTCACGGGTGATACCCATGTCGCCGGTCGCCACACCCACCACGCGGTTCTTTTCGATCAGCACTTCCGCGCCTGCGAAGCCGGGATAGATCTCGACGCCGAGTTCTTCCGCCTGCTCGGCCAACCAGCGGCAGACATCGCCAAGGCTGACGACATAGTTCCCGTAATTGGCGAGATGCGGCATCACACGGTCGAGCGCCGGAATTTTGAAGCCTTTTGTCTCGGTGAGGAAATACATTTCCTCCTCGGTCACCGGGGTCTTCAGGGGAGCGCCACGCTCCAACCAGTCAGGGAGCAGTTCCTCAAGAGCGCGAGGCTCGATCACTGCACCAGAGACGATGTGCGCGCCGATTTCGCTGCCTTTCTCGATCAGGCAGACAGTGGCTTCGGGGTTAAGCTGACGCAGGCGGATGGCTGCCGCCAGACCCGCCGGGCCGCCACCCACGATGACGACATCAAATTCCATCGCCTCGCGTTCGCTCATCGGTCCTCGTTCCTCGTCGTCAAATGCCGTGGACGAGAAGGCGGAAGGGCGCTTTCTCGCGGGCTGTCTATGATTTGAAGTGTCCGGGTAAGGCGTTCGTCCCGATTTGCCAAGGCTGTTTATCTGCGTGAAAGACCTGAACAGAGGCGTTTCAGGAGAGGGTGTGGCAGAAAAACTGTCGGACTCACGGATGCCCGACGTCAGATATATTCAGGTCTTCAGCGCATCCCCGGCAGAGGGTTCCCGTTCCATTCGTCGGAAAGCTTCACTCAGTGAGCCGGTCCGAAAGCCAGTTCCTGTGTTGCGCGCCATGTGGAATCGACAAAATTGACGATCAGTCCGCGCCGCAAACCCTTGATGGGGCGTTTCTTGAAACCGTGCCAGGTATCGTCACCCGGCACGAACAGGGTACCGGTGTTGAAGCGGCCACTGCTGCGGACGACGGTTTCCCCTTCCGCGTTCATCAGGTCCGTGCCCCACTGCTCGGCATCGTCGTGAGTGGATAGGGGGATGAGCAGCGTCAGCTTCTTCGCGCCGATGTCTGTATGCGGCTCCAGCCAGAAACCATCCGTATCGAGACTGAGTTCAAGACGGAGCGCCGTATGGTCGAGCTTCGTGCCACAGAGCGCTTCCACGGCGGCACGTCCTTCGGGACTGTCGAACATATGGGCCAGCACATCCAGCCGCGCATCCCGCGCTCGCGCTTCCGGCTCCACAAAAACCCGGGAGCCGTTGCGCGTCTCACGGCGACCGCCGGTGTCGCCTGCGACAGCATCTTCCTCCGGCTCCCATGCCACCAGCGCTTCGCACGCCTCCTGCGGCAGGATGGCGGACAGAGTCCAGTGACGGAACGGTGTCGTCGAACACGCCGCCGTGTCGAGGGAGTTACGCAGGCCCGCGATGGCGGCCTCACAGGCTGTTCGGTCTGAAGCCAATGCCGATGTCCGTGTGCTGTGTGTCATCATCATCCTTTCGCTCACGACAGAAGTCTGTCCGGAGCGACCCGTCCCATAACGCGACAGCGCGGGAGGCGTTCGCGACAAGGAAGGCTCTGTCTAGCAAAAAGGTGCGGGAATGGCGAGTGAAGGGTCAGGTTTCAGCGCAGAGGAGAAGGCGGAAGATGTTCGCGATCACCATCATCGCCGCGCCGACCGCCATCACGCAGGCTGTGGGGATGATCGAATCCGTTGGCATGTAGCCCATCATCAGGCCGCTGACGGCGCCGATGCTGAACTGCATCGTACCCAGCAGCGCGGAGGCGCTTCCCGCATGGGCGCCGTGATGGTGGAAGGAGAGTACTGTTGCATTTGCGCCGATGAACCCGAGCGAGCCGGTCATGAACATGATCATCATGACGACAAAGACGGGGGTCTGGGCCGTGACGACGTGCGTCGTGGTGAGCAGCACGTTCATGGCTCCGGCGAAGGCGCACCAGCCGATACCGAACTGCATGAGCGTTTCAAGGCGCACGCGATGCACCAGCCTGCCGCTGATCTGGGTGCAGAGGATGAAGATGGCGGCGTTGACGCCGAAGAAGATGGCGAAGTGACGGGGCGAAAAGCCCATCAGATGTTCGAACACCACAGGCGCGCCGCCGAGATACGCGAACATCACAAAGGTCGCGGCGCTGGCGATCAGGGCGTTCAGGAAGAAATGCGGCTCTCTAAGAATGGTCAGGTAGCGGGCAAGAATCGTGCTGACGGGCAGGCGCGGGCGGCGTGAGAGCGGCAGTGTCTCGGGCAGCACGAACCAGACACCGGCGATGGCGGCCACGCCGTAAAGGGCCGCTACCCAGAATATCCAGCGCCAAGTTGCGATTTCCAGAATCAGTCCGCCGATGGAAGGCGCCAGAATCGGCATGACGCCAAAAACGAGGGTCAGTTGGGTCATGATATGCGCCCCGGCTCTTCCCGTGGCGACATCGCGGATCATGGCGCGGGGAATAACGGCGCCGCCCGACCCGCCGAGGGCGGAGAGAAAACGGAACAGGCAGAACAGCCGGTAATCGGATGTCACCGCGCAGCCGATGGAGGCAAGTGTGTAAAGCGCAAGCCCTGCGATCAGAGGGCCACGTCGGCCGAAGCGGTCGGAGAGCGGACCGCAGGAGAACTGTCCGACAGCCAGTCCGATGAACCATGTGGCAAGAGTGAACTGCGCCGAGCCGGGGCCGCCTCCCAATTCCTGATCGAGAATCGGAAAGGCGGGCAGGTACATGTCGGTGGACAGGGGGCCGAGCGCTGTGATCAGTCCCAGCAGAGCCACGATATAAAAAGGCAGACGTTGATCGGCCTGCATCGTCTCTACTGACATTTTGCCTGACATGTCTGGCGTCCGCCCCAAAAAGGAGGAACGGCTATGCCGTCTTGAGGCGAGGCTGTCCATGCCGGATTATGCATGGTGACCTGCGTCTGGCGGGAGGGGTTCTGAGGATATTTCGGCCGATTTGCCTGAGTTCCAGATTATGCCGTGTCTTCTGTGATCTTCAATGTGACGTCGGGACAGGATGTTCGGACACTCTGGCGATGATGATCTGAAAGACGCTGGCTGAAAACGTGTTAATCGCCATGCGTTCATGCACGGCGTCAGTGAGCATGGTCTGGGGGAATAGGGCAGGCGTCAGTTTTGTGAATGTCCTTATGGCGATGTGAAACGTGTTTTCACATCGCCATAAGGCAGTACATGATCCCGCTTCCAGTGGGAAACAGGAGCGTTCAGATCACGAGAACAGGGACGCAAACAGGTTCTGATGGCTGGTTGAAGCCACGTGATTCTGGGTGCTGGACAGGGCGGATGCGTGCGAGGACGTGGAAGAGAAGCTCCCCGTCAGATCCGTCAGAATGTTGCCCGCGAAGTTCGGGGCATCGGTAAGACCTGTTCCAACAATGGAAACAACGGGCGCCAGGAAGTCCGCGGAAATAGCCGGGGCGATATCTGCCAGCACGTCCTTGATGGTGGCTGTCACCAGATCCGTTGGAAGAGCAGGCAGGTTCAGGGTCACCTTTGAAGAGGTCAGATCGCTTGCTGTAAGCGTCGATCCTGCCGGAAGCTGAAGCTCTGAAGGAAGCGTCAGGCTGCCGGTAATGCCCGCATTGGTGGCTTTGGCGAGCGCCGAGTAAATATTGGTGACCGCATCACCGGATTTCGTACCCTGCTCATCAAGACGCGTGGTGCGCAGCGCGTCGAGTTCCTTGGTGTCGGTGACATTGACCGAACTGATGCCGGCATTGGCTGTTGCGATCCATTCACTGTTGCCGAACCAGTTCTTGCCGACATACTGGTATCCGTTGATCAGATTTGGATTGCCTGCGGCACTCTGCCCGAGCACGTCTTCCTCGAAAGCGCGCGCGATGACTTCCGCCTTGACGCTCGTCTGGACGCTGGAACTGACAATGGTGGGTACGCCGACCTGAAGAATATTCAGGAACTGGTTGACTTCATTGCTGATTGAACCGGAGCTGAAGCTCAGACCGAGTTCTTCGATGGCTGTGTTGCCTGTGACCACAATGGCATTTGCTGTCGTGGCGATGAATTTATCATACTGCTCCGGATCGGCCATGATGGCCTGACCGACAGTCTCTGTTCCTTCAAACGGAGTGTCCCAGTAATAGAAGGAACCGCCCCAGCCGCCGACAGTCATGCCGCCGTAGGAAAGTGATGTTCCGATATCGTCTTCAAGCATCGAATTGATGCTCTGGAGCGTGCCGCTTTCGATCGTGCCATTGATGACGGCAAGACCGATCTTGTTGGACAGTGACTGGAAATCAACGGTTTTTCCGTCCCATGCCGCACCATAAGCTGTTGCGGCATGGATAAAGATATTGCCGAAGCTGGTGGGATCATTCCCGTTTACCGTGATTGCCTGCTGGTACCAGAACTGGCTTGCATCATCGAGCGTATCTGTGCCGGCCGTGTTCGCGGCATCAAGAAAGGCGATCATGTCCTGATAGCCTTTCAGCGGATTGGCGGTGCCGTTATCCGTATCAGCACGAAGCTTTTCGATCTGCTCTTCAGTCAGAATCAGAGGTGAAGAAGTCGAAGAAGACTCCAGCATTTTTTTATCCAGGAAATAGTTCTGCAAGGCAGAATGGTTGACGTAAAAATAAAATGAACCCTGTCATTTTATTTTATGGCGCTTTTTGAATTCATGAGGATTGCATCATGGTTGTGATGCAATCCTGTGGTTTTTCTGCGTATTCAGAAAAGCATTTCTGTCGAATTAGAAGTATTTGCTCAGAGCGCCGTTGCCCTGCCACTCGTTCAGATAATGATAGTCTGGAGTAATTGTGCCGCCGAGAGCCTTTCCAACAGTATCGATGGCTTTTGAGCCTTCATAAACAACGTAATCGTTGAATTCATGCAGGGCCGCGACAACAGGGCCACCGACATAGGTGAGAGCGACACCGATAGGTCCGATTGCATCGAGGAAGGAATTGAAGGTGTTGGCTGCGCCGATCAGGGCATTGCCAGCCAGAGAACTCAGGCCATTGCCGCCTGAGATTTCATTGAGTTCGGAAACTGTAAGTTCACGCATGGGACGATTTCTCCGCAATAAAACGCCCTCCATAGAAGAGCGGCGTAGAGGAAGTTCAGAGGTTATTCGCCCTGTGATATTAACCTCATCTCAACTTTTTGGAAAGATTTCTCAAAACAATATTCTGTATTGTTTTTGATAAAAATCATTAATAGTGAGGTTTATACATGTGTATAAATTACTTCTTATCGCCGTTTATTCTGTAATTAATGTACCCCATACGAGAAGCGGCAAACGATTTCTGTCTCTGCTGACCAGAGGAACTGATCAATCACCGTCAGGGCATCAATCCGGTAGCCCGCCTGCAGAAGGTGCGCAGCATCCCGGTAGAGAGTACGCGGATTGCAACTGACATAAATAACGACGCCCGGTTTTGCCTCAAGAATCACATTCATCTGAAGACCCGCGCCAGAATGAGGCGGGTCCAGAACAACAGCCAGAGAGGACGTCAGTTCTTTTGCTTCTACGGGCTGCCTGTTCAGATCCCTGCGATGGGCGGTGACATTCTTCCCTGCGGCGGCCCGTGCAAGGGTTTCCACCGCGTCGGGGTGTCCTTCGTAGGCGTCAACCCGGGCATGGCCCGCAAGCCCGAATGTGAGGGTGCCGCATCCCGCATAAAGCTCGACAATTGTCGAACGGCGGCCACGGGAGGGGGGCAGGGCCGCCAGAACGGCTGTGCGGATCGCCACCTCCCCTTCACGACTCGCCTGTAGAAAGGCGCCGGAGGGCGGTTCTGTCACCACACCATCGAACGTGATGACGGAAGGCGCCAACTGCACGAGGGTTTCCGGGTTTTCCTGCGAGGCTTTTCCTTTCCAGCACAGGCGCGAAATACGGTGAGTCTTGCAGAATGCGGCGAGTTTTATGCGATCAGCGGTGCTGGGCTGCGCATCCGACGCCAGCAGAAGATCCGGCCCCGAATCGAGGAGGTTGATAAGCAGATCCGCTTCCCTGCGAAAAAGATCCAGACGCTCCAGCATTGTGCGAAGAGCGGGAAGAAGGCTGACAATATCAGGATGCAGCAGAGAGCATTCTGTCAGATCGACGACATCGCCACCGCGTCGATGCAGTCCCAGAATGACGCTATCGTGCCTGCGTCTTGCCGCGAGATCGACTCGTCGACGTGTCGCGGGAGGAGTCTGGAACGAGGAAACGGGAGGAAGATCAATGGCCCCGGCGCGACGGAGACCGGTGACAACCTCGGCGGTCTTCCACTCAAGTATCCATGCCGCTGACAGGTGCTGAAGAGAGCATCCGCCGCAGGTTCCGAACAGGGAACAGGGCGGCGTGACACGCTCTGGCGCAGAGACGCAGATTTCCAGAACCGATGCCCGATCCTTGCCCACGCTTCGGGCAAGGACCTCGTCGCCGGGTGCCGTATAGGGAATAAAGACAGGAGCGGCCTGTTGCGCTCCGGAATCTGCCGGACGACCGATACCATCGCCACTGACGCCAAGCGCTTCAATACGATAGCGTCGTGGCGTCGGGTCGATGGCGGGAGAGGGTGACTGATGAGAATGGGGCCGACGACGGCCCCTTCCTTCAGCTTTCCGTGCCATCCTCGCCCGTTGCTTCGATTGCGACCGGCACACGCCGGGGAAGTTTCATGAAGTTGGGAAGATCCATCCCGAATCCGAGAACGCTCTCGCCGGGCGCATCGGCAATTTCCGAACCGCGACGGCGGCTGTCGTCACGCCGACCGCGATCATTCCGATCGTTGCGGTCCCTTGTCCCCCGACGATCCTCACGTGCCTCTGCCTGAGAGGTAGTAGCTTCTGTGGGAGTTGCCGGTTTCTTCTCGGCTTCCTTGCGGCGAGCCGGAGCGTCCGGCTGCCGGGAGGGCTCACTGTCACGTTCACGTCCTGAACCGCGACCTCCGCGCTTCTTTCTGCCCCGGTTGCTGCGTGATTCTTCCTCACTCGCCCAGTCAAGCTGCGTGATGCCCTCACGTTCCAGACGGGGGATCGGTTTGCCTGTCAGCGTTTCAATCGCTTCCGCGAACTTGCGGTCGTAAGGCGTCGCAAGACTGTAGGCCTTGCCTTCCTTGCCGGCTCGTCCTGTCCGACCGATGCGATGGACATAATCCTCGGCATGGAAGGGGAGATCGAAGTTGAAGACGTGAGACAGCCCGCCGATATCAATACCGCGGGCGGCAACGTCCGAGCAGACCAGAATCTTCAGTTCGCCGGACTTGAATTTTTCCAGAGTCTGGAAACGGACTGACTGCGGCAGATCGCCATGCAGGGCGCCTGCTGAAAAGCCGTGCTTCAGGAGTGACTTGAGCAGAACATCGACATCGCGCTTGCGATTGCAGAAAACGATCGCGTTCTGAAGGTTTTCGGCCCGCAGCAGCTTGCGAAGAACCTTCCGCTTGTCGTCCTCATCGACGACAATCAGTCCGGTCTCGATCGTCGTCGCAACGGTCGAAGGACGGCTGACCGTGATCTGCTTGGGTGACTGAAGAAACGCATCGGCGAGGCGACGGATTTCAGGCGCCATCGTTGCGGAGAAGAACAGCGTCTGGCGATTCGTCGGAAGCAGACCGACGATGCGCTCGATATCGGGGATGAAACCCATATCGAGCATGCGGTCGGCTTCGTCGATCACGAGAATCCGTGTCTGTGTCAGCAACAGACCACCGCGCTCGAACAGATCGAGCAGACGGCCCGGCGTGGCGATCAGCACGTCAACGCCCTTGTTCAGCACCTCTTTCTGGTCGGCCATGCTTTCGCCGCCGATGAGAAGGGCGTGCGTCAGCTTCAGATGCTTGCCGTAATTGACGAAATTCTCGGCGACCTGAAGCGCCAGTTCACGCGTCGGTTCAAGGATGAGCGAGCGTGGCATCCGGGCGCGGGCGCGGGAGCCGGAGAGAATCTCCAGCATGGGAAGTGTAAAGGAGGCTGTCTTGCCGGTTCCGGTCTGGGCGACGCCCAGCACATCCTGCCCGTGCAGAATGGCAGGGATCGCCTGCGCCTGAATGGGGGTGGGATGGACATAGCCCATCTCGGTGACGGCGCGGAGGATTGGTTCCGAAAGCCCCAGATCAGCAAACCTGACCTGTGCGCTCTCTCCGCCGACTTCGTTTGGAGCAGGCTCCGCTGCTGGCGTTGTGGCCGGATGGCTCGCTGCTTCCGGCTCGACGATACCGTCGGTAGCCCCACCGACATGAAGTGGATGAGCGTCAGTCGCCTCTTCGATAACCGGCTCGTCCGGAGACTTGGCTTCCGCCTTGGCGTTGCGTCGGCGTATCGGTTTTTTCGGTGTGGCCACGGGCGCCGCGTCCGCACTTTTTGCCGTGACGGCGGCTTTACGTGTGCGTGGCTTTTTGACAGGCGCTTCTTCAGAAACGGCCTCTTCCGGAACAGCGACCGCTTTCTTCGCTACGACAGGTTCAGCTTTTTTCCGTGTCGTGCGGCGCGGCGTTTTTGCGGTGGAGGTGGCTGCCGCGACCTCTTCCACGACGGCAGGCTCTGCCTTTTTCCGGCGTGCCCGTGCGGGTTTTTGGGGAGATGCTGTTTCAGCAGCCGCAACCACTTCCGGCGCGACTGTTTCCTCGACAACCTTTTTCCGTCGTGTCGCCGCGCGCTTTGGAGCAGGCGTAGCCGAGGCTTCCGCCTTGATCACGGCAGACTCTGCCGTCACCGCGTCGACAGTCGCCGCGGTCTTGCGGGTGCGAGTGCGGGGAGCCGCTTTGCGCGGCTTTTTCTCGGTCGTGTCGGAAGCTTTGGGGCTCAAGTCGCTCTCAGATTAGGTCGGTCGCCGCATAGGGCGGGGCGCACAGAAGGGGCCGGAAAAAACCGGTGCCTGTCGGTAGGCCGTCCCGCGCGAAAAATCAAGCGGCAGTCGTTTCGGTTCCGGACTGGCCGCAAGTGTTTTCGGCAGAATAACCGTCAGGCTCTCATGAAAGTTTAAAGACCATGCCCGATCGACGCGCACAGGATGGCGAGCACACCGCAGGCGACCACACCCAGCATCAGGCTGCGGATGGAATCGAATGTCTGCGGCTGCGGACGGATGGCGCGGCGGGCTTTCTGATAAGGGCCGTAAAAAACACGCAGGAACAGGCCCGCCATGACCAGACCGAGAAGCTGCATGACGTTTGTGGTCCAGGGGATTGCCGCAAAGCCACCTTCATGAACGATCATGAGCCAGCCGGTCACCAGCACGATCGGCATGATATGCCAGACGACGCGTAAAAAACGCTTCAATGTCAGCAGATGCACGGCGCTGCGCTGCGCCTTGTCGAGCAGGGACAGGCTCGGACGCAGGATGGCTACGGCATAGGTCGCGCCACCAACCCACACCGCCATTCCGGCGATGTGCAGCGTCAGAACAAGACTCCAGAGAATATGTGGCATGCGAACTCCATCGGACAGATCGGCTGTACGGTCGTAAGCTGTGTCGCCAATCAGAGCGTCGAACGCAAGACTCCCTGTTTCCCGGAGTCAGATTCAGGCGGGTTCATTCCGCCGCATTATCATACGGAGACACCCGTCATGTCAGGCCGACCCGACAGATTCGCCGTCCTTACCCCGAAGGAAATGGACAGCGTTGACCAGATCGCATCCCGCGCCATCCCTGTGGCGACCCTGATGGAGAATGCGGGCCGGGCTGTGGCGCTGGCCGTGAGGCGTTTTACAAAGCCCTGCCGTGTGCTGGTTCTGTGCGGTCCCGGCAATAATGGTGGCGACGGCTATGTCGCGGCCCGTTATCTCGCCGGGATGGGGTGGCCTGTTGCTGTCGCCGCGCTGGTGGAGCCGCGTCCGGGAAGTGATGCCGCGGCTGTTTCAGCAGGATTTCATGGTCCGCGTGTTCCATTCTCTCCGGAAGAAGCTGCCCGGGTCGATCTGGTCATCGACGCGGTTTTTGGGGCGGGTCTCAGTCGGGATGTGCGGGAGCCTGTTCCGTCCGTGCTTGCCGCTGCAAAACGTGTCGTCGCCATCGACATGCCGACCGGTATTGATGGCGCAACCGGATTGGTGCGCGGATATGCCCGTTCCGCCGACCTGACCGTGACATTCTTCCGTGCGAAACCCGGTCATCTTCTGCTGCCGGGACGTGAATATCTCGGGCAGTTCGAGGTGAGGGATATTGGCATTCCTGCTGCGACATTGAGGGAAATCGCCGTCACTACATGGCGGAATGAGCCGGGGCTCTGGAAGCTGCCCGTTCTTGCTCTTGAATCGCATAAATATTCCCGTGGTGTCGTCAGCCTGTGCGCCGGTGAGGCGATGCCCGGCGCGACCCGTCTGGCGGCGGCCTCCGCACGGCGCACGGGCGCGGGTCTTGTCAGGATTGCAGCAGGCAAAGCGGCTCCTGCATTCCGTCTCGGCGAGCCGGGCCTCATCATTGATGAGGAACCGCTGGACGAACTGCTGAAAGATCATCGTCGCAGGACGTGGATTTGCGGTCCGGGTCTTCTGCCGGAAGAGGTGGAGCGGGTGTTCCCGCAACTGGTCGCGGCGGATCGACAGATTCTGGCGGATGCGGGCGCTTTTTCATGGGCGGCCGGTGCGCCGGAGCGTCTGCGGGGGGCGGCTGTCCTGACGCCGCATGGCGGAGAGTTTACGAGGGTCTTCGGCTCGTCGGAATCAGACCCGCTGGCCGCAGTGCGGGCGGCTGCCAGAGAGGTGAACGCGGTCGTGGTTCTGAAAGGGGCGACGAGCCTGATCGCCGCTCCGGACGGACGGGTTGCCTTGAATACGCATGCGACCCCGGCTCTCGGCACGGCGGGGTCGGGCGATACGCTCACCGGCATTATCGGCGCCTTGCTGGCGGCGGGTATGGAGCCTTGGGAGGCTGCGTGCGCAGGCGTGTGGCTACATGGCGAGGCGGCCCTGCAGGCGGGAGACTGGCTGGTCGCGGAAGATCTGGACCGGTATCTCGGGAAGGCGAGGGACAGGGCGACACGGCTTCAGGCCGAACAGTGAAGTTCCGTGACAGTCCGGTGAAGTCGTTCTGCCGGGGTGTCGGCAAACAGCTTAATTGCAGGATGCGTGCCGGAGTGATCTTGCCGTAAGGGTAAGACTGCGGTAATCGGTGCGCCCTCGGCGTTATGGGTTGCGCTGATAGGCCATGCGGGTGTGGTGGAATTGGTAGACACGCCAGATTTAGGTTCTGGTGGCGAGAGTCGTGGGGGTTCAAGTCCCTCCACCCGTACCAGCCCTGTCACAATGACAGAGGCTGGGTTTGCATCCCATTCATTCTGCCGGAAGAGTTTTGGCGGTCGGTGAAGATCGCTTTGTATTGAAGAGTTCGCACGAGAGGATGGCCTGGGCATATGCAGGTTACTGAGACGCTTTCCGAGGGCCTGAAGCACGCCTTCACCGTGGTCGTTCCGTCGGCCGAACTCGAGAAGAAGGAAGAGGCGCGCCTCAAGGAAGTTGGTGCGTCCGCCAATCTTCCCGGTTTCCGCCCGGGCAAGGTGCCGCTTTCTGTCATCCGTCAGCGTTTCGGCGCATCCGTGAAGGGTGAAGTGCTGGAGCAGGCTGTGAATGACGCGCTGCGTAACCTCTTTGAGGAACGCAACCTGCGTCCGGCGCAGCAGCCCAAGGTTGATGTTGTTTCCGGTGGCGACGGCAAGGGCGACCTTGAACTCAAGGTCGAGACGGAAGTCCTTCCTGAAATCAAGGAGCCGGACCTGTCTGACGTGTCTCTCGTCCGTCTGAAGGCGACGCCTGATGCCGAGACCGTGGACAAGGCTCTGAACGACATTGCGAAGCGTCAGCGCGAGTTCGTGACGGTCGAGGACGTGCGTCCGGCTGCTCAGGGTGATGCGCTGGTCGTCGATTTCGTTGGCAAGCGTGACGGCGTTCCGTTCGATGGCGGCACAGCGGAAGATGTCAGCGTCGAGATCGGTGGAGAGGGCTTCATCCCCGGCTTCGCCGAGCAGCTTGAGGGCATGACGCCGGGTGAAGAGAAGATCATTACGGTGACCTTCCCTGAAGAATACGGCGCGAAGGAACTGGCTGGTCAGGTCGCTACTTTCGACATCAAGGCGAAAGAGCTGAAGAAGCCGGTCGAAGCCGAGATCAACGACGACCTTGCCAAGAAGATCGGGTTCGAGAATCTCGACAAGATTCGCGAAGTCATCACGAAGCAGGTTGAAGACGAGTACGAGCAGCTTTCCCGTCTGCGTCTGAAGCGTGATCTGCTGGACAAGCTGGCTGAGAAGACGGACTTCCCGGCTCCGGAAAGCATGGTTGAAGCCGAGTTCGAGCAGATCTGGGCGCGTGTTGAGGCTGATCGCAAGTCCGGTGAACTGGACGAGGAAGATCAGGGTAAGGACGAAGACACGCTCAAGGCTGATTATCGCAAGATCGCCGAGCGTCGCGTAAAGCTCGGCCTGCTGCTTGCAGAGATCGGTCGCGCGAAGGGCATCACGGTGACGCAGGACGAAATGGCGCGCGCCATTCGCGCTGAAGCCATGCGCTACCGTGGTCAGGAACAGGCTGTGTTCGACTTCTTCATGAAGAACCCGCAGGCTGCCGAGTCCCTGCGCGGTCCGATCTTCGAGAACAAGGTGATCGACTACATCATCGAGTTGTCCAAGGTTGAAGACAAGGACGTGACGCCGGAAGAGCTGGCCGACATGCCTGCGGCCAACGTCTGACAGTCTCTGCTGTCCTTGTAGTTAAGTGATGATGCGGCACTTTCTTCTTTTTCGGGAGGAAAGTGCCGTTTGTCTGTGTGGCCTGCCATGATGGCCGGTCGGAAATGCAGGATTTTCACCCAATGGGGTGGCGCTGGGTCTGATTATCTCTATCTTAAGCAGACCGGGCGTTCTGTCTGGGTTGAACCTAACCTGTCTTGAGGGCGGGGGACGGGGCAGGATGCATGGCGTGGCGGCATATAAGTCGGGAATGATGTGATGAGGGATTCGAACCCCGTAGAGATTTTTAACAACGCTCTTGTGCCGATGGTGGTCGAGCAGACTTCTCGCGGGGAGCGCGCGTTCGATATCTATTCGCGTCTTCTGCAGGAGCGGATCATCTTTCTGACCGGGCCGGTTTACGATCAGGTGGCGTCGGTGATTTCGGCGCAGCTTCTCTATCTTGAGAGTGTGAATCCGAACAAGGAAATCTCCTTCTATATCAACAGCCCGGGTGGCGTGGTTTCCGCCGGTCTCGCGATCTATGACACCATGCAGTATATCCGCAGCCCTGTGAGCACTGTGTGCATCGGTCAGGCCGCTTCAATGGGCTCCCTGCTTCTGGCGGGCGGCGCCGAAGGGAAGCGTTTCGCTCTGCCGAATGCTCGCGTCATGGTGCATCAGCCGTCTGGCGGCGCGCAGGGACAGGCCAGCGATATCGAGATTCAGGCGCGAGAGATTCTCACGATTCGCCAGCGTCTCAACGAGATTTACCGCGAACACACAGGCCAGACGCTCGAAGATATCGAGCAGAAGCTTGAGCGCGACAGCTACATGTCCGCCGACGAGGCGAAAGCCTTCGGGATTGTGGATGAAGTTATCAAGAAACATCCGGCTCAGCCCGCAGAAAAGGCCTGAGCCTACAGACACCGTCATGCCTGGCTATCACTTGATGCGTCTTGCTGGTCCGGTTACGATTTTCGCTTTGCCCGGTAATATGGCCGGGCGGCTCCGGGAGGAGTCAAGATTGGGGGACTGCAGATGAATGCAAAGTCCGGCGATTCCAAGAACACGCTGTATTGCTCGTTCTGCGGAAAGTCACAGCATGAGGTCCGCAAGCTGATCGCGGGTCCGACCGTGTTCATCTGTGATGAGTGCGTTGAACTCTGCATGGATATCATCCGTGAAGAGCATAAGACGACGCTGGTGAAGTCGCGTGACGGCGTGCCGACTCCCAAAGAGATCTGCAAGATTCTCGATGATTACGTCATTGGCCAGTTCGAGGCGAAAAAGGTGCTCTCGGTTGCGGTGCACAACCACTACAAGCGCCTTGCCTACGCCCAGAAGAACAATGACGTCGAAATCTCGAAGTCGAACATTCTTCTGATCGGTCCGACCGGTTCGGGTAAGACGCTGCTTGCGCAGACACTGGCCCGCATCATCGACGTGCCGTTCACGATGGCGGACGCCACGACCCTGACGGAAGCCGGTTATGTCGGTGAGGATGTGGAGAACATCATCCTCAAGCTGTTGCAGGCGGCCGATTACAATGTCGAGCGGGCGCAGCGCGGCATCGTCTATATCGACGAAATCGACAAGATTTCCCGCAAATCCGACAATCCCTCCATTACCCGCGATGTCAGCGGTGAAGGCGTCCAGCAGGCGCTTCTGAAGCTGATGGAAGGCACCGTGGCGTCCGTTCCGCCGCAGGGTGGTCGCAAGCATCCGCAGCAGGAATTCCTGCAGGTCGATACGACCAACATGCTTTTCATCTGCGGTGGTGCTTTTGCCGGACTGGAAAAAGTCATTTCGGCACGCGGCAAGGGTTCGGGTATCGGTTTTGGAGCAGACGTTCAGGCTCCGGAAGATCGTCGCACAGGCGAGATTCTGAAAGGCGTAGAGCCGGAAGACCTGATCAAGTTTGGTCTGATCCCCGAATTCATCGGTCGTCTGCCGGTTGTCGCCACCTTGGGTGATCTCGATGAGACGGCGCTGGTGCAGATTCTGTCTGAACCAAAGAACGCGCTGGTCAAGCAGTACGCCAAGCTGTTCCAGATGGAAGATGTGAAGCTGACCTTCACGGACGATGCGCTCAAGACGATCGCTCACAGGGCCATTGAGCGGAAGACGGGAGCACGTGGTCTGCGTTCGATCATGGAAAGCATTCTGCTCACAACCATGTTCGAACTGCCTGGCCTCGAAACCGTGGACGAGGTTGTCGTGAACAAGGATGTGGCTGAAGGAAAGGCCTCGC